>DATJRE010000170.1:0-44468 GCA_035505095.1 Bryobacteraceae bacterium | reverse complement strand
CGAGTGGCTGATTCAGTTGCCAGTCGTCCTTCTCCTGCAAGGCCGGTCCGGTTGACGATGTCGGTATTCAGTTTCCTCGGCAATACGGTGGCGAAGACGTCCATCGTGAGCCGCCTGCCGGCGGGGTGCCCACAGGCTTTTCGGGTCTGGTCTCCGGCCCCTTCATGGTGCAGCATCAGCTTCGCCCCGCCTTTGCCCATCAGCAGTAGGTAAACAAGAGGCCGCGCCGGCCCACGGTGCCCCGCCAAGCCCCAAAAACTCCCTGAAAATTATCTTGCGCCGATATTCCGTTCGGTATATCGTAAGATATACCATGAGTAGAAATTTTGGCGCTTTTGCCGGCGCACCCCCGTGGGCTGCATTCGCCTTCGGAAGGCGTGGGCGGTTCTTCGAGGCGGGGGAAGTCCGCCTGGCGTTACTCTCGCTGCTGGCCGAGGGACCCAAGCACGGCTACCAGTTGATGAAGGAAATGAAGGAACGCTCCGGCGGCGTCTACAACGCCAGCGCCGGCAGCGTCTATCCCACCCTGCAGCAGCTTGAGGACGAAGGATTGATTGCGGCCGAGATGCAGGGCGGGCGGCGGGTTTATACGCTGACCGCCGAAGGACGCGCGGAACTGGCGAAGGATCCGGAGGCGGTACGGCAGATCTGGGAACGTGCGGAGGAATGCGAGGATTGGGGCAATTTGGGTCCCGAATCGTTTGTGGTCTTCGGGCAAATCGGGATGCTGGCCCGCGCCAGCGTGCGCGCGGTGCGCCACGGCAATT
This sequence comes from Bryobacteraceae bacterium, assembly GCA_035505095.1. GTDB lineage: Bacteria > Acidobacteriota > Terriglobia > Bryobacterales > Bryobacteraceae > JOPF133. Next base: position 43,701 of record DATJRE010000170.1, on the reverse strand, counting down.
GCCGGCGGGTTAGCGAGATTCTGGACCGCGCCCGCCGCGAACTGGACAAACTGTGAGGACAGCACATGGGAATCGGGATTCGCATTGAGCACTTGCGCAAGGTGTACGACTCGCCGCCTCCCTCGGCAGCGCGCGGCGGAGGCTTTTCCTTCGGACCGCAGCGGTCGGCCGGACCGAAGGAGAAGAAAAAGAAGCTCGAAGTGGTGGCGCTCGAAGATGTGTCGTTCGAAATCCGCCCTGGGGAAATCTTCGGCTTGCTGGGGCCGAACGGCGCGGGCAAGTCTACCACGATAGGCATTCTGACCACTCGCACGCGCCCCACCAGCGGGCGTGCCTTTGTCGGCGAGTACGACGTGTGGAAGCAGCAGGTGGGGGCCAAGCGGCTGATCGGGGTGGTGCCCCAACGGCCCAACCTGGATTTCGCCCTCACGGCCCGCGAGATCCTGTTGTTCCACGGGGCCTATTTCGGCCAGAACAAGCGCGATTCCACGCGGCGCACCGAGGAGTTGCTGGAGAAGTTCAAGCTGGTGGACCGGGCCGATCACATGGTGCGGGGCTTTTCGGGCGGCATGATGCAGCGGCTGTCGATCGCCCGGGCCATGATGCACGATCCCGAAGTGCTGTTCCTGGACGAGCCTTCGGCGGGCCTGGATCCGCAGACGCGCCTGCTGTTATGGGAGATCATCCGCGACTACAACCGCGCCGGCAAGACCATCGTACTCACCACCCATTACATGGACGAAGCCGATGCCCTCTGCGACCGCCTGGCCATTATTGACCACGGCCGTATTATCGCGCAGGGCACGCCGGCCGAGCTGAAATCGTCGATTCCCGGCGGCTACCTGTTGCGGTTGCGCTTCGACCGCCTGCCCGACGGCCTGATGGAAGGTCTGCGGGCGCTGCCCGGGGTCAACGAAGTGCGCTCCGCCGATCACGTGGCGGCGGACGTATACGCCGACCGTGGGGGGCCGCTGATCGCCGGGATTGCCAGCGCCGCCCAGGGGGCCGGCGTTACGCTGTGCGATGTGCACATCGCCGAACCAAGCCTGGAGACCCTGTTTTTGCATCATACCGGAAGGAGCCTAAGGGATTGAACTGGAAGACATTTTTCGCCCTGCTTTCGCGCGACGGGCATGTGGCGCGCCGCAACCTGCTCCCCATGCTGTTGCAAAATCTGTTGCAGCCGCTGTTGCTGACCTTCGTTTTCGGCCGTGTGCTGACCACCAGCGGCATGATGCAGGCGGGTTTTAAGAGTGTCCTGCTGCCCGGCGTGATGGCCATCAGTATGATTCTTTCCGGGGTGCAGGCGGTGGCCATGCCGGTGATCGCGGAATTTCAGTTTACCCGCGAAATCGAAGACCGGCTGCTGGCGCCGATCGGCACGGCGTGGCTGGGTGTCGCCAAGATTGTCACCGGGATGGTGCAGGCGCTGGTGGCGGGCCTGGTGGTGATTCCGGCCGCCTGGCTGATGATGGGGTCGGACGTGAGTATCGACCTGAGCCACCCCTTTGAATTGGCGGCCATCTGCCTGCTGGTGGCGCTCTGTTCGGCGGCCGGCGGGCTGGCCCTGGGTTGCAGCGTGGGGCAGACGCAGATTGGGCTGATGTTCAGTCTGATCATCGCGCCCATGATGATGTTCGGCTGCGCCTATTACCCGTGGTCTTTCCTGACCCCGTTTCCGGTGCTCAAATACGCCGTGCTGATCAATCCGTTGGTGTATGCCAGCGAGGGTTTGCGCGGGGTGCTGGCTCCCATGGTGCCGCACATCAACACGGTGGTGGTGCTGGGGGCGCTGGTAGTGATCGACGGCCTGTTTCTGGCGCTGGGCCTGAGCCGTTTCGATAAGAAGGCGGTAAGCTGAGGCAAGCTGCAAGGGGTATGGTGCCGGCGAGGAGGCCAGACTGCGGCAGTGGCGGCCGATGATGCCGGTGGGCCCTGCGTCCTGTTAAGAACAGGGGAAATACAGGCTGACGGGCGGATGGGCAGGAAGCCCAACTCTGGAGTTGGGGCGTCGATGACTTGGGATTCCCCGGTAAAACGGAGCGGCGCGTGACGGTTTGGCGGCGTGGGGACATGCGGCGGAACTGCGGCGGGCGACCGATGGGAATAGACGTCACGCCGCCGTCTCCCAGCCGCGCGTGGTTTTCTTGGCGGAGATTCGGCCAGCCGCCCGGCATCTTAGGCGGCCTTCTTATTGGCTGGTAGGGCTTGTTCCAGCTCCGTGATCCGGCGATCGAGGTCGGTGGTTTCCAGCACTTGGTTTGCATGGTGAAGATGTTGACCAGGCTCTCTCCTTCGGTGGGGGTGATGCGCCCGTCGCCGATGGCTGCCACGAGCGCCGACATGGCGGTAGCGATCTGCGGCACAGTGGTGATCGGGGGTAGGGGCAACTGAATCGTTCGATCCTTGCGTGGAGGGAGAAGTTGAAGCGTTGGGGCGCTGCTCCTGTTTCGGACTCGGGAGGGGTGGCGGTGGGGAGGCCGGGATGTTTGTGCTGTCCGGAGAGTGGCTCCACTGCTCCGGTGTGCCTGCGTTGGCGTCCGGGACCACCGGATCGGATTCCCCTCGTGGCGCAAGATTCGGGGAGGTGGAGGAGTGCGATCCGTTGTGGCGATCCTCCTGTTTCGGAGTCTGGAGCGGTGGCGGCGCGAAGGCCGGAGTGTCCGGGTAGTGGCGCTTGCGGTCCTGTGCGGCTTCCTTGGATTCCAGGACCGCCGGATCGGGTTGCTCCCGCGGCGCAGGATTCGGGGAGGTAGAAGGCTTCGATCCGTTGTGGCGCTCCGCCTCTTTCGGAGTCTGGAGGGTTGGCGGTGCGGAGGCCGGGGTGTCCAGGAAGTGGCTCTCGCGGTCCCCTGTGGCTTCCTTAGTTTCCGGGACCGGCGCATCGTATTGCTCCCGTGGTGCAGGATTCGGGAGGATGGAAGACTACGATGGGTCGTGGCGCTCCACCTCTTTCGGAGTCTGGAAGGTTGGCGGTGCGGAGGCCGGGGTGTTTGTGCTGTCCGGAGAGTGGTTCCCGTGCTCCTGCGTAGCTTCGTTGGCTTCCGGGGCCACCGGATCGGGTTCCGAGGGACTACCTGGTTTCGGGTTGGACCCCTGCACAACGGCTTCGGCCGGCACATCCAAACCGGCTCTAGCAGCCCGTGGTAATAGTAAGTTTCGGGCAAAACCGCTTCCCTAAGCCACTGATTCTATACGGCCGCTCCGAGGCGTTTTGGGCCTTCAATGACTATTACCACGGGCTGCTAGGCGAGACAGGCGGTTGTATTCGGCCGCACTCGTCTGCATAAGTGCGACTTCCTCTGGCGTAACGGCACGGCCTTCTAGAACCTAGCAGCCCGTGGTAATAGTAGGTTTCGGGCAAACCGCTTCCCTAAGCCACTGATTCTATACGGCCGCCCCGAGGCGTTTTGGGCCTTGAATGACTATTACCACGGGCTGCTAGCCCCATCTATGGTGAGAAGGAGGTGATCCTGAGGTTTCGGGCCGCCGACCTATTGTGGCGCCCGGTCGGCATCCTGGTCCGCTTCGTCGTGGTACTTCATCCTCTGCGCGGTGCCATCCTGCTGATGTGCACCGACCTCACCCTGTCCCCCTGGATGTCATCCGCCTCTATGGCCTGCGATTCAAAAAATCGAAGTGTCTTTCAAACAGGCCCTTCGTGTCATCGGCGCCTATGCCTATCACTTCGGGATGGCGGCTATGACACCCTTACGGCGCGTCAGCGGCAACCAGTACTTGCACCGCAACTCCGAAGACTACCGCAATGCTGTCCGCCGAAAGATTGCAGCCTATCATCGCCACATCCGACTCGGCCTCATCGCCCAGGGCCTGCTTCCGATTCTCTCGGCGATCAAACCCCATCTTGTTTGGCAATCATTCGGCTCCTGGATTCGTACGGTTCGGCAAGGACTGGTGCCCTCTGAACAGGTCGTCGCCATTGCCCTCCGCCATACCTTTCCGGAATTTCTCGCAAGTGCCGCCAAAACCGTAATCCTGGTGAAATTCCTGCGCGATCGCCTTGACCTCTCCAGAACTGAAGGAACCAGTTTGGCGGCATGAGAGGATGCCCTCACGAATCGGGTACTCTCAAGACTGACGTATTCGATGGGTTTCATGCGTTTCGACTTCGACAGCGAAAAAACGGTCGCTCCATCGTGTCCTTCTGGTCGCGGAACTTCAGGTCAACGATGCTCGGCAGGAAGAGATCGAATTGCGGATTATAGAATCGCGATCCTCGGCTCATGGCTTGGCTTTCAGCTCGCGCTCAAGCGCATCCACGGCGCGCTCCAGTGTGTAGCCAAGGACCCAGCCTTTCATATCGCACAGCGCGTAGAAACGGTCGATAGTGGTTTGCGACGCCTTGGCGTTGAACTGGACGTTGCGCCCCGTGCGATGGCGTCGCGGCTTGCGCGAACCTGGAGTTGCCTGCTTAGTTTTTTGCACCTCGCGGCTCGGAAAATTGGCGGCCTCGCTGATGGCCCTTACCTGCGCTGGTGACGGCAACGTGGTCTGGACAGCCGGTTTGGGGGCAAAGCCGCTCAGGTCCATTGTCGATTCTTCGGCGTCGCTGAATGCGCTTGCACGCTTGGCCATTATGCGACCCGCTTGGATTTCGGTGAATGCTTCTTGAGCATGGAAACCACCTCGCTGACATAGGCGTGCGCGTTGATGATCGCGCCCCTTATATTTGAGACATCCCCCTCCCCTAGCGTCTGAAGCGTGCCGCCGAAAGAGAAGATCGCGCGGTATGCCCCGCGCTCGTGTAGGTGCGATTTGAGCATGGGAATATGCTTTGACGCAGACTCGTCCTCGATCGCCTGAAACGTCTTGGTGCGTATCGCTACGCTCGTGCGGGTGAAGAGTATCGCCAGGGGTATCGTGCGGCCGAATGCCTTTTCCTGGCTGCGCACCAACTTGATGGCTTTCGCTGATTCGGCGGCATCCAGGTGGGACCCCTGCGTCGGTATTAGCACCAGATCGGCCCGGCCTGTCGCATAACTTGCCATCACCGAAGCGGTCCCTTCGAGATCAACAATGACGAAGGCGCTCTTGCGAGCGGCATCCTCAATCTGGTCGATGATGGTGGGGACCTGCGTGAGGTGGCTCTCGCAGTTCCGGGCGCGCACGCCAAGGAGGGAAAGTGATGAAAGGAGCCTCGGCGTTTACCCCGGTGTTTTCCTTTTTAGAATCCGTTGGGTTTGTGGTTCACCAGGGCCAGGAATTCGTCGCGGGTGTCTTTGCGGGTGCGGAAAGCGCCCAGCATGGCGCTGGTCATGGCGCCGGAGTGCTGTTTTTCGACGCCGCGCATCATCATGCAGAAGTGGCGGGCTTCACAGATTACGCCGACGCCTACCGGGTCGACCACCTCCTGGATGGTCTGGGCAACCTGCTGGGTGAGCCGTTCCTGGATCTGGAGGCGGCGGGCAAACACGTCCACGATGCGCGGGATCTTACTGAGGCCGATGACCTTCTGCTTGGGCAAATAGGCCACGTGCATTTTGCCGTAGAACGGCAGCATGTGGTGCTCGCACATGCTGAAGAACTCGATATCCTTCACCACCACCATCTCGTCGTACTTGACGTCGTAGAGCGCGCCATTGACGATTTTCTGGATGTCCATGCGGTAACCGCTGGTGAGGAAACGAAGGGCCTGATCGACGCGGCGCGGGGTACGGGCGAGGCCTTCGCGGGCGGGGTCTTCGCCCAGTTTGGCGAGCATTTCCTGGACCAGCGGGGCAATGTCTTCCGCTTTGCCCGCTTCCTCGGACTTGGGCGACATTTCGACTACGGCTTTATTCGATTTCATCGGCGATCACTTCAAAGATGTTCCGGGCGGTCTCGGCGATGCGAATCTTCTCCAGGCGGGGCCACTCCCCGGGGAAGACGGTGCGCCAGTGGCGCTTCAGGCGGCGGCAGATTTCGGCGGCCAGGTTCTCGGAGGTGGGCACGGCGTGCGCGAAGGCCGCCACCTCGGTGTTGAGGTTGCGATGGTCCAGATGGGCCAGCACTTCGCGGGTTACCAGGCGGTCCAGGGCAGCGGTATCGACGGCGCGCTGGGTGGCGGGGTCGAGAGGGCCGCGGGCACTCACTTCGACGACGTAATTGTGGCCATGACCGTAGGGATTGTTGCACTTACCGTAGAGTTGCCGGTTCTCGCCGGGCGTGAGCAGCGGCGAATCAAGGCGATGGGAGGCGGCGAAGGCGTACCGCCGGGTCACGCGGAACATGGCTGCTCTCCGGGATCGTCCCCGAAATAGTCCACGTACAGGTCGGGGGTTTCGTAGACCCGTACGGCAAACAGGCGGGCGGCGCCGGAGGAGAGATCGGGGGCCAGGCGGCGCCAGATGTCGCGGGCGATATTTTCGGTGGTGGGCACCTGGCGATCGAAAGGGGGCACTTCGTAATTCAGGAAGCGGTGGTCGTAGGGGTCCACGATGCGGCGGTTGAGAATTTCCTTTAATTCCTTTAAATCGAGGACCATGCCGGTAACGGGGTGGGGTTCGCCGCGAAGGCTGACTTCGACTACGTAGTTGTGCCCGTGGCCCTGCGGATTGGCCTCCGGGCCGAAGAGGCGGCGGTTTTCCTCTTCCGTCAACTCGGGGCGGCGGCAGAAATGAGAGGCCGAAAATTCGACTTTGCGGGTGATCAGCACGGGACGATTTTTGGATGCGGCCAGGCTGCCGCGCGGTACAATTTGATTATAAAGTTTTCCGCATGACGAGCATTAAAATCGACCGGCTTCTGCGACTGGCCCTGGGCTTTCTCGCGGTGGCATTTGTTTACGTGATCTACGCCGCAATCCACGAACGCGTTGTCGTCGCGGGCGATACGGCGCCGGAGTTCACCATACAGGCAGACAACGGGCGCACGGTGACGGTGCCCAATTTCGGGGGCAAGCTACTGGTCCTGAACTTCTGGGCCACATGGTGCCCGCCGTGCGTGGAGGAGACTCCGTCGCTGAGCCAGTTCGCCGCGGAGTACGCCAGCAAGGGCGTGGTGGTGTTGGCGGTGAGCGTGGACAAGGACGTCAAGGCTTACCAGGCGTTCCTGCACAAGTTCAATCCGGCCTTTTTGACCGCGCGCGATTCGCAGATTCACCAGGACTACGGGACGTTCATGTACCCGGAGACGTACTTCATCGACGCCAAGGGCAAGGTGTTGAAGAAGCTGGCGGAGCCGGCGGACTGGATGAATCCGCAGCTCACCGGCTGGGTGGATTCGGTGCTGTCGGGTGGGCTGCCGACTACGTGAGGGCTCCGGGTCGGGTGAGGCTTCGTGTTCACCGCGGAGACGCGGAGGGGGCCGAGAAAGCGCGGAGAAGAAAAACAAGAGAAAAAGCTGAGGTGCGGCTTCGCGGGGCTTCCGATTCCCAAAAGCCTGACGCGGAGGCCCGGAGACGCCGAGAAATTCACGGAGAAGAGATTTCGATCTCGCTTGGCTTTCGTCCGCGTCTCCGGGCCCGAAGGGCACCCCCCGCGTCTAGGCAGTCCTGCCGCTGCGGTTTCTGGGTCCGGGAACGACGACGTCCCTCGGCGTGGAGGCTCTGCGGTGAAAACCTTACCCCCGCGGCGGCGATATGACTCCGGTTCCGCTGGAACTTCCTTTGCGGCCGGCGGATGCGGCGGCGGTGGGGAATCTCGTGTTCGACCTGGCGGAGCGTAAAGCGCTCACCGAGGAATTGCGGGCGCGGCTGGCGGGGCGGGCGGCGGTCCTGCGGCTGACGGGGATGGCGCCGTATTTCGGGTCGCTGGAGCGCGACCCGGTGCATCCTTCAACTTATTATCTGGCGGTGGATGGCGAGGGCGGACAGCCGCTGCTGCTGCACATGGCGCCGGCCAATGCGCCCACCAGCGGGCTGTTCCGGAAACCGCTGTTGGTGGGGCGGATGCCGCGGCCGGGCGGGCCGGAGATGGTCATCAATTGCTTGCCGTTCGGGCCGGGGGATGGCGAGGAAATCGAGAAGTTTGCGAGCCAGACGGACCCTCGGCTGCTGCCGAGGCCGCTGGGGCCGCGTCCGGCGATGGTGGTGGAATCGGCCCGGCCGGAGGTGGATTTTCCGGTGGCGCTGGAGGCGTTCCGGGGGATTGCGAAGCGCGGCGGCAAGAACCTGGCGGCGCTGGCGGGCGGCCCGGAGGCTTATCCGTGCGCGGTGTGGTCGGCCATCCGGGCAGGGTGGCGGGAAGGCTACAGCGCAGGCACGATGATTGCGCTGGCTGGCGGGATGGAGGCGGCGCGGGAGGCGGTGCGGCGGTCGGCGGGCTGCTCCCGGTTTACAGCGGCGATCGGGAGGATGATCGGCTCGGAATTCGCGCCGGGTTTAGAGGCCGCCGCCGCTCTGCAGGAGTGCATCCGGCAGACCCGTTCGGCGCGCAAGGCGGGACGGTCGTTCGATTTCGAGCTGGGCCTGGAAGGATCGCCGCGGCCCACTTCGGTCGCCGACCTGGAGTTCTGCCTGGGCTGGATGAAGGCGCGCGGGCACGCGGTGCAACTGGCGGCGCCGGAGTTGGGCGGGGCGGGAAATCCTGCCGCTGCGCTGGCCGAATTGGCGGCCGTGGCATTGCAGCATGGATGCACACTTTCGGTGGCGGCGCGGGCCGATCACGACAACGAGACGCTGAGCGCGATGGGACGCGCCACGCTGGGACGGGTGAGCTACCGGCTGGCCGCCGGGATGCCTGCGGAAGGCGTGGCGGGGTTGGCGGGGGCCATTCAACGGGCGGCTACGCAGCTTTTCGGCGGGTGAGCATTTTGGGAGTCGAGGCCGGCTGGGCTACAATGCCTTAAAAATATGGGAACCGCCTTGGTGAAATCGCCCGTGATCGATCGACGGTACGCCTGCTTCAAGCTGGCGATTCGCGAGTCCAAAATCCATCGGCTGGGCGTGTATGCGCGGGAAGGGATCCCCGCCGGGCGGAAGGTGATCGAATATACCGGCGAGCGGATCAGCCGGCGGGAGGCGCGGCAGCGCGGCCTGGGCAGGGTGACATACCTGTTCACGCTGGACGATTACTGGACCATCGATGGGGCGGTGGGAGGCAGCGGGGCGGAGATCATCAACCACGCCTGCGACCCCAATCTGCACACGCGCATTCTGAAGGGCCACATTCTGTACTTCAGCCGGCGGGCGATCCGGCGCGGCGAGGAGCTGACGGTGGATTACCGATTCTCGGACAAGATCGACGATGTGAAGTGCCGGTGCGGGTCGCCGCTGTGCCGGGGGACGATCAATCTGAAGGAGCGGTGAGCGGCAGCGGGGGACGTGGAATGGCGGAAACGATGGCAGTACGCAGTACAATGATGCTGGCTGGATGGCTGTGGTTCTCAACTCAGAATCGCGACTCCCGGTTTGCGCCGTAGCGCTGCTCTCACTGGCGACTTTGCTTTTCGCTCAGTCGCCGATCGGCACCGATGAATTGAGTTTGCACGCTGCCCCATACTCGCCGGCCCCTGCATCGGGAGTCATTCGTACACAGGTGGAACTGGTGGAGGTGCCCACTGTGGTTCGCGACTCCAAGGGCGTCGCGATCGCCGGTCTCCAGCGCGGGGACTTCGAACTGTTCGACGGCGGCAAGAAACAGGAGATCTCGATGTTTTCCGTGGAAACCCTGGCGGGCGCCGGAGCACCTGGCGAAAGCAACCCAGGCGCCTCGCATCCCACGGCTGGCGCCGCTGAGGCCGTTCCCGAACCGCACAGGCGCTATCTCGCGTTGGTTTTTGACGACCTGAATACCGACCCCGCGAGCTTGCGGTCCGCCAAGACTGCCGGCGAGAAGTTCGTTGCCGAAGCTCTCAATCCCGGCGATCTGGTGGCCATATTCACCACGGCGATGTCCCAAACCGTGGAATTCACGGCCGATGTTGCCAAGCTTCGCCAGGCGATTGAGACGATCACGCTTCATACCGGTTACGCGGACGACCTTCACACATGCCCTGTGATTCGCGCCTACGAGGCGTATCTGATCGGCAATCACCTCGATCCACAATTGCTCCAAGCCAAAGCGGCGGAGGCAGCAAGCTGCTATCACATCCCGGACATGGATTCTGCCGTACGCCTGGCCGAGTCGAGGGCCGAGGCTGTCTGGAGAGAAGTTCGCGTCAACAGCGCACACACCCTGGGATCGATTTCCGCGATCGTAGCGGCCGTGGGAAAGATGCCAGGCCAGCGTTTGGTGCTGCTGGTTTCGTCGGGATTCGTCTCCGGAGGCGCCGAACAGGAACTGGAGGCCGTCAGCGACGCAGCCTTACGGAGCGGGGTAATCGTTAGCGGCATGGACCTCCGGGGACTCTACACCGTCGTCCCGGGCGGAGACGCCAGCACACCGCTCAAGGCTCGGGCCAAGGATCCCGCGGAGATTGCCGTCCAGGTTCGCACGGAAGACGCGAAGGATGACGGGATGGCGGAACTGACCTCGGCAACCGGCGGTCGTCTGTTTCGCAACAACAATGACCTAGGCCTGGGATTCCGCCGCCTCGCCGCGGCGCCTGAGGTCCTGTATTTGCTTGGGTTCACCCCGAGAGCGGCTCTGGATGGCAAGTATCATCCGCTGAAGGTGCGGCTGACCGGCGGCCACCATGGCGCGGTGGAGGCTCGCACGGGGTACCACGCGATCTCCAAAGCAACGCCGGGCGATTCGCCGCGGACCAATCGCGACCAAATCCTGCTGGGAACGGTCTCGCGGTCCGAGATCGCGGCCCGGATCACCGCCGAACCAAGCATGTCGAGTACCGGCCCCAGGGTTGTGATGAAGGCCTGGATCGACGTGAGCCGGCTCAACTTCGAGACCAGGAACACCCGCCGTACGCAGAAGCTGACCATGATCGCGGCACTCGTCGACGGCGGCGGCGATTTCGTCGTCGGCAGACAGGCCGTGGCCGATCTTGCGCTGAAAGACCACAGCTTCGCAGCTCTTTCGGCCGCCGGCCTCACGGTCTCGCTCTCGCTGCACGCGCCCTCGGGTTCCTACACACTGCGCGTCCTTGTGCAGGAAGCGCTCACGGGCAAAATGACGGCTGTCAGCCAACCCGTCCGCCTGCCTTAGCCCGATCTCAGCCTCTTACAACCTCCGCCTGGGCGAGCGCTTTTTGGCGGGCCCGCTCGAAGCCGGGGAGGGAGCGCTCCAGTTGTTCGCGTGGGATTGTCAGCGACAGGCGCATATAGCCGCTGCGGCCGAAGCCGGTTCCGGGGACAGCCAGGATGCCTTCCTCCTGCAGGATTCCGATGAAGGCGACGTCGTCGGGGACGGGGGTTTCGGGGAAGACGTAGTAGGAACCCTGGGGCGGCGTGAGCCGGTAACCCATGCCGGCGAGGGCGCGGCAGAGCAGGTCGCGCTTGGCCTGGTATTCGGCCACGGAGACGGTGGCTTCGGGCACCTCGGCCACCACCCATTGCCAGAGGGCGGGGGCGTTGATGAACCCCAGGATGCGGGTGGAGAAGGTGCAGGCGTTGGCGAGCGCTTCGGCTTCGGCGAGGTGCGGAGAAATGGCCAGGTAACCGATGCGCTCTCCGGCGATGGCCATGGCTTTCGACCAGCTCCAGGCGGTGACGCAGCGGCGGATCAGGCGGCTGGTTTCGGGGACGACGGCGCCATCGAAGACGATGGGACGGTACGGCTCGTCGCTGAGGACCAGGACCGGTTCGCGGATGAGGGCGTCGAGCGCCTGCAGGGTGGCGGCGCTGTAGAGGGCCCCGGTGGGATTGTTGGGCGAGTTCAGCAGCAGGGCGCGGGTGCGCGGGGTGAGGGCGCGGGCGATGGCGTCGGGGCGGGGCTGAAAATCGGCGCCGGTCTCCACGGCGACCACCTTGCCGCCGTGGTTTTCGATGTAGAAGCGGTACTCCGGGAAATAGGGATTGAGGACGATGACCTCGTCGCCGGGATCGAGAATAGACTTCAGCACGGTGTTCAGCGCGCCCGCGGCGCCGTTGGCCATGATGATGTGGGCGGCGGCGAAGGGCACTCCGGAGCGGGCCGCCAGATGGCGGGCGATGGTTGCGCGGACCTCCGGGAAGCCGGCATTGGGCATGTAGCCGTGGCTGTGCGGGCGGCTTTCGGAGGCGATGCGGCGGAGGGCGTCCAGAACGGCTGCGGGAGGTTCGACGTCGGGATTGCCGAGGCTGAAATCGAAGACGCGGCCGGAGCCGCGCTCGCGGCGAAGCTGGATGCCGATTTCGAACATGCGGCGGATCCAGGAGGCGTTTTGCATTTGCGCCGCGATGGTCCGTGAGATACTCATGGCAAAACGCCATACTAGCACAACTAACACGTGGTGTATAGGTTGAGTCCGAAATGCCATGCCGGCCCCGTCCCGGTGAAATACGGGTAAAGTCCAAGGTCACCGGCGGCGGCGCGGTTGGTTTGTTGAGAAGATGCTGCCAGCCAACTTCCAGACCCATGCGGAACTTATGGTCCCGATTTGTAGTTTCTTCTTGACTCACGGATTTCGAAGCCGTACAATCCCTGACAATCATTTGATGAGTTAGTTGAGTGTTAGTTGGGCTTTTTGTATCACTCTACGTAACCTGGAGGGGTCTATGAGGTCACGCCGCCGGCCTGCATTGGCCGGCATTTCCACTAGAACCGCGTTTCTTTGCCTCGGAATTCTGCTTGGGTGGGCAGGCGGGGCATGGGCGCAAACCAGCACAGTCGGTACCGTGGCGGGAGTCGTGAATGACGAATCCAACGCCGCTATTCCGGCCGCCGAAGTGAAGATCACGGAGACGGCCACTAATAACACGCTGAGCACCGTCACGAACGCCGAAGGCCGTTATGTGTTCAGCGCGGTACCACCGGGAATGTACAGCGTCAGCTTCGGCAAGCAGGGTTTCAACTCCTATGTGGTGAACGCCCAGCACGTACAGATCGGCCAGAGCCTGACCATCAACGCCACGCTGAAAGTGGGTTCCACAGCCACCACGGTGCAGGTGACCGCGGAGGCAGGGGCGGGGTTGCAAACCATGAATGCCACGGTGGGCAACACGTTGAACGGCGAGTCATTGCTGCTGCTGCCGAACCTGGGCCGCGACGTAACTTCCATGGCGGTCTTACAGCCGGCCACCACGCCGACGGGTTTCACGGCGGGCAGCTATCAGGATGCCAACACCTATCAGCTCGATGGCGCCAATATCACCGACGATATGGGCGGCAACACCATCGGTTACCAGACCAACTACTCCGGACTGGGCGGAAGCCAGGGAGGCTCGATTCCTTCGGGCGTGATTCCGACGCCCATCGAGAGCATCGAAGAATTCAAGGTTTCCGTCGCCAACCAGACTTCGGACTTCAACAATTCCGACGGCGCGCAGATCCAGATGGCGACCAAGCGCGGATCGAACCAGTTTCACGGCACGGGGTACCTGTTTTACTACGACAACGCGATTGGGCAAGCCAATAGCTGGGCCAATAACCACACGCCGCTGACGTTCGGCGCCCTGACGCTGCCGGACACCCCGGTGGACTTCCCGAAAAATCACCGCACACGGTTCGGTACTTCGATTGGCGGGCCGCTGACTCCCAAGCCATTTCTGGGTGGCAAGTGGTATTTCTTCTTTAACTTCGAGGGCCTGCGTTTTCCTAATGTGCAGTTGTTTAACAAGAGTGTGCCCTCGGAGTTGCTGCGGGCGGGCATCATCCAGGTGCCCAACGCGCAAGGCGTCTACCAGGCCTACAACCTGAACCCGGGCGCGGTGACGGTGAACGGAATAACCTATCAGCCGGCGATGTGCCCGGCGGGCGCCTGTGATCCGCGAGGCATCGGGCTCAATCCCGTTGTGAACGAAATCTGGCAGAAGGAAATGCCGCTTCCCAACAATCCGCTGGGCGGCGACAACTATAACACGCAGGGCTATCTGGGAAGCATCGCCGAGCCGCTGACCTCCAACAATTACGTGGGGCGCATCGACCACGATTTCAGCGATAAGTGGCACTTCTACCTCACCTATCGCGATTTCAAACTGGTGAGCCTGACGGGCAACCAGACGGACGTTGGCGGCGTTTTGACCAAGGCTCCATTGGGGACTCCGGTAGCGACGGCGCCGCGGCCGCAGCAGCCTTCGGTCTGGACGGCGGGAATGACCACAACGATCAATCCCACGACGACCAACTCGTTCGTGTTCAGTTACCTGCGGCAGTTCTGGCAGTGGTCGAGCGACAATGGGCCGGCGCAGCTTCCGGGGTTGGGCGGGGCGCTCGAAATCGGCGGGGAGAGCTCCAGCGCGCTGATTCCCTACAACGTGAACACGCAGAGCGTGCGGCAGCGTTTCTGGGACGGGCAGGACAAGCTGATCCGCGACGATCTGACGATGCTGAAGGGCAACCATCTGTTCGCGTTCGGGGGGGCCTACCAGCGGAACTTCGATTATCACTCGCGGACGGACAACGGGGCCGGCGTGAACGACCAGGTCAGCTACCTCTCGACGAGCTCCGGATTTAACTGGACGTCGCCGGTGAATTATATTCCCACTTCCGTTCCGTCGTCCCAATACTCAACTTGGGAGACAGAGTACGCCTACGTCCTTGGCATGCTCAGCTCCACCCAGGTGATGTATACCCGCTCGGTTCCGGGGCTGAACCTGGAAGCGGTAGGTACGCCGGCAACCGACAAGGACATCATTCCGTACTACAGCGTGTACTTCGACGATACGTGGCATGTGAAGCCGACCTTCACGTTCAACTACGGGTTGGGATGGAACCTGGAGATGCCGCCGTACGAGTTAAACGGCTCCCAGGTGGAGATGGTGGATGCCAACAACCAGCCGATCGTGGCCACGGATTTCCTGGCGCAACGCGAAGCGGCGGCCCTGCAGGGGTCATCGTATACGCCCCAGGTCGGATTCACGCTGGTGCGCGGAGTGGGGGCGGGACTCAAGTATCCCTACGATCCGTACTATGGCGAATTCAGCCCGCGCGCATCGCTGGCGTGGAACCCGCATTACACCGATGGTCTTCTAGGCAAGATTTTTGGTACCGGCAAAAGCGTGGTTCGCGGCGGTTACTCGCGGATTTTCGGGCGCCTGAACGGCGTGGACCTGGTGCTCGTGCCACTGCTCGGGCCGGGCCTGTTGCAGGGTGTCACCTGCGTGAACCCGCTGATGAACGGCAGTTGCGCGGGAAGCGGCGTGGCGACCCCGGCCAACGCGTTCCGCATCGGAACGGACGGTTTGACGGCTCCATTGGCGGCGGCCTCCAACACCCTGCCGCAGCCGTTCTATCCCGGCGTGGGGGCGAATCCGGAAACGGTCGATCCCGACTCGCTCGATCCGCATTTCAAACCGGACCGCACCGACAATTTCACCATCACGCTGCAGCGCGAAATCAACCAGCATATGAGCCTGGAAGTGGGCTACATCGGCAAGATTATCAAGAACGAGTACATGCTGATGAACCTGGACGCGGTGCCTTACATGACCACGCTGGGCGGCGAATCGTTTGCCCAGGCCTACGCGCAGGTGTACCAGCAGATGTTCTTCAACGGGGTTGCCGCGACCAACGTCACGGTGCAGCCGTTCTTCGAAGCGGCGCTGGGCGGAGCCAGCTCGGGGTTCTGTAAGGGGTATACGAGCTGCACGGCCGCGGTGGCTTCGAACTATGGTTCGCTGATCAAGGAGGCGGCGGTATCGGACGTTTGGAACAAGCTCAACGCGGCGCAGGGATGGATCTTGGGCCGCACGGTGTTCAGCCAGCCGGTGCCGGGCGGAACGGTGGGACAGAGCACTTCGCTCGGTTCCAACACGAGCCTGGGCTGGGGGAACTACAACGGGTTGTTCGTTTCCTACCGGACCAACACCTGGCACGGGGTGACGGCGGTTTCCAATTTCACCTGGGGGCGGTCGCTGGGCACGTCGCAACTGGCGCAGTATAACAGTTCCTCCACGCCGCTGACGCCCTACGACCTGGGGGCCAACTACGGCCCGCAGAACTTCGACATCAAGTTCATCTACAACCTTTCGATGTACTGGGCGCCGCCGTTTTTCCGCGGGCAGCACGGCGTCCTGGGACACCTGCTGGGCGGATGGAACATCTCGCCGCTGTTCACCGCCCAGAGCGGGGGACCCACCGGGGTTTCCTATAGCGAGGGCAGTTGCACCGGCTGCGAGGCATTTGGCGAAGTCACCACGCCGGGTACCAGCGCGGTGGGCTCGACCTCGGAAAACGCCGTGGGCTACCTTCCGTACACGGGGGGCATGCAAGCCAGGTACAACATCACCGGCGACACGGGGACGAACGTCATCTTCGGAACGAACTCAGTGGGGACCAAGAGCTCGTCACCGTACCTGCTCGGGTTTGCCAATCCGGGGCTGGTGTACTCCGAATTCCGCCCCTGCGTGCTGGGTTTCGATACCAGTTGCGGCGGGTACTACAACCTGCGCGGGATGCCGACATGGGACCTGGATACGACCATAGTTAAGGATGTTGGCGTATACAAAGAACGCGTGGGCGCGATGCTGTTCTTTACCTTTACGAACATCATGAACCACTTCCAGCCGAGCAACCCGAGCCTCAGCCTGACCAGCCCGACGTCGTTCGGACAGATCACCGGAGGGGGCAGCCCGCGCTCTCTGGAGATGGGCCTGCGGCTGCACTTCTAGGCCGGTAAAGCGGAGTGGGGATCGCCTATGGGCTGCGGAGGAACGGAGGTATTTTCCAACTGTTTCTCCGCGGCCGGGCGTTTTGCGGCGAGACGGGTCAGGCCCGCGAATCAGCTAGGTGTTTCGCCTGTTGAACCAACGGTACCTTTGGAGGACTGACGAGCGCGGATGATTAACGAGGATTAATAGTTTCTTCTTGACTCCAGCGGCCTGATGGCCGTACAATCTCTCCAATAACTTCAGCTCTATTTCCGTAACGAGAGAGAAGTCTGCGTAAATTTGGAGGGGTCTATGAAGTCAAGCTGCCGGCTCGCTTTGGCCGGCATGTTCACTAAAATTACTGCGTTTCTGAGCCTCGGAATGCTGCTTGTGTTCGCAAGCGGGGCATGGGCGCAAACCTCAATTTCCGGAACAGTCGGCGGGCAGGTAGTGGACCAACAGAACGCCGCCGTACCCGGAGCCGACGTCACACTCACCGATACAGCTACCAACATTCCTATGAAAACCAGCACCAACGCCGAAGGACGCTATGTCTTTCCGTCGGTGCCGCCGGGAACCTACAACGTATCGTTCGAGAAGAGCGGGTTCGAGACTTTTAAAGTGGGAGCCCAGAAGGTCCAGATCGGCCAGGTACTGACGCTCAACGCGACCCTCAAGATCGGTTCGGCTGCCACCACGGTGGAGGTCACCGCGACCGCGGGCGCCGAACTCCAGACCATGAACGCGACGGTGGGCAACACACTCAGCAACCAGTCGCTTCTGGTGCTGCCGAACCTCGGGCGCGACGCGACTTCCATGGCGATTCTGCAACCGGGTACCGCCCCGACCGGTAACGCCGCCGGAGCGGTGGTGGATCTGAATACCTATCAGCTCGACGGCGCCAACATCACCGATGACATGGGTGGCAACGTCACCACCTACCAGACGAACATGAACGGCATCGGCGGCAGCCAGACCAACGGCAGCCCTTCCGGGGTTATCCCTACTCCCATCGAGAGTATCGAAGAATTCAAGGTATCCGTCAGCAATCAGACTTCGGACTTCAACAATTCCTCCGGAGCCCAGATTCAGATGAGCACCAAACGCGGCTCCAACCAGTTCCATGGGGCGGCGTACCTGTTCTATTTCGACAACGCCATTGGCGAGGCCAATAGCTGGAGCAATAACCACACGCCGTACGTCTACGGAACCACGTCCTTTCCCGATACGCCGGTGGATTTCCCCAAGAACCATCGCAGCCGGTTCGGCGGCGCCCTCGGCGGTCCCATCACGCCCAAGGCTTTTCTGGGCGGCAAGTGGTTTTTCTTCGCCAACTATGAAGGGCTTCGCTATCCCAACGCCCAGGTATTCAGCAAGACCGATCCCTCGGCGCTGCTGCGGGCCGGCGTAATCCAGGTGCCGAGCAGTACGGCCGGCGTGGAAATCCCCATCAATCTGAATCCCGTTCCGGTTACCGTGAACGGCATTACTTATCCCATCGCCACCTGCCCATCCGGCACCACCTGCGACCCCCGCGGCATCGGACTCAATCCCATCGTCAACGACATCTGGAGCAAGCAGATGCCGATTGCCAACAACCCCCTGGGCGGCGACACTTACAATACCCAGGCATTTCTGGGCAATATCCGCGAGCCGTTGACCACCAACAATTACGTCGGGCGCATCGATCACGATTTCAGCGATAAGGAACACTTCTATGTCACTTACCGCGACTACAAGCTGGTCAACCTGACCGGCAACCAAACCGACGTGGGCGGCGTCATCGCGGGCACCTTCGGTAACCCGATCGCCACCGCTCCCCGGCCCCAGCAGCCTTCGGTCTGGACCGCTGGATTGACCACCGTGATCACTCCCTCGATGACCAATACGTTTGTGTTCAGCTACCTGCGGCAATTCTGGCAGTGGTCGGACGACAATGGCCCACCCCAGGGCTTTGGGTTAGGCGGTGCGCTCGAAATCGGCGGCGAAAGCACCAGCGCCCTGATTCCCTACAACGTGAATACACAGAGCATCCGCCAGCGCTTCTGGGACGGCCAGGATAAGCAATTGCGTGACGATCTGACGCTGCTGAAAGGGAATCACCTGTTCAGCTTCGGCGGCGCCTACGCGCGCAATTTCGATTACCACTCGCGCACCGATAATGGCGCGGCCGTGAACGACCAGATTTCCTATCTCTCCACCAGTTCGAACTTCAACTGGACTTCGCCGGTGCAGTATATTCCCACCAACGTTCCGAGTTCTTCTTATTCCACTTACGAGACGGAATATGCCGAGGTGCTCGGCCTGATCAGCTCCACGCAGGTGATGTACACTCGCACGCTGCCCAACCTTGCCCTGGGGCCATTAGGCACCCCGGCCACGGACAAAGACGTCATTCCGTATTACAGCGTGTATTTCCAGGATTATTGGCACCTGAAGCCGAGCTTCACCCTCACTTATGGATTAGGGTGGAACCTGGAGATGCCGCCGTATGAGCTTCAAGGAAAGCAGGTGGCCCTGGTAGACTCCAACGGGCAACCGATCACCGCCTCCAATTTCCTGGCCCAACGGGAATCGGCGGCCCTGCAGGGAAATGTCTACACCCCGGAAATCGGTTACCAGCTTGTTAGAGGAATCGGCACGGGACTCAAGTATCCCTACGATCCGTACTACGGAGAGTTCAGCCCGCGTATCAACTTTGCCTGGAACCCGCATGCTTCCAGCGGCCTCCTGGGTAAGATGTTCGGCAACGGCAAGACCGTAATCCGCGGCGGATACAGCCGTATTTTCGGCCGTTTGAACGGCGTGGATCTGGTTCTGGTGCCGCTGCTGGGACCGGGCCTGCTGCAAGGCGTCACCTGCGTCGGCCCGCTGACCAACGGCACCTGCGCGGGGCCTGGCGTGCCTACGCCCCTCAATGGGTTCCGCATTGGGACCGACGGATTGAGCGCTCCCCTGGCGGCGGGTGCTCCCACGCTGCCGCAGCCCTATTATCCCGGCGGCGCCAATCCGGAATCGGTGGACTCCGAATCCCTTGACCCCAGCTTCAAGCCGGACCGCACCGACAACTTCACCATCACCCTGCAGCGGGAATTGAACTCGCATATGCACATGGAAGTTGGTTATATCGGGAAGATCATCAAGAATGAATACCAGGAACAAAACATAGACGAAGTTCCCTATATGACCACGCTGGGCGGAGAAACTTTCGCGCAAGCCTATGCGCAGCTCTATGAGCAGATGTTCTTCAACGGGGTGTCTCCGACCAATGTAACCACGCAGTCGTTCTTCGAAACGGCTCTCGGCGGCACCACCTCCGCATTCTGCAAGGGCTACACGAGCTGCACGGCAGCGGTGGCTTCCAATTACGGTTCGCTGATCAAAGAAACCGCCGTGTCCGACCTCTGGAACAAGATTGACGCCCAGCCCAGTTGGATTCTGGGCCGGTCTACTTACGGCGAGGCGTTCAACGGCGGAAACGGCCAGGCCACCTCGATCAACCTGATTACCAGCAAGGCTTACGGAAACTACAACGCCTTGTTCGTTACCTTGCAGACCAACGCCTGGCACGGCCTCACCTCCACTTCCAATTTCACCTGGGGCCGGGCTCTCGGTACGGGCAACCAGGTGCAGGCCAGCAGCAGTTACACCGCGCTCGATCCCTTCCACGAGTCTGCTCAATATGGAGCGGAGCCGTTCGATTACAAGTTCGTCTACAACCTGAACATGTACTACGCGGTGCCGTTCGGTAAAGGGCAGCACGGCGTAATCGGGCACATAATCGGCGGATGGACCATCGCGCCGCTGTTTACGGCCCAGAGCGGCGCCCCCGGCGCAATCGGCTACAGCGAGGGAAGTTGCAGCGGCTGCGAAGCTTTCGGTGAAGTGACCACGCCCGGCGTCGCCGCCAGTAGCGCCGACTCCAACTCCAACGCCGAAAATGCCGTGGCCATTTCGCCGTTCACCGGCGGCAACTCGGCACATTACGGCGTTGCGGGCGGCACCGGCAACAACCTGGTGTTCGGTGCTGCCTCGGTGGGAACCGCTCTCCACTCGGGGATTTTGTATGGCCTGAACGAGTTTGCCAATCCGGCTCAGGTTTACTCAGAATTCCGGCCTTGTGTGCTGGGCTTCGATACCAGTTGCGGAGGCGGCGCCGGCGGTCTGCGCGGCCTGCCAACCTGGAACCTCGACACCCAGGTGGTGAAAGATCTGGCCATTTACCAGGAACGTCTGGGCGCCCAGTTCTTCTTCACCTTCACCAACGTGCTCAACCACTTCCAGCCGAGCACCTCCTTTGGCAGCCTGACCAGCCCGACCTCCATTGGCCAGATCACCGGCCAGGCGAACAGCCCGCGTTCGATGGAGTTCGGCCTCCGGCTTCACTTCTAACGCATTTCTGAGCAGCATTACCCTCAAGAGGACCGGGTTTATCGCCCGGTCCTCTTTTTTATTGGGACCGCCGATTTATGGCGGAAGTGCTCCGACCCCCTCCCAGCCCGAAATTGCCCCCGACGTCCCGCTTTTCGAGGCCCCTTTGGCACTGACACCGGATTCCTTCCGTGGTTTGGCGACTCCACCGGCCAGTTTGCAGGGCAAACGTCATGGATCGCTTGGTACTTTTCAGGCGATATAGCCCCTAAAAACCTCTCAATCAGCCGTTTCCGGTCTACCGGCGTTGGTACCTTTATGACGTACCCGCGTAGCATCCTTAGGACTTTAACGGCGCTGCCTAACTCCGGATAATAGCTTTTAGATCCAGGATGAATATGACTTTTTACACGATTGCAGGGGGGAACGCGGGCGCCGGGTATCAGTCCGTGAGTGGTTCAGGACTGGCGGGGCCGGAGCGCAACCTCCTGGGGAGTTGCAAGTGATGGGAATTCGGCGCTACCATGACCGGCTGCTCGGCCAGATTTCCATCGGCATGAGCACCAAAGCTACCCAGCTCCACCGGCAGGAACTGGAACAGATCGGGCGCAGGGCATCGGCCGCCTGCCAGTGCCGGGAGATGCTGGCCGACCTGAAGGACCGCATCGCCCACAGGGCGGCTTCGCGCCCGGGTTCCCGTGTCGTGATGCCGAGGGTGCAACGGCCCTCCCAAGCGGCGTAAACGGCCTCACCGGCACGGTGCCGATGCCGAAGGTTATTACGGTGACGCCAACCAGTTTCAGCGTACGGCTGGTACGCATGCATCGTTATTCTCCAGTGGCAACTTGCGCGCTGCCGCTTGACCCGTCTACCTTATTTGTACGGGCGATACCGCCCTTTTGTGAGGATTTATGACCGCTACCCCCATCGAGAACGAAACCAATCATTCCCTGACCTTGAGCCATCGCCTGGCGGAAGGGTCGATCGCCTTACCAGAAGCGCTACGCTACGCCACTATGCTGGCCGAAGCGCTGCGCCAGATTCACGACGCGGGGCGTAAATGCGGCACGCTGCAGCCATCGGGGATCGTTCTTACAGGCGCCGGCCTGGAACTGGTGGAGCCGCGCGAGGCAGCGGCCATCACGCCCTATACCGCGCCGGAGATTCTGCAGGGGCGCACACCCGACGCCCGCAGCGATATCTTCGCGTTCGGCGCCATCTTCTATGAGATGGTCACCGGGCGGCGCGCCTTCGTGGGGGATAATGCCGACGCCTTGGCGGTGTCGCTGACCATCTCGGTGCCGCCGCCTTCGGGAAACGCCGCCGTCGATCACCTGATCGGCAATTGCCTGGCGAAGGACCCGGCGGTGCGCTGCCCCCGCATGCAGAAGGTCATCCTGGAACTCAAGCTCCTCACCTTCGGCTCGCTGCGCGCGGAAGCCACGTCGCGCCAGCAGGTGGCCACGGCGGCGCTGCGCGCGGAAACCCAGCAACTGGAGGCGCGCATGGCCTCGCTGGTGGAGGCGCACGAGAAGGCCATCGGCGAACTGCAGCAGGCCACCAGCACGGCCCTGGACGGGTTGCGCGGGCAGGTGGCGACTCTGCAAACCGAACTGGCCGCGGCGCAGGAGCGGGCGGCGCGCGCCGAGCAGGAGCACGGCGAGCACTACCAGTCTCTGGCCGCCCACGTTGAGCAGGTGGAAGGCAATGTCCACGCCATGGACCAGCGGATTACCTCGGGCGAGGGCAAGGTGGAAGTCCTCAGCCAGGGCGTGACGGTGCTCCAGGAGTACGAGGCCACCCGCATGCAGGAATTCGAGCAGGCGCTGCGGTCGCAGGGCGCCGAGATTGCCCTGGTGTCGGCCAGCCAGGTGCAGACGGACGACCTGGTGGAAGGCGTGGTGGCGGCTATGGAGCTGCTCCAGTCGAGCGTCTTCGATTACTCCGAAAAATAGCCGGATCCTGGCGGGAATCCCAGACGAAAGGCGCGCGGCGGCGGACTCGGCAACGGGTCCGCCGGAGTTGCGCGTGCGCTATCGAGCACTGGGGGCCCGCGCGTCCGGCTGGATGGTAGCTCGATTGCTTCGAA
The DNA here is from genome assembly GCA_035505095.1 of Bryobacteraceae bacterium. Classification (GTDB taxonomy): domain Bacteria; phylum Acidobacteriota; class Terriglobia; order Bryobacterales; family Bryobacteraceae; genus JOPF133. The sequence continues at coordinate 20,677 of DATJRE010000170.1, read as the reverse complement.
TCATGCTCGCAGGAGGGACGTGCTATGGCGCCAGTCGATGGTTCTGAAATTGCTCCCGGGACAAAGGACAGCCTCACGCCACCCGAGATCAATGCCTTGCTGTTCTACCGCCTGGGGCAGTTCGTCGTTTGGGGTCAGGAACATAAAGAACTGGCGGCGGGCGATGCGCATTTCTCGCAGCTTCTGGAGACAGCCAGATGGGCGCTAAGCTGGGGCGGCATTCGGGAGCCGGCGACGTGGGACCCTCCCGCGAATAGAGCCGCCCACGATTCTCAAAACCGGGCATCCGATACCCAATCGTAGGGCGCGGTCGCGATTGCCGCCGGGCCTGACACACGCGGCTCCGGGAAGTGCTGCCTGGGACGGCGGCCATAAGGGTGGGGCGGCAATTCCTAGGTTACGAGAGCGCCGCGGGGCCGCGACCTTCCTTACAATAAAGAAATGACGGTGCGATGGAGCGGGTTTTGGCCCTGGCTGGGGTTGGCAGCCGGATTATCGGCGGCCCAGATCCCACCGCCGCAAGTGCCGGAGAGCCTCAGGGCGCCAGCCAGCCAGACCGTTCTACTCAAGGCCACGGGGAGAGGGAAACAGATTTACGGCTGCCAGGCGGGCTCCGGCGGCCCGGCAAAATTCGAGTGGGTTCTGAAGCGGCCGCAGGCGGACCTGTTCGATGCGCAAGGCCGCAAAATCGGCAGGCATTTCGAAGGCCCCACCTGGGAGGCCACGGATGGCAGCAAGGTGGTGGGCGAAGTGTTGCAGCGGGCGGCGGCGCCCCGCCCCGGCGCGGTTCCCTGGTTGCTGTTGAAAGCCAAAACCACCCAGGGGACGGGCCTCTTCGGACAGGTGACGTATGTTCAGCGAGTGGCGACGGTGGGCGGCGCGGCTCCTGCGAGCGGCTGCAACCAGGCGCATGCGGGCAAGGAAATCGCCATCGACTACCACGCCGATTATTACTTCTACGCAGCGCGGCGGTAGCACAGTGCCAGTAGGTGAAATAATTTAATGCGCGCAGGCTGAAGCAGGCGCCACCGCTCCAGACGGCAGGGCCTTGGAATCTCTATACTGAACTTGAGCGATGCTGGGGATCCGATGGCAGATTGCGGTCGATTTTCTATTTCTCACGCTGGCCTTTTACGCGTTGCTGCGGATGGCCACCTCGACCCGCGCGCTGCGCATCGCGCTGGCCGTGGTGGCGCTGCACGTGCTGGCGCTGCTGGCCCGGCGGCTCGACCTGGTGATCACGAGCTGGCTGCTGGATGGCTCGGCCATCCTGGCGGTGATTCTGCTGCTGCTGGTGTTCCAGCCGGAATTGCGGCGCGCGTTCATGCGGCTGGATGCCGCCCTGCAGCGCTGGCCGCGTCCGCTCTCGGTGGTTTCCCAACGCAACCGTATTATTGCCGAGGCGGCCTTCGATCTGGCCCGCGACCGGACCGGCGCGCTGATCGTAATGGTGCGCCGCGATTCCATCGATGAGCTGACCGAAGGCGGCGTGGCGCTTCACTCCGCCATCTCCGCGGAATTACTGATCGCCATATTCCAGAAGCTGTCGCCGCTTCACGACGGGGCTGTGATCGTCGAAGGCTCCCAGGTGGCCCGGGCCGGGGTGGTGCTGCCGCTGACACAACGCCAGGACGTCCCGACCTGCTACGGCACGCGGCACCGGGCGGGTATGGGTCTGGCCGAGCGCTGCGATGCGCCGGTGACGGTGGTTTCCGAGGAGCGCGGCGAAGTGACCCTCATGCAAGGGAACAGCGTTCGCCGCATGGACAGCGCCGCCAAACTGCTGGCTGCCCTGGAACAACTGGAGTCGACCCAGCGCGAGAGCAGCGCGGCGCGGCTCAGGCGGCTTTTTGCCACCAATGTCCGGCTGAAACTGGCCGCCCTGGGGCTGGCCGGATTGATCTGGAGCATGTCGTTCCTGCTCTCCAGTTCGACCATCCGCACGGTCACGGTGCCGGTGGAATTCAGCAACGTGCCGCCCGGCATGGAGGTTACCGACCAGTCGGCGGACACCCTGGAACTGCAAATCCGCGGGAGTCCGTGGATTATGGACTCGGTCAGCATGAGCCGGCTGATCGCCATCTTCAACCTGCGCAATCTGCATCCCGGCCGCCACATGTTGGCACTGGCGACCAACACCCTCGATTTGCCGCCGGGAATATCGGTGGACCAGGTGACTCCGGCGAAAGTCAGGGTGCTGCTGTCCGCCTCGCGTCCGGCGGGGACGGCCCACTAGAGGCGCTCCGCCGCCGGTACTGCTGCAATTTGTACACCGTACCTCGTTTGCAGTATTTGCGTCCGCCGCGTTGCTGGCCTATTCTGGTTCTGGCATCCGAAGTGCCGAATCCCCGTTGTGGGAGATTTCATGGCGAAGCAATCAGCGGTCCGTAAACGCCCGGTTGACCTGCACATCCACTGTGTGATTCTGAGTTCCTTTCGCTCGGAGTTCACCTTTCTGCGCAATGTCTTCCGGCTGGCCGGACTGCGAATGCACCACGCCGAGTCCCTGGAGCAGGCGGATTTCCTGTTGACCGTGACGGAAAGCACAGTGCTGTTGTCGGATATGGTGTTTGAGGATGGCTCGTGGCAGACCGCCCTTGGCATGCTCCGCGATCATCATCCGCTGGTGCCGATGCTGGTTGTCGCCGAGCCAACCGACGGGCCGTTCCTGACGGAAGCCATTGATCGCGGCGCGTTTGGGATTCTGTGGAAGCCGTTTGACTTCGAAGGAGTGCGCCGGCAGATCCGGACGGTCCACGAAGCCGCCAAGGAGCGGCAGGCCTGGCATGAGGAAGCCTCACCCGGTGGTGCGTCGGTGCGGTGGGCGGATTCCCGGAGATAGCCTGGCCGGCGGGAAGCGTTGCGGAAGGCAAAATCAAGGGGCGGCAACAGGCGGCGGGTAGCGCGCGGGAGCCCGAAGCACAGGTCCTCCGCGTAGCGTTGCCGCGCTCAGCCAACGGGCAGAAACCCAGTGGGAGAGACCGATTTTGCTGGGATGATTCCGGGCGGGCCCGTCCAGGATGGCCAGCGAAAAAGGGTTCTCTCTCTCATATACCCTGCGGCCGCCCGCCCAGTTATTACATGTCCCTACGTTAGACCGTTTCGCCCGCGAATCCCATCGTCTGAGCGGAGTAGTGCCGCAACTTCACCATAGTAGGGCGCCCGGAGTTCCGGCGTCACCGCGAGGTGCGCGGCACGGATTTCGCAGTTGGGCAGCAGCAACCGTCACGGCGGGAATATGATATACCCTTAGCGGGATTTTATGCACAGATATCGCAAGCTCGGTTTTTCCGCGGCGGCATGCTTGGCACTGCCCCTGTTTGCCCAGACCCCGAACCTGACGCCCGCCGCACTCGCCCTGCGGGCCAAGGCGCAGAACGTGCCGGAGATTCCTTACGAGTCGGTGCCCAACCTGCTCAAGCTGCCCGCCAACCTCTACCTTGGGGAAGGCATCGGCGTGGCCACCAACTCCAAGGGGCATATTTTCGTTTACACCCGCAGCCAGCACACGCGCCTGTTTGAGTTCGACCGGGCGGGCAACTATGTCCGCGAGATTGGCGAAGGCCTGTACGGCTTCGTGTTCGCTCACGCCGTGCGGGTGGATCCGCAGGATAACATCTGGTGCGTGGACGAAGGTTCCAACATGGTCATCAAGTTCAACCCGGAAGGGCGGGTGGTGATGACCCTCGGGCGAAGGCCGGAACCGGTGGACGCCCTGGCGGCGCCTCCGCCTCCCTTGCCGGCGGCCAATCCCGGCAAGTACGTCTTCGACCGGCCTACGGACGTGGGCTGGGACGCGGCGGGCAACATCTTCGTATCCGATGGCTACGGCAATTCGCGGGTGGTGAAGTACGACAAGAACGGCCGCTATGTGACCTCGGTTGGCTCCAAGGGTTCGGCTCCCGGCCAGTTCAACCTTCCGCACACCCTGGCGGTGGATGCCAAGGGCAATGTGTACGTGGGCGACCGCAGCAACCGGCGCATCCAGGTGTTCGATAACGACCTGACCTTCAAGACCCTATACGACAACGTCGGGGCGCCCTGGGAGGTGTGCATTTCGCCCGGGCCGCACCAGTACCTCTTTTCCTCCAACTCCTACCCCGATAACAACGATTCCACGCTGGCCGGCGTGACCGGAGAAATATACAAGATGGAGCTGGACGGCACCATCCTGGGAAAGTTCGGCAAGCCGGGTAAGCAGTTGGGCGAATTTAGCGGCCTGCACGAGATCGATTGCCGCAACCCCAACGAGCTGTACGTCGCGGAAATCCAATTGTGGCGCGTGCAGAAAATTATTCTGCACCCTAACGGGAGATAGGTCACCATGCGGAAATTCGGTTTCATCGGCTCGGTTTCGGCGGCGCTGCTATCGGGCGGCCTGCTGCTGGCGCAGGTTCCGGAGATCCCCTTCGATGCGGCGGCCAACCTTTTGAAGCTGCCCACAGGCCTCTACCTGGGCGAAGCGGCGGGCGTAGCCACGACTGCGATGGGGGACATCCTGGTCTATACCCGCACCGGGGAGAGCGCCACCATGGGCGGCTCGCGCTTCTTTACTCACGGGGGTTCGCGCCTGCTGGAATTCGACCCCACCGGAAGGTACCTGCGCGAGATCGGCACCGGGATTTACGGATTCCTGTTCGCCCAGTCGGTCCGCGTGGATTCGCGGGACAACATCTGGACGGTGGACCGCGGCGCCGACGTGGTCATCAAGTTCGACCCCAGCGGGCGCTTCCTGATGGCCTTCGGGAGGAAGCCGGAGTCGGTCAACCCGGCCGGTAGCGGGGGAAGGGGCCGCGGCGGCCGCGGGGGAACCGGGCAGGGCATCGCCGGCGACAATTTCAACCGGCCGACCGATGTGGCCTGGGATGCCGCGGGGGATATTTTCGTCACTGACGCTTACACCAACGCGCGCGTGGTCAAGCTGGATAAGAACGGCAAGTTCCTCAAGAGCTGGGGATCGAAAGGCTCCGGGCAGGGACAATTCGAAATGCCGAATTCGCTGGCCGTGGATGCGCAGGGGAACGTGTATGTGGCCGATCTGGGCAACCAGCGCATCCAGGTCTTCGACAACGACGGCAATTTCAAGAGCCAGATCGGCGATGTAGGAGCGCCCTGGACCCTGTGCATTTCCCCTGGCCCGCATCAGTACCTGTACAGCTCTAATTCCAACCAGCCCGATTCCATGGATAACGGCGAAATTTACAAGATGGAACTGGATGGGAAGGTCCTGGGCAGATTCGGCGCGGCGGGCAAATTAACCAAGCAGTTCGGGACGGTGAACGAAATCGATTGCCGCAATCCAAATGTGCTCTATGTAGGGGAATTGACCAACTGGCGAGTGCAAAAGCTGACGCTGCATCCGTGATCGGGATTCGCGGGCTTTGAGTACGGGACTACCGAACGGCCAGCGAGGCTTTGGCGCGGGCGCGGCGTTGCAGGAAGGCCAGCCCGCACAGAGCGATGCCCAGGGAAGTCAGCAGGGTGGAAGAGGACTCCGGAACCACTGTGGTGGCGAAGGTCGCGGCAGCGCTGGCCGTGAAGGTTCCAACGCTGGGGAACGCCTGGTTGCCTCCGGAAACCGTTCCGACGGTAAAGGGCGGAGTGATGGAAGAGTATGCCCAAGAGCCGTTCTGCTGGATCGAGCCGGCAAAGTTGATGAAAGCGGAACTTAAACTCAAATCGGATAAGATCAGGCTTCCGCTCTGTCCGTAACCATCGGTGGGGTTGCCCGGATTGTAGATGTTGGTAGCCAAAGTGGAATTGGAAAAGGTTCCGGAGAGCAAGTCTGCTCCCGGATCGGGACCGCCCACCTCGATGTATTGAAAACTGCCGCTATAACCGGCTTGGGTGTAGCCTGTGTCGGGAGCGCAGTTTGTCGCGCAGTTGCCGATGGTCGTGCTATCGAGGGTAGCGGTTAATGAAAACGTCGCTTCTTGTGGCAACAGAGTCACCCCCGAAGCCGGTAAAAACACGAACAGCGCATTCACTCCGGTTGAGGTCACGGTAACGGTGGTTGTGCAGGGCGCAGCGGGCGTATTGCAGCCGCTTCCGGAAGTGGTGTAGGACCAATCGTTGCCACCCAAGTCAACCACTTGAGCGAAGGTAATCGTGGCGGCCGTTGCCGGGGCTACTGCAATCGCGGCCAGTACGCACACGACGGCCAAACCGCCAAATACTCTTCGTGTTGTTTTGCGAGAGAGGCCCATTTGCAGCATTTTTAACCTTTTCCTTCGGCTTACCTGACTATGGTTCCAATCAGTACTGACAAACCGTCCGAAACGAACTTTAGTGTAAGCCCTCCTACAGTTAGGCGTCAAGCTATCTAACCCCAAACCCTTGTGTACCAGTACTGCTATCCTTCGTCTATGGGTCTTTTGGCACGTTGGTTCCAAAGCGGATGGTGGCTTTCTGGGTCAGACCAATAAGCCCCACCCTAGCGTGGGTAGCGACTTCGCCCTTCAAATGCCTAACCGACCATCGGCTCATGCTCGACCGGGAAATTCATGGATCGGGCCAGCGCGCAGACTCTATGCGCGCGATGGTGAATGGCGATGGCCTCGGCGGCGCGAGCCGGGTCGGCAAGGGTCATGCGCGGGCGCAGCAGCACGCGGGTAAATTCGCCCGAGCCGTCTGCGTGTTCGTCCATTTCTCCCAACGCGTCATCCGCATAAGCGGTAACCACGATTCCGGCATCCGCGCAGAGGTGCAGCACCCACAACATATGGCACGCCGAAAGGGCGCCCACCAGGAGTTCCTCGGGATTGTAGCGCGCGGGGTCGCCGCGGAAAAGCGGGTCGGACGAGCCGGCGACAGGTGCGCCCTTCCCGGCTGCCGAAAGTTCGTGGTTGCGGCTGTAAGCACGGTAGGCGGAAGTGCCGCTGCCAAGGTTGCCGGTCCAGAGGTTGGTCACTTGGTAAAGATGGCGGCGGGCTGGGGTGTCGGGCATGGATTCACTATAACGAACCGGCTCCGGCTGGCTGATATCGGCCAGTGGAACCACCAGCGCCGGACGAAGCGCTATGGAGAACCAATCCGTGATGAGTTTGAGGTAAGACCTGCGCTCCCGATGGGCGGGAGCGCAGGTGATGTGGGTATCGTCTGCGGGGCGAAGATTTCGGATAGGCGGCGTTCGGCCCCTTGCCATCCCCCGAGTGCGGCTCTTAAGGCAGGCTGCATTCTGCGCCGACCCCCCGGAGAACTGTTGGGCATCCTCCTCGCCCAACCTCCCTCCGGAAGGCCTGTCGCTGCCTGTGTTAGAGCAAGACAATTGCCAAATCCAAACGGCCCCGCGAAGCGTCTTGGCAGTCGGTTTAAACCGGCGTCGAGAATGGGTCATTCTGGCCACAGAGGGCTGATTTAGAGGGGTTGCGGCGAGATTGCGCGGCTGCACCGGCCCTCTGCGCATGTCCACCCGGTAGTCATCTGGTGGGCTCCTGTTCGGGCGCGTGTCAACTTCATGGACATCGGGGTGTAAACGGGATAGACTGAACCCATCCCACCCGATACGGAAATGGACCCGTCTCCGCAATCCGAATTGCACGAGAAGCTGGCGGCTATCCTGGACATCTGCCAGAAAATGAACTCGGAGCGAGACCTGGGCGCGTTGCTCGACCTGATCGCCCGGGAAGCCACCAATCTGCTTGAGTGCGACCGGGCCAGCATCTTCCTGCTGGACGCCGAGCGGCACGAGCTATGGTCGAAAGTGGCGCTCGGCAGTGACGAAATATTGCGCTTCGATGCCAGCCGCGGAATTGCCGGCACGGCAGTGATGACGGGCAGAACTGTCAACGTGCGCGATGCTTACGGCGACCCGCGCTTTTATGGCGCCATCGACGGCCAAACCGGCTACCGCACCCGCAATGTATTGGCGGTGGCCATGCGCAACCAGCGGGGCCAGATCATCGGGGCTTTCGAGACGCTCAACAAGCACGCCGGCGCTTTCAGCCCGCGCGATGAGGAATGGCTTTCGGCGCTGGCGTCCCACGCCGCCATCGCCATCGAAACCGCCCAATTGATCGGCGAGCTGCGCCGGAGCCAGGACGAGCTGGCCCAGGAGAATGCGCATCTTCTGCGCGAGGTGGAAAGCAAGTACTCGGCGCACGGAATTATCGGCACGGGCCAGAAGGTCCAGCAGGTCGTGCGGCTGGTGGAGCGCATCCGCGACAGCCTGGTGAACGTGCTGATCACCGGCGAAAGCGGCACCGGCAAGGAGATGGCCGCCAAAGCCATCCACTACACCAGCTCGCGGGCGCGCCGGCCCTTCGTGGCGCTGAATTGCGCGGCACTGCCCGAAACGCTGCTGGAGAGCGAGCTGTTCGGCATTGAAAAGGGCGTAGCCACCGGCGTCAACCAGCGCGTGGGCCAGTTCCAGAAGGCCGACGGGGGCACCCTGTTTCTGGACGAAATCGGCGACCTCAGCCTGATTGCCCAAGCCAAGATTCTACGCGTCCTCCAGGAGCGCGTGCTGGAGCGCGTGGGTGGGCGCAGCCCCATTCCGGTGGATGTGCGGTTGCTGGCGGCCACCAACAAGGATCTGGAGGCGGAGATTGCCAAAGGCGGCTTCCGCGAGGACCTCTACTACCGCATCAAGGTGATCCACATCCACATGCCGCCGCTGCGCGAGATCCGCGAGGAGATCCCGCTGCTGGCCAACCATTTCCTGAAAGAATACTGCCGCGAGACGGGCCGCGGCGCCATGGAATTCGCGCCCGAAGTGATGCGCCGCCTGCTGGCGGCGCCCTGGCCGGGCAATGTGCGCCAGTTGCGCAACGAGGTGATGCGCCTGGCCGCCTGTGCGCCAGCCAACTTCATCACCGAGGACGACCTGTTGCAGGGACTGCCCGTCACGCCGAGGGCCGAACTCAAGCCGGCGGCGGCCGCCAAGATGCAGTCGCTGAAGCTGGCCATCGAAGACCTGGAGCGCCGCATGATCGGGCAGGCCCTGGCGGAAACCCGCAAGAACCAACAGCAGGCCGCGCGCCTGCTGGGCCTCAGCCGCCAGGGGCTGATCAACAAGATGAAGCGCTACGCCATCGCGGAGTAAGCCGGAGGTGCGCCATGCTGGCAAGGCTGTGGATTACGGCGGGGATCGCTTTCGGGGCGCTTTCGCTCAACGCGCAGCCTGCTTCGCCGCCGCGGTCTTTCGAGGCCGCCGTGGTCAAGCCGTCCAAAGAATGGACGCCCTTCCGCATGGACGGCGGGCCGGGGAGCCGCGATCCGGGGCAGATTGTCTACACCGGTGTGACGCTCGCGGACATTGTTCGGCAAGCCTACGATCTCTGGGCCTGGCAGCTTAAGGGGCCGTCCTGGCTGGATTCCGAGCCCTTCGAAGCCACCGCCAAGGTTCCCCAGGGAGCCTCGAAGCAAGATCTGCGGGTGATGCTCCAGCGTCTTCTGGCGGAGCGGTTCCAGCTGGCCGTGCATCGGGAGACCCACGAGGGCCGCAATTATCGCCTCGTTGTGGACAAGGGCGGACCGAAACTCAAGCCGCCGACGAACGGCGTGCCGCCGGGGCATGGGGCCATGGAAGCCGACGGCAGCGGTTCCCTGCAGATTCCTGCCAACGCGATGGGCCGTCCGGTCGCGCTCTCCGGCAAAAGTCTGGTTGCCTTGGTGAGCGGCGGGAATGTGCTGATCCTGGCAAATTCGCAGACGGTGTCCGCACTCGCCGACAAGTTAGCCCTCTTCATGGATGGCCCGGTGCAGGACCTGACCGGGTTGACGGGCCCTTATGACTTCTCGCTCTACTTCGCGCTGCCCGCCGGCGCGCGAAGCCTGCAGAGATCTCCTGCCGGCGAAAACGCGGCGCCGCCCTCGAATGCGGAACCGCCCCTCACCATATTTCAGGCCCTGAAGGAGCGCCTGGGCCTGCGGTTGGATACGGTCCGCGGGCCGATCGATATGCTGGTCGTCGATCACGCCGAAAAGGCGCCCACGGAGAATTAATTCGCCGGCTGCTGCAGAATCGCGCGGATGTCGCGGCTTTCCAGAACCCGCTTGGGGGCGCCGTTTCGCGCCACCGCCAGCATAGCGCGGCCGATCTCTTCGGTAGTCAGCACGTGGGCCGGAAAGGCCCATCGCGCCAGCGGCAGCAGGGGCTTGGCGAGCAGGTAGAACCAGCGATAGACGCCCGTCTTCGATTTCACTCCGTGCACCGGCTCAATCACGCCGGGCCGGAACATGTAGGCGGCCCGGAATGGCAAGAGCAGCAGCGCATTTTCAGTCTTGCCCTTGATCCGCGCCCACATCACCCGCCCGCGCCCGGTGCTGTCTGTACCCGCGCCCGAGACGAAGACGAACGTCATGCCCGGGTTGAGCCGTGCTAACGTCCGGGCCGCGGCCATGGTGATCCCGTAAGTGACCCGTTCGTAGGCCGCTTCGGACATCCCCGCCGAGGTCACGCCGAGGCACCAGAAGCAGGCATCGAAACCCTCCAGTGCAGCCTCGATGGGGCCGTAATCCATCAGGTCCGCGTGGACCACCTGGCGCAGCTTGGCGTGCTGCACCGGCGCCGCGGTTCGGCCCACGGTCTGCACCAGCTCGACTCCGGGGTCGAGCAGGCATTCCCGCAGGACGCCTTGCCCCACCATTCCCGTGGCGCCGAAAAGAAGGACCTTCATGCGGGCCGCTTACCCCACTAAAAGACGTAATCCGGAGGCTTGATCCCCTTGACCCGCAGGTACACCTCCGCCTGCCCACGATGGTGGGCCGTGTGGGTGAAGTAGGCCCACAGCCACTCGAACCCGGTCATTTTGCGGTTGGCCGGGCCGACCACTGCCGCCAATTTCTCGGGCGTCATGGAAGCTACCGCCTGGTTGCAGAACTCGAAGGTGCTGGCGAGGAACGCCAGGGCGCTCTCCTTATCCACATCCGCCTTCTCATCGCGGACTTCCTGGGCGATCTTGGCCGGAACCGCCGGCCGCGGCATTCCGCTGGCGTTGGCGCAAGCCCCGAGGTTGGCGCCGGCAATCTGCAGCATCAATTGCCCGAAGCTGAGTTCCTCCGGCACGGGCTTGAACCCGTAGCTTTCCGCCGGCATCAGCTTGGCCACCGCGATGGTGAAATCGCCGGTGACTTTCCAATGCTTCGCCAGGGCGTCCTTAACGGTGGTTTGGGCCAGCGCCGGAAGAGCCAGCGCGAAAGCGAGCAGGAGTTTGGTGGGCATGGTCTGGCTACAATTCATAGCGCAAACCGAGGCGGAGGACAAGTAAAGTCTTACGGGCTGCGCTCACCGGTTTGCCGAGCGCGGCGCGGGCGATGCCCCGGGCCTGCCGCAAGAGGCCGGTGTATGACAGGGCAGGCGGGTGGGATCGCGAGAGGATACGGCGGCCGCGCCGTAACCGGGAACCGCCGGGGCCTTGCGGACGTGCGGGCGGCTGGTGTGCCGTGGCGCTTTCCGCTTGCTATCAGGCGCGCGGCTCCGACGGTCGTCGCGGAGGAGTTGCCTTAGCGGCTCTCCTTCACCACGCGGCCGTTGAGCGGTTGGACCGGGCGGACATCGTGGGGATAGAGCCGGGCGAAGGCCTCAATTTGCTCCACGGAGACCTCCACTGGAATCTTCAGCACAAACCACGGAACCCCTTCGGTGCAGGGCGGGGCCGTCAGGGATCCTTCGTACGTATAGTAGCCGGTGGTGCGGGGCAGCAGGCCGGAGGGATCGATCGACACTCCGGCAATGGTTTGCTCTTGGCCGGCGGTCTTCGGCATGTGCTCCCAAAGCTTCTGCACGATGGAGTTGGCGCGGCCGGCCTTCAGCAGGACCACCACGCCCGCGATTTTGCCGTCGCTGGACTGGTGCATCAGGTGAAGCGCCATAGCGTAGGGCTTGCCGTGAAGGTACTCTTCGCTGGGATGGTGAAAGTGGAATTGGGTAAGCTCGTAGCGCTGGCTCCCCACCACCAGAAAATCCCCCGAGTGGACGTAGTTCACCCGCACCGCCGTGAAACCGTTGTTGATGATGTGGAGCGGGCCGCTATGGTATTCGAACCGGATGGCGGGCAAGTCGGCCTTCTCGGCGGTTTCAATGCCGATGGGAGACTGTTGCCGGCCGCTACAGGCGGCGTACTCCGGATCGAGGCTGGCCCAATGGGCGGGCCCGAGGGCCCCTTGGTAGCTCCAGGGCGTCCGCCACGCGCCATGCCCGGGCTGCGGAGTCTGCGCCGGCGGACCGCCGTGCACCAAAACCACCGCAGCCACCAGCAAGACCAGCGTCACACCGCCTTTTCGCAAAGTACACCTCGCTCAGGAAATATACAGCTTGGCGGCGGACAACGATTCGTTACGGATTGAAGTGTGGATGTCACCCCGCCAGCTTGCGGCTGCGCTCGTATTCGGCGTTGAATTCGCAGCCGATCATGGCGATCACGGCAATCAGGTACATCCACACCAGCAGCGCGATCACCACTCCCACCGATCCGTACATCACGTTGTAGTGCGCCACGTTGCGCACGTACCAACCGAAGCCCATGGTGGCCAGCATCCACAGCATCGTGGCCAGGATGGAGCCCGGCCACACATACCGCCAGCGCTGCTTGCGGTAGGGGCCGAAATAATACAGGCAGGCGGTGTCGGCGGTAGTGCAGGCGAAGGCCACCAGGAATTGCGTCACCCGGCTCGTCAGCTCCCAGAGCCAGGCCAGGGGCGTCAAGCCCGGTCCCACCTTGAGCCATCCCAGCACGGTCTGCTCCACCTGGTTGCCGAACAGGATCAGCAGCGAAGCGCACAGTAGGGGCACCGCCGAGCCGACCACCAGCGCCATGGCCACGGTGCTCTGCTGCAGAAATCCGCGGTTGCGCGGCACCCGGTAGACCGCCTGAAAACCTTCGATGAGGCTCTTGAAGACGCCGGAGGCCGCCCAAAGCGAGATCAACCCGGCCACTACCAGCACGCCCAGCGGACGCGTGCCCGAAGCCCGAAACTGCTGCACCACCAGGTCCTCGGAACCCGGCGGCACAATCTCCGAAAGAGTGTTCTCAATCGTGCGGGAAACGAAGTTGGCCCGCATTTCCACCAGGATGGTGGCGGCCGAAGCCAGCACGGGAAAGAACGAAAGCAGCGCGGAATAGGCAGCGCCCTTCGCCACGCTCAGGCAACCGTCGTCCAGGGTAGCCAGCAGGCTTCGCCGCAGCAGTAACAGAAAAGTCCGCGGATACCAGCGCACTATGGCTCAGTATAGCGGAGCCAGTTGCTCCCACCGGGCGTTCCAGGCCTTGGGAAAACCGCAGGTATTGGCGATATGAGCGATTGCCAACAGCAGCCCGCCGTTGCCCGGCAGATACAGAGGCAGATTAGGGCGCTGCCAGTTGTGGCCGTTGGGCAGCCAGGTGTTCTTGGGCGTTTCCATCAGCAGGAGATCGGCCGCCGCGTCGGGTAGGCCGAGGCTCGCGGCGGTCATGGCCACCGCCGGAAAGTCCCAGCCCCAGGTGTCCGCCCATTGCCATTCGCGGCGCACTTTGTCGAGCGTGCGGGCCATGGTTTCGCGGTCCACCTTGCCGCCGGGCAGAACGCCCAGCGCATACAGAAAGGACGGATGGTCGCGATTGCGCGCGGTGAAGGTTTGCGGGCAGTTTTCGTGTGCCAGGTAGACGCCGTCTTTGGAGGGCAGGGGCGCCAGTTTGGTGCGCACGTCTTCCCACTTGGGATCGCGCGCGAAGCCCAGGCGTTCGCGCCACAGTTGCGCGGTTTCGAGAGCGGTGGCCCAGTATTCGAGCTCGAAGGTGGGGTTCCAGGTCTCGCGCGGCGGATGATTTTCCTTCGCCGGAATCACCGGCGGCCCCAGCACGTAGCGCTTGCCGGCGGCGTCCCAATGGGCGTAGGAGGCCATAAAATCGGCCGATGCGAGCACCAACTCGCGATGCCGCCGCAGGATGGTGGCTTTGCCTGCCGCCGCGGCCGCCCGGTAGCACAGCTCCGCCATGGTAATGATGTGGGGCTGCTGCCAGATGAGCAGCGGGCCGATGGGCGAGGGGCTGTCGCGGCCATCGGGCGCGGTCATTTTGGGCCAGCGCGCGCCGGTATAGCCCTGGCCCTGGGCTTTCTGGCGCGCGGAGGGCAGAATGCGCGTGTACCACGCCAGGCTGCGCTCCAGCAGCGGCGCCCGGCCCCACACGGCGAAGTGGGCGGCGTGCCAGTAGTGCATCTCCAGGTGGAACTTGCCGTACCAGCTATTGCAGGTGAGGCCGGTTTCGGCGGGCGGCAGCGCCTGGGCGCTCTGGATGGCGGTGAGATATTGCGAGAGCACCACGCGCCGCTCCAGCTCGCGGGCGATGCCCAGGTCTACAGCGGCGCCGGTGGTCCAAAAGCGTTCCCAGGATCTGCGGCAGATGTCCATGGCGCGGGCGGCGGCAGGCAACGAGGTCGGAATGCCGCCGGCCGGCAGGAACGCGCACACGAATTCCAGAGTGTCCTCAGAGGGCGTCAGTACGAAGCGGTGCAGGCCCTCGCGCGTGGCGGCGGCCGGGGTATCCCAGCCGACAGCCACGGTGTACTTATCGCCGTCCAGCATGCGGGCAAGCTCCAGCCGGCTGTCGGAGCGCGTAATCTCAAAGGTCTTGTGGCGCCCGGGCTGGTTCCAATCCGCGCCGCTCATGCCGCTGGAGCCGTAGGGGAATTCGAAGTGCACCGGCAGGCTGCCGCGCACGCTGACGGCCAGCAGGTCGATTTCGGGATGGCAGCAGGTGTCTACTGCCACGTGCCGGCCGCGCCACTCGAATTCGCTGTGCAGGATGCCGGTCCACAAATCGAGCGTCTGGCCGGCCAGGGTGACCTCCTGCGGGTTGTCGATGGCGAAGCCGATGCGCCCTAAATGCAGGCGGTGGGGATTCTCGCGCAGCCAGTCGAACAGCGGCTCCTGGCCGGCGGAGCTGGTGGCGTATCCGACCTTCCGGCCGAACGTGTCGAACTGCTCCAGCCGCAGCACTCCGGCCGGCTTGTCGGGCGCGGTGTGCCAGCCCCACTGCGTCATAGTGCAGAGCGGCATCTGCTTTTCATACGGGGCGGGAAAGGTTTGCAGGCCGGTGGGGTCGGCGGTGAAGGCGAATCCGCCATTGCCCACGGAAAGCGCCGAGCGCGGGTCGAAGGCGCGGACGGTGGGGTTGTGGCGCGAAACCACGGCGCGGCGGTCGATGGGCGGCGGGGCCGATTGCGCCAGCAGCGTGGCGGGGGCGAGTTGCAGCAGGCGGCGGCGCGAAAACTCAGTCATCGCACCGCGCGAAAATCTGCTCCAGGTGGTGTTCCAGATGGCGGACGTAGTCTTCCATCAGAAACGCGAGGGTCACCGGGTCCTTCCCGCCGATCGAGCAGGCGTGCTCCAGGCACTCCTCGGGAGTGGCGCGCATCACGTGCACCAGGTGGCGATTGAGCAGCAGCCACAGATTCACCAGGTCCGGCCAGGGTTCGGTGGCGTAGGATTGGGCGGCTACCCAGGCGTCCTGCTGATAGGGCGGGAATTCCAGCAGTGGGGTAAACCGGGCGCGCACGAAGCGCTGGTGATTGTTGCCCGCGGAATCGATCAGGTGGCCGAGGATCTGTTTCTTCGACCAGCCGCCGGGCGCCGGCCGCGCGGCATCTTCGCCGGCGATATCCACCAGGCGCGCGGGCGCGCTTTCCAGCACCTTTTGCAAACGGTTGGCCGCCGCGATCATTTCAGCAGCACCTTGGCAAGGCCGTTATTGTTGGCGCTATCGGCCACCCGGATCACCAGCAGGTGCTCGCCCGCGGCAACGCCGGTGAGGTCGAGGACGAACTTTTCGCGCGGCGAATCGATCACTCCATCGGCGGCTTCCATGGGCACCCACTCGGCGGCGTCCAGGGAATATTCGCAGCGGCGCAGGGACGAGGCCGCGTCCACGGCCTCAAATTCCACGTGGGCATTGCCGCCGGCGTAGCGCACCGTGCCGACGGTGACCACAGGCGGGGTATTGTCGATCAGCACCGGCGCGCTGGTCATCTGGGCTTCGCGCGCGCTGGCCGGCGGGTTGGCCTCGCGGTCGGACGCCACCACCCGGAAGAAGTATTTGCCATCCGCCAGAATATCGGCGTCGAAGGTCAGGGAGTTGTCGTGCAATCCGCTGCGCAAAGGCAGCCAGTGGCTTTCGTCCTCGCTGCGGAAATACAGGTTGTAAATCAGCTTGTCGCCATCGGGATCGTCGGCCTGCCAGGAAACCGTGATCTGTTGCTGGGAAGCGCGCGGGAGGGTTTCGGTAGGAGTGCCCGCTGAAGTGGCCGGGGCGGCGGATGCGTCGCCAGTATCGGTGACCGTCACGGTGTAAGCGGCGCTGCTGGCGCTAGCCGCGGGCTTGGAAGATTGTGTCACGGCCACGGCCTGGGTGGACACGTTGATGCTCCGCACCACGGGCGGCGAATTCTGGGGCAGATACGCCAGCGTGACGCTGTTTAAAACGGGAGTGGCCGGGACGCCCGCAGTGGCCGGCCCGCCGCCCGCCATCTCCACCTTCCACTGAATGTAGCGCGCGTTGGGACTCGAAATGCGCGAAGCCGCCGGGGCAGTGAGCGGCTCCGACCAATCCGACCAGGTGCGGTCGGGCTTGGCGGAATTGCCGGAGCGCGTGCGGAAAACCAGCGAGCATCCGGCCGGCATTTCGGCGCGCCAGCTTAGGCTGCCCCAGCGCGAAGCCGTGCCGGAATCGTGCACCGGAGCCTCATAGCTTCCGGTGGGGCCGGGGCCTTCGCCCAGGCGGTAGATGCGCCCCATGTTGGCGGTGGCCGCCAGCACCGAGTTTTCGGACGGCAGCAGCCGGGTGGTTTCGCCCTGATTGGTTTCCGCCACCAGGGTCACGCGGCGATCCGGCGTGAGGCCGTAGATGCGGCCGTTCTCATCGGTGGCAAAGAGAAGCTGCTTTTCCAGCGCCAGCAGATCGTAGACGTTCTCCTCTTTGGAACTCCACAGGGTTTCCACGGTGTTGTCGGGGTTGATGCGATAGACCGCCGATTTATCGACGCCGCTCATATCCACCACGGGGCTGAACTGGGTGCTGACCTGCGGCGCAACGGGCGTGGCGATGGTCGCCTTGCCGGCCTGTTTGGCGTCCGGAGGCTTGATGTCGCCGCCCGGCTCCGCCTGGGCATCCACCGTGATGGTGGTGGTGACTACGCCGGTGGTGTCCCCGCCATTCATGCTCTGGGCCGCCTGCGCGGCGCTTTGCTCACGCTTGGCCACCGAACCGCCGAGGGCCGCGACATACACCGTGCCATCGGTCATGGGGACGATGGAGCGGATCTCCGGCAGGGCAGCGTCGTAGAGCACGAAGGCCTTGTCCTTGGCCGAGATGCGGTAGAGGATGCCGTTCGGCTCACTGCCCGCCAGCAGGCGGCCTTGCGGATCGACAGCCAGGCCGGTGATGTGGGATTGGCCGCTATCGTAATACAACTCGCCTTTCCCGGGAGCGGTGACGCGGAAGATTTTGCCCTGGTCGCCGGTGCCCACGAACAGCGAGCCATCGGTACCCAAGGCCAGCGACCAGATGTACTTGGCCTGCGGCGCGAAGTATTCGGCAGCTTTGCCGTTTTGGATGCGGTACACCTTACCATCCGGCGAGGTGCCGGCATAGACGGCGCCGTTATGATCCACAGCGATGGCAAACACCTCGGGCTGCTCGGCGGTGAACAGCAGCGAGCTGGCGCCCGAAGGATCGATGCGGTAGACCCGGCCGCGATGGCCGGTAGCGGCGTACAGAACACCCCCTGGACCCTGCGCGAGGCTCCAGATCACCGGCTGATCGGAGGTGAACACGGTATCCACTTTGGGCGCCAGGGAAAGGCGGCCCTCCCGGCTCAAGGAGACACCGTCGAAACGGCCGCGCAGGAAATCGGCGTAGGAATCCATCTCCCAAACCGCCGTACCGCTGGACCAAAGCGCGGTGGCCAGGACGGTGCCCAGCGCCGCGCACACAAACTGGCGCATGCCGATTTTCATTCCTTTACTTCCACCTGGATGGTTTTGACGCCCGAAATCACCACATCGCCGCCATCGATCACCATTTCTCCGATTTTGGCATTGCGCGTCTGGGTGATGCCCGCGATGCTGGATTGCGATCCCGACAGGATCAGCGCCACCGAGGCCGGCGGATCGGGCATCTCCGCGCCTTCCAGTTGGAAGGACGGGTCGGCCCGCCACACCCGCACGTAGGCCTTGTTGTTGGGGTGCAGGCTGTTGACGGTGGTGATGAGCTCGGCCGGGGAGCGCGGCGTGGAGGTGAGCACGGCGCGGAAATCCGTGAGGTTGGTGGTGTTGGCGTCGGCCACGGTGAAGTAGAGCGGCCCCGGCTCGGCGCCGATGGGCACGGCATACTCCAGATTGCGGGTGGTCTCCACGCCGTTTTCGCCCATCAACTGCACCTGAAGCTGCACCTTTTCCCCGGGGCGCACCTCGCGCTTGGAAAGCGAGAGGCCGTCGATTTCCAATTGCTTCTTCTGGTCGAAAGCTTCGATGCGCAGATCCACCTTCTTCAGGCGCAGCGTGTTGAAGCCGCTCTGCATGATGTAGGCCAGCGGAACGGAGGCAGCCAGCGAGACCTGCAGCGCCGAGCCGTTATCCGCGCTGAAAATGTTGTCCAGACGGATGGGCGCGGGGGCATTCTGAAACTCCACCTGGCCGGTGACCCGCAGGCTGGAGGCGCCCACGGTGCGCTCCGTGGCGTCGATGGCCGAATAGACCGCCATTTGCAGCAGCAGCGGGGAAAGCAGCGGGTCGTTGACCATCTGCAACCGATACGTTTCCACCGGCTTGGAGCCGCGCCAAACGCTCATCGTGACCGGCGCCATGGGGGCGCGCTTGCCCAATTCCCCGGCGACCGCCGTGTTGAGATCCTGGTTGATGGTGCCCATCCACTCCTTGGGGGCGGAAAGCTTGAAGGAGGTGTTGATGTTGGGCATCAACGCGATCACCTCGGCGCGGGCAAACGGCATGGCGGTGGGACCGACATCCAGAAAGCGGTGGCCGCAGGCGTAGATGTGGGGGCCGTCAATGTAGGTGACGGTGCAATCGGCGCCCATGCTGAGGTCGCCCGACATCAGTTCCATGCTGATCATGGAGCCAGGCTTGAGGTCGGCCGGATTGCCCATGGCGGGTTCCAGCTTGCCGCCGCCGGCGATGCCTTGCAGCGGCTCCAGACCCAGCGCGCGCAGTTGGGGGGCGAAGGCCTCCAGGGTGGCCTGGCTGAAGCCGCCGAAGGAAATCGGCGTGGCAATATTCACCATGCGGGCTTCGCCGCCGGCCAAAGAGGCGGGCTTGGAAAAGGGCCGCGTGAGGTCGCGATCCGCCAGGGCGATGGCTGGACGGCGCGAGGGATCGGAGGCCAGTGCCGCCCTGCCGGTGGCGTGCACCATGTCTTCAATGGGCCGGATGGCGGCAATGGGGTCCTTGGAGAATGGAAAGGCCATGGCCACGGCGCCCACCAGTTTGCCATCGATATAAACCGGGCTGCCGCTCATCCCCTGCATCACCCCGGTATGTTCCAGCGGGCCGCCCGAAAGGCGCGCGAGGATGAGCGCCTCTTTGGGGCCGATGTTGTCGAGCACGCCGAGAATTTCTACCTGGAAGTCATCGACGCGGTTGCCGGCGAAGACCGTGCGGCCGACGCCGTGCATCCCGGGGCGGATGTCCTTGAGGCGGAAGAAGCCAGTTTGCGCCGAAAGAGCAGCGGCCAGCGCGAGAGCCGCCGGAAGGGCAAAGCGGAACACCCTACTATTGTAGAACGGCGGCAGTGGGGGATCGGGGGCGCGGGCAAAGTTCTGAGGGGTCAGAGGCGGGGGCGGGGGCCGGGGCCCACTAGACGCGGAGAGGCGGGCGCGGCCTGGGCGCCCGCCAAACGTGGTAAGGGAAAGCCAGACTGCGGTCGTCGAATTGCGGCACGGCCAGCGGATGGAAAGTGGGCGCGGCATCCCGATGCCGCCGCGTCCACCGGTACCGCGTCCAAAGCTACCGCGGACACACGCCGGGTCGCCCGGCCGTTGTTCCGCCCAACGGCGAATCTCGTCGTGCTCCCAGGGACGTGCGACCACTTCGGTGTTTTAGCTGTTTTGGCCTGTGGATTCCTCTATACAATCCGCTCGCCCCGCCTCACGCTGCCGATTTGCCCAAATAAGCGTACTCGGGTACGCTTGGCTGATGGGGCAGCGGGCGACCATCTCTTCGACCCCCGTAGAGAAGCGGATCCTGCGTCAATCGACCCGCGCGGGTGCCGGTGAGCCAACGGATTCCGTCAAAAGTGCGAGCGGCACGACACCACGACCCTGTTTGCGGCCGTTCAGATCGCCAGCGGGCAGGTCATTGCCGGACGGTACCATCGGCGCCGCCGGCGAGAGTTTCCGGACTTCATCAATGATATCGTGGCAGTTTACCCTGATCGGAAGATCCACGCCGTGCCGGACACTGACTTATGCAAGTAAGTGATTTATGCAAGTAACTGCGAGGCGTTCATCCTCGATCGCGGAAAGGAACCGATGGCTCCACTAGAACAAAAGCTGAATCCACTCACGCCCTCCACCTTCGGCCGCAACCGGGAGACGGCCTCCAACGCCCACGGCAAAATCGTGCCAAAGGTAGCATCCGTCCGGATGTCCCCCGCCGGTTTGCGGCCGCGGAAATAGCCGTGGATATCGCCCGCCAGGCGCACATGCGCCACCTTGTCGAGCAACTGCGCAGCCTGGAGGAACGCCT
>DATJRE010000169.1:0-4684 GCA_035505095.1 Bryobacteraceae bacterium | reverse complement strand
CTCGTTGTGGGCGTGGCCGCGTGCTTCTTCGTAGTGCAGGTCCAGGCCCTCGCGCCATCCCCTGGCGGCTAACGCATCGCGCATCAGGTGCGCATCGGCCACCACCTTGGCAGGATCGTTTCCTTCGGCGGTTCCGGTGTCGAGCCAGATGCGCGGCCTCTGCGGCAGCCGGCGAGTCTCGATCAGCGCCAGAATCGAGTGCTCATCCCACCACACCGAAGGAGACATCAGGGCCAGTTTGCCGAAGACCCGCGGATAGGCCAGGCCGGTTACCAACGACACCAGCGCTCCCAGCGACGATCCACCCACGCCCGTATCGGCCGGCCCTCTGCGCGTGCGGTACTGATGGTCGATGAAGGGCTTCACCTCGCGCACCAGCATCTGCGCGTACCGCTCGGCCTTTCCGCCTTTGCGCAAGCGCCGGTCGCGCGTGGGGGTGTATTCCGAGATGCGGCGCACCCCGGTGTTGTACAGGCCTACGATGATCAGGGGTTCCACGCGGCAACGGCGGATGAGGTCGTCGGCGGTGAGATCGGCACGCCATTCGTTGCCCAGGAAAGCGGTGGCGGCATCAAACAGATTCTGGCCGTCTTGCAAATATAGAACCGGGTAGGCCGCGGCGGATTCCGCATAGCCGGGCGGCAAATAGACGATCAAATCGCGCGGCGTGGAAAGATAGCGCGACGGAAAACGCGGGTGCCGGCGGAGCCGTCCGTCTTCTTTTGCTCGCGGGGCCAATCGTTAGTGTACGATGGAATGTCTTTCCACCCGCCGGATATGCGTCGCGATTACATTCATTGGTACAGTCCTTCCCTCCATCGCGAGATGGAGCTGCTGGTGTTCGGCCACGCCGGCTTCCCGGTATTGGTCTTCCCCACTTCGGGCGGCCGTTTTTTCGAGTACGAGGACCGCGGCATGGTCGGCGCTTTGGCGCCCAAGATCGATCGCGGCGAGCTGCAGCTCATCTGCGTCGATTCGGTGGATCAGGAATCCTGGTACAACCGCGGAATCGCTCCCGCCGCCCGCCTGGACCGCCAGAACGCCTTCGATGCCTATCTCGCGCTGGAAGTGGCGCCCTTCGTCGGCAACCGCACAAGCTGGGGGCAGATGGGAACGACCGGGTGCAGCTTCGGCGGATACCACGCCATCAACTTCGCGTTGCGCCATCCCGACCTGGTCACCTACGCCGTCTCCCTGTCGGGAGCGTTCAACATCCCGCGGCAGTTCCTCAACGGCTTCTATAACAACGACGCGTACCTGCACTCGCCGCTGGATTACCTGCCCGGCCTGGAAGATCCGTGGTTCCTGGAGCGATTCCGGCACAGTTATTATGGATTAGTAGTCGGCAACGGAGACTCTCTGTTCGACCAAAACGTGAAGCTGGCGCACCTGTTTGGCGTCAAAGGCATACCGCACGTGCTGGACGTGTGGGAGGGGTTCGGACACGATTGGCCATGGTGGCACGACATGGCCCGAAAATTCTTCGGAACGTGAAAGGCGAAGATGGCCAGAATCGGCATTCTGTACGGTATGGAAGAGACGTTCCCTCCGGCGCTGGTGGACTGCATCAATGCGATCGGCGGCCCCGGCATCACCGGCGAGCACCTCAAGGTGGGCGGCGTCCGCATGGCTGTGCCCAGCGGGTACGACGTGATTATCGACCGCATTTCCCACGATATTCCGTTCTACCGTTCGTATCTGAAGAACGCCGCGCTGGGTGGGACCATCGTGATCAACAACCCTTTCTGGTGGAGCGCCGACGACAAATTCTTCAACTACGCGCTGGCGGTCCGTCTCGGCGTGGCCGTGCCCCCCACGGTGCTGCTGCCGCATAAGCGCCACCCGGCCGGCACCACCGCCCATTCCATGCGCAATCTGGAATACCCGCTCGACTGGGCCGGCATCTTCGAGTACGTCGGCTTTCCCGCGTTCCTCAAACCGCACGATGGCGGCGGCTGGCGGAATGTCTACAAGGTCAATACGCCGGATGAGCTGTTCGCGGCTTACGACGAAAGCGGCACGCTGTGCATGACCCTCCAGCGCGCCGTGAAGTTCCAGGAATACTTCCGCTGCTACGTGATCGACCGGCGGCTGGTGCACGTGATGCGCTACGATCCGGGCGCGCCGCACCATCTGCGCTACGTGCCGGGCAATCCGCCGCCGTCGCCGGAGCTTCACCAGCGCATGACCGCCGATGCGCTGACGCTCTGCCGCGCCCTGGGCTACGACCTCAACACGGTGGAGTTCGCCGTGGAGGACGGCGTCCCCTACGCCATCGATTTCATGAACCCGGCGCCGGATGCCGCCGTCGAATCCGTAGGCCTGGAAAATTTCCGCTGGATCGTGGACGCGGTGGCCCAGATGGCCGTGGCGCGCGCGCAAGCCCCGCCCCCACAGCCGGAATTGACCTGGGCGCAATTCCTTCGAGGAGGGGGGAAATGAGTGCCAAGCGGCCGAGCCTGAGCATCGGCATCGAGGAGGAGTACCAGACCGTCGATCCCGAAACCCGCGACCTGCGTTCGCACATCCAGGCCGAAATCGTGCAGAAGGGCAAGCTGCTGCTGGCCGAACGGGTGAAGCCCGAGATGCACCAGTCGGTGGTCGAGATCGGCACCGGGATCTGCAGCAATATTCAGGAGGCGCGGGCGGAGATTCGCGACATCCGCCGGCAGATTGTCGGCCTGGCGCGCGAGAACGGGCTGCGGCTGGTGGGCGGCGGCACCCATCCCTTCGCGCATTGGGCCGACCAGGAAATCTATCCCGACGCGCGCTACATCGCCATCGTCGAGGACCTGAAGATGGTGGCGCGGGCCAACCTGATCTTCGGCCTCCACGTGCACATCGGCATTGAAGACCGCGAGACCGCCATCCAGATCATGAACGGGGCGCGCTACTTCCTGCCGCACATTCTGGCGCTCTCCGCCAATTCCCCATTCTGGATGGGCCGGGACACCGGCCTGCGCTCTTATCGCTGCAAAGTGTTCGACAAATTCCCGCGCACCAACATCCCCGATCTGTACGCGAGCTGGTCCGAATTCGAGAACTACGTGGACCTGCTCATCCGCACCAACTGCATCGACAACGGCAAGAAAATCTGGTGGGATATCCGGCCGCATCCGCATTTTCCCACCCTGGAATTCCGCATCTGCGACATGCCCATGCGCTTCGAAGAGAGCATCGCCATCGCGGCGCTGTGCCAGGCGGTGATCGCCAAGCTGTATAAACTGCACGAGCGCAACCTCAGCTTCCGGCACTATAGCCGCTCGCTGATTATGGAGAACAAGTGGCGTGCGGCGCGCTACGGCCTGGATGGCAAACTGATCGATTTCGGCAAGCAGGAAGAGGTTCCGGCGCGCCAGTTGATCGGCGAAATCCAGGAGTTCGTGAGCGATGTGACGGGGGAATTGGGGAGCCGGCAGGAGATTGCCTATATCGACCGCATTCTGGAAGAGGGCAACGGCGCCGACCGCCAACTGCGCGTGTTCCACGAAACCAACGACCTGAAGCAGGTGGTGGATTACATGATCGCCGAGACCGAGCGCGGCCTTTTCGCGGGAGCCGGCCAATGACCGGGCGGGAACAACTGCGCGCCTTGCCCTTCGATGCCGAACTGGCGCCCGGCGCGCGCAATGCCGTGGTTTGCTGCCTGCGCATCCAGCCGGACGAGAAAGTCACCCTCATCACCGATCACGCCTGCCTGGAGATCGCCGCGGCGCTGGCGCGGGAACTGGAAGACCTGGGAGTGGCGTACCACGCCTGGATTCTGGAGGACCTGGCGCCGCGCCCGCTCACGGACATGCCGCGGGCGATCCTCGACGACATGGAAACCAGCCAGGTGAGCATCTTCGCCGTCCGCGCCCAGCCGCATGAGCTGCGCACCCGCATGCAGATGACCGACGTGGTGAACCGCCGCCAGATGCGCCACGCGCACATGGTCAACATCGACCGCCGCATCATGCGGGAGGGCATGCGCGCCGATTTCGCGGAAGTGGACCGCATCAGCACCCAGGTGTGGCGGATGGCCAGCGCCGCCCGCGAGATCCGTGCCACCAACCCGGCAGGAACCGACATCGTGGGGCGCTTTTCACCGCGCCTCAAGTGGCTCAAAACCAGCGGCATCATCAGCCCGCATAAGTGGGGAAATCTGCCCGGCGGCGAAACGTTCACCACGCCCGAGCGCGTGGACGGTTCCTTTGTCATCGATGGGGTCGTGGGCGATTACCTGTGCGAGAAATACGGCGACCTGGCCGCCACGCCGCTCACCATCCGGGTGGAAGACAGCCGCCTGCGCGAGGCCCACTCGGCCAACCGCTCGCTCGAAAGCGACTTCTGGAACTACTGCCACACCGATGAATTCAGCGACCGCGTGGGCGAGTTCGCCATTGGCACCAACATCGGCGTGCGCGACGTGATCGGCAACATTTTGCAGGACGAGAAAATCCCCGGCATCCACATCGCTTTCGGCAACCCCTACGGAGCGCACACCGGGGCCGACTGGTATTCCTCCACCCATATCGACGTGGTGGGGCGCGAGTTCGACATCTGGATCGACGGCCGGCAAATCATGCGCGGCGGAGCCTTTCTGCTTGATACCCTCGCTGCGCCAACCGTTTAACCGCGACTGGACTCCCGCCGCCTACCAGCGCTTTCTGGCGCTGCTGGAAGACCGCAGCGGCGTGGCGGC
>DATJRE010000168.1:0-22482 GCA_035505095.1 Bryobacteraceae bacterium | reverse complement strand
TCGCAGGGCCATCTTGCGGTCCGGATGGACCCACGCGCTCGCCTCACTGCTCGACGGCTGCACCGGGTAAGCGTCCCGATAGGCGGCTGCTGTGTGCCGTGCAATGTCTGGATGACGCGAACACCGGGCACATCGCGCGGCACGGCGCCTGCGGAGGTCGAGCAGGCATTCGCCAATGATGCGCTGGTCGTCCTTTCCGTCCAAAAGCGCAGTGGCGAGGAACAGGTGCTGTGCGCGGGGCTGACCGACGCGGGAAGGGCGTTGCAGTTCGTCTACACGATGCGCAGCGGCCGAGTTCGCGTCGTCACCGCGCATATGGCGAAAAGGAAAGTGAGGGAAAAGTTATGAAGTCGAAATTGGTCAAACCCAAACCCAAACCCAAAGCCAAACCCATTGTGGTCGATGCACCGGAGTTCCGCTCCGAGGCTGAGGAAGCGAGATGGTGGGATCGGCATCAAAGCCTGATCGCGGACCTATTGCTGAAGCACGGCCGCCGCGGCGCCGTACCCACGAGGAACATTTCGGTCCGGTTGCCGGTCACCGATATTGGGCGGGCCCGCAAGCTGGCCGCGAAACGCGGAGTCGGCTACCAGACTCTCATTACAACGCTGCTCCACGAGGCTCTCAAAAAGGAATCCAAGATCGCCTGAACGCGCCGCACCATCGGAGCTGAAATCATGGCGCAGGCGATGCCGGTATTCCCGCTGGTCGAATCGAGAATCGTCCGACTGTGATTGAGCCGACCGGAGCGTTCGCCGGCAGGCGCCTCTCCTTCAGTGCTTGCTCATCATCTCCCGCACGTCTTTGCGCAGGTCGGCCTGGCTGGCGGGGCGGCTGTAGAACATGTGCCCGCCGGGGTACTCGTGCACCGCCACGCGCGTCGGGTCGCCCATCACCGGCATCTGGTCCACCGTCAGCACCGAGCCCATGAAGGGGCACGAAAGGTCGTTCCAGCCGTGCGCAATCACGACGCGCAGCTTCGGATCGGCCGCCACCGCCTCCCGCAGATCGGGGACCGCCCCTTCGCGCAGCGCGGGGCTGTCATGATCCCACTGGTTATTCACTTCGTAGCTGAGGGTGTTGTAGCGGGCGTCCGTCTTCCAGCCCACCACGCGCGTCACGAAATCCACCATCGCCGTGGTGGTTGGCGCGATGATGCTCTCGAGCAGCGGATCGTTGCTGCGCTGCTCGGGCGCGAACGGGAACGGGTCGAAGGAAGTCACGTTGGAATCGTAGATGCTCCCGATTTTGCCGCTCTCGCGGAAGACCTCGCGCAAGTAAGCGCCGGTTTCCAGGCGGCCGCCCGACCGCCGTACAAACTGTTCTTCCAGCCCGGTCATCTCGGTAACGCGCTTGACGATGCGCGGCGTCGCCTCCGGATCGGAGCGTCCCTTCAGCAGGTCCGTGGCGTACTCGCCGCGGGTGTAGGCGATCACCGGCGCCATGGCTTGCGGGGTCAACTTGTGCTCGCGTTCCAGGTGCGCCGCGGTAATCGAGGGCAGGGTCATCATCCATGGAACCGGCGAGATGTCCTGGTTATCATTGATCGCCGGATTGAGGTACGGCGAGACCAGCACCACTCCATTCATGGCCACCCCAAGCTGCGTTTGCAGGTAGTGAGTGATGCGCGGTCCGCGGTAGCCGCCGTAGCTTTCGCCCACCAGGTACTTGCGCGACGCGAGCCGCCCGTTCTTCACCAGCCAGTCGTAGATCATGCGCGAGAGGTAATGAATGTCGTTGTCGGTCGAGTAGAACTGCTTCTTAGTCTCATCCGCCGCAACCAGCGACCGGCTGTACCCGGTGCCCACCGGATCGAGGAATACCAGGTCGCTGAAGTCCAGCCAGGTGCCCGGGTTATCGGTCAGTTTGGTTGGGTCGGAGGGGCTGTCGCCCTGCTCGCCGAACTCGATATGCTTGGGGCCGATGGCGCCGAAATTCAGAAACACAGAAGCCGCGCCCGGCCCGCCATTCAAGGCGAAGGTGACCGCGCGGTCGGGTCCCTCCACGGTGTAGGCGGTATAGACCACTTCGGCGATCTTCTTGTTGGTGTTGTCGGTGACCGGCAGCGTTCCCACCGTCACCGTATAGTTCAGCGTCTTGCCGTCGAGTTGGATGCTCTGCGAAACGTGCGCATCGGCGGGCAGCGGAGACTTTTCGGTGGTGGCGGCCTTCTCCTTATCTTTGGCCTCTGCCGCAGCTGGCGGCGTGGCAGGCTTGCTCTCCTGGGCGGTCCCATAGAGAGGGCCCAGCGCCAGGGTCAGAATCGCCAGCATGCCCGCGCCGGCGGCGTTACGGATGCGTAAGTGAGTGCGAATAGGACTCATGTCGTTACCATAGCGTAAACCTTTGGGGCAGCGCCGCTACCCCACCACGCGCCCGTGGTATACCGCCGGCGACGCACGGGCGAAGGTTTTCCCCAGGGCCTCGCCGCATAGTTGGCCCGGGGAGCCTTCGAAAACGGCCGAGGTGGCCTCCAGATGTGCCATTGGTTGTGCGCCACCGCGTATTCCACGCAGGTCCTTAGACGGCGGTGCGCTGAAACCCTTAGGCCAAAATGGAAGCCAACAGCAGCAAGCTGTCCCCCCATGAGACAAGAGTTGGCCTTTCCTTCCCGCCCTAAACAGGCTACAATGAGGTTTGAGTGTCGAGCCAAACTAGTGGGCGAAAGCCCACTTTTTTGTTGGTATTCGCACTTTTGCAACGATGCAGGAAGCGGTAACGTCCAAAATCGAAGAGATTGCTAGGCGAGTGGCTGAACCGGAAGGGATGGAAGTGGTCGAAGTGGAAGTCAAAGGCGGGGGCGGAAGTCGCCTGGTGCGCATTTCGATCGACAAGCCGGCTGGGGTCACGCATGGCGATTGCGAACTGGTCTCCCAGCAGGTGGGCGCCATCCTGGATGTGGAGGATGTCGTTCCTGGGGGCCGCTACACGCTTGAGGTGAGCTCTCCGGGCGTCGAGCGCAAGTTACAGAAACCACAGGACTACGTGCGGTTTCGGGGACAGAAAGCCAAGATTACGCTGCGCCAGGCGGTGGGCGGGAGAACCTACTGGGAGGGAACTCTGGCGGGCTTCGAAAATGGCGAGGTCGCGCTGGAGACCGAACCCGGAACATCTTTGCACTTTCCCTTCGAGCAGATCCACAAGGCCAACCTCAAGTTCGAGTGGTAGTCCCCCGGGAGAACAGGCCGCCAGAAACATACTAGTCAGGAACGAGGACAACTTTGGAAACGATTTTTCAGTCCATCGAGATACTCAGCAAGGAAAAGGGCATCGATCCGCGGATCGTCCTGGACGCCGTCAAGGACGCCATGTTGATCGCCGCCCGCAAACACTACCGCAGCAACGAAGATTACCTGGCGGAGATGGACCCGAAGACGGGCGCCATTCAGCTCTTCGCGGTGAAGAAGGTGGTGGAAGCGGTGGCCGATCCGGTCCACGAAATGACCCTGGCGGAGGCGCGGCGCATCCAACCGGAGAGCGAACTGGGCGGGGAAGTGCGCATTAAGAAGAACACCGACGCGCTGGGCCGCATCTCGGCGCAAACCGCCAAGCAGGTGATTTTCCAGAAGGTCCGCGAGGCCGAGCGGGAGACGGTTTTCAACGAATACTCGGGGCGCACCGGTGAGCTGGTGAACTGCACCATCAAGCGCGTAGAGGGGCCGGACTACATTCTGGACTTGGGTAAGACCGAGGCCAAGCTGCCCAAGAAGGAGCAATCGCGGCTGGAAAGTTATAGCGTGGGAGACCGCGTGCGCTGCGTGATCCGCCTGGTGGACAAGTCCAGTAAAGGTCCCGGCGTGCTGGTGTCGCGGGCGGCGCCGGAACTGGTGATGCGCCTGTTTGAGCAGGAAGTACCGGAGATTTACGACGGCACGGTGGTCATCAAAGGTTGCGCGCGCGAGGCCGGCGAGCGCACCAAGATCGCGGTGCAGAGCCGCGACCGGGATGTGGATAGCGTGGGCGCCTGCGTGGGCATGAAGGGCATGCGGGTGCAATCCATCATCCGCGAGCTGCGCGGGGAGAAGATCGACATTATCGAGTTTTCCGACGATTCGGTGGTCTTTGCGACGCATGCGCTAAGCCCCGCCAAGGTCAGCCGCATCACGATCCTCGATCCACTCGAGAAGCACATGGAAGTGATTGTGGACGATTCGCAGCTCTCTCTGGCCATCGGGAAGAAGGGGCAGAACGTGCGCCTGGCGGCCAAGCTGCTGGGGTGGAAGATCGATATCAAGAGCGAGGAAGAGAAGCGCCAGGAGGTGGAATCGGCCATGGCGGCGTTGGTGGCGCCAGGCGCTCCGGTCTCGGTGCTGATCGACTACGGGCTGGCCGAGCCGGTTGTGGCGCGGCTGGTGGAATCGGGCGTAGGGACGATTGAGAAGCTGGGCGGCATGACGCCTGAGCAGATCGAGGAAATTCAGGGGATCGAACCGCAGATGGTAGAACGGATCCAGGAATCCGTGAATGCCTACTACGGGCAGTTCGAAGAGGGCCAGGGCGGCGGAGCCGGGGAAACGGCGGTAGAGGCCGAGCCGGCCGAAGCGGCGACCGTGGAGGCGGAAGCGGCGACCGCGGAGCCGGAAGCGGCCGAGCCGGCCGAAGCAGCGGCAAGCGAGCCGGCAGTGGAGCCGGCCGAAGCGGCGCCTGTGGAACCGGAAGCGGCCGAGGCCCATCCAGTAACTCCCCCGGAGGGCGAGGCGGTTTCCGCGGAGGCGGAAAGTGTGCTTGCGGAACAGTTTGGTAACATGGAAGACGCGGGTTCCCCCACTGACAACCAGTCCGAAGAGGGCCTTGCGGGCGGCCCTGAGGGCGCGTCCGAAGACACCGCTGAGGGTGGGGTGCCCTCCGGGCCCGGGCAGGATGGCCGCAGCCATTAGGGGTGCGTGTGTAGTAGCAGGTAGATTGTTTTCTCTATGAAGAAGATTCGTATTAACGAGCTGGCCCGGGAGTTGGAAGTCAAGGCTCACGAGATCCTGGACCGGCTCCCGGAACTGGGCGTCACGGAAAAAAAGACGCATTCCAGCTCCATCGATGAAGACGTGGCCATCAAGCTGCGGCGCCTGTACGGATTTCCGGACCACGGCCCGGGAGAACAGGCGGAGGTGGAGACTGAGACCCCCACGGCCACGCTGAACCGGCCTGAGGAAGCTCCCGCGGGCACGAACGGAGCGACGGGCGGCACGGCCGTTTCCGCGAAACCCCAGCCGGAGCAGCGTCCTGCGGCCGAGGCGGTACAGGCTACCCCTGTGGAAGAAGTGCAGCCGCCGGCAGCGCCCGAGAAGCCGGGCCCGCAGCCCAGCGCAGCGGCGCCGCCGCCTGCTCTGCCGGTGCCGGCCGCGCCGATTCGGCCTCCGCTAGCCGGCCGGCCGATTCACCCTCCGGTATTGAGCCAGCCCGTGCGGCCCGAGCCGCCGCGAGAGATTCCGCGTCCGGAAGGGCCGCGAGCGGCCGTCCCGCCGCCGTCCGTGGCTCCGCCGCCGGCAGCGCCCCCCAGCGTCACCCCTGCGCCTCCGGCGGCCTTGCCAGTTTCGCGAACCATGCATCCGCCCGCCGCGGTGATTGCGCCGGGACGCCCGGCATCGCCGGTAGCGAGGCCGCAGCCCGGTCCGGCGTCACCCGGTCCGCGGCCGGGACAGGTACTTTCGGGCCCGCGCCAGCCATTGCCGTCCTCTGGCGGTTCGGGATCGGAATCGTTGCGTCCGGGCGCGATGGCCCCGGGGACGCCGGTGCCCGGCTCGCCGCAGCGCCCGCAGCCGCAGTTCCGGCGGGAATCGCCGCGCGAATCCGCGCGCTCGGGCGGACCGGGTTCCTTCGCACCTTCAGGAGGAGCGTCGGGAGCCGGACCGGGAACGCAGACGCAAGGCCGTCCCCTGGCGGGGCAGCCGGCGGCTCGTCCGGTAGTACCTCCGCGGCCCGATCTAGCCGCCAAGCTTTCTTCGCCGCGTCCGGCCATGCCGGCGCAACCGGCCTCGCCGCGTCCGGGAATTCCGAAACCGCCCAGCGCGCCAGTGCCCGGCCAGCCGATTTACCGCGGTCCGATCCGTCCGGGCCAGCCCCTGGTAGCCCGGCCGGGAGTGCGTCCGGCTGGCGCGCCGGCGGGACGGCCGGGACCGCGTCCGCAGCATCCCACCTCGCGTGGGCGCATGGAGCCGGGCCTGGCGCCGCCGCCGGTGGAGCCGGCTCGCGGCCGTCCTGGGGATAAGCGCCCCGGCGCCCGCCCCCAGCCGCGCGAACGGCACGAGGAAGAGAAGATTCTGCGGCCGCAGCGCCGCCAGGTGGAGGCCGGGCCGCCGCCCATCAATCGCGAGATCACCATTTCGGAAGGCATCACGGTCAAGGAACTCTGCGAGAAGCTCGACGTGAAGGCCAATCTGGTGATGAAGAAGCTAATGGACCGCGGCATCTTCGTAGCCATCAACCAGACCCTGGATTCCAAGCTGGCCAGCGAAGTGGCGCGCGATTTCGGCGCCTCCACGGCCACGGTCAGCTACGAGCAGGAGGCCATGCAGGCGGTTCAGGAGGCCGAGGAGACCAAGGACCTGCAGAAGCGCGCGCCGGTGGTCACCATCATGGGCCATGTGGACCACGGTAAGACGTCGCTGTTGGACGCCATCCGCGAAGCCAATGTGGCGGCCCGAGAAGCGGGCGGCATCACCCAGCACATCGGCGCGTATTACGTGGAGATGAAGGGCCGCAAGATCGTGTTCATCGACACGCCCGGCCACGAAGCGTTCACCCGTATGCGCGCCCGCGGCGCCAAGGTCACCGATATCGTAGTGCTGGTGGTGGCGGCAGACGATGGCGTGATGCCGCAGACTCTGGAGGCTATCGACCACGCGCGCGCGGCCAGCGTGCCGATCCTCGTGGCCATCAATAAAATCGATAAACCCGACGCGCAGCCCGAGCGGATCAAGCAGCAGCTTGCCGACCGTAACCTGCTGGCGGAAGATTGGGGCGGCGACGTGGTGATGGTGCCGGTTTCGGCCCGCACCCATGAAAACCTGGACCTGCTGCTGGAGATGATTCTGCTGGTGGCCGATTTGCAGGACTTGAAGGCCAATCCGGACCGCCCGGCGATGGGCGTGGTGATCGAAGCGCAGCTCGACCGCGGACGCGGCCCGGTGGCCACCGTGCTGGTGCGCAACGGCACGCTCAACGTGGGCGATTTCTTCATTTGCGGCGCGGTATTCGGCAAAGTGCGAGCCATGCTCAACGACCGCGGCCAGCCCATTCGCAAGGCCGAGCCGTCCATGCCCGTGGAGGTGCTGGGCCTGGAATCGCTGCCCGAAGCGGGGGACGATTTCCAGGTGGTGACGGACACCGCCAAGGCCAAGCAGATTGTGAATTTCCGCGACCAGAAGGCGCGCGAAGCGGCGCTGGCCAAGTCCAGCCGCCTGACCCTGGAACAACTGCACAAGCAGATGGAAGCGGGCGAGGTGAAGGAGCTTCCGCTGATCATCAAGACGGACGTGGGCGGATCGGCCGAAGTGCTCACCGAATCGCTGCAGAAGCTGTCCAACGACAAGGTCAAGATTCGCGTGATCCGGTCGGGCGTAGGCGCCATCAACGAATCGGACGTGCTGCTGGCGTCGGCGTCGAACGCCATTATTATCGGGTTCAACGTAAGGCCGGAGCGCAACGCGTCGGCGCTGGCGGAGCAGGAGAAAGTGGATGTCCGCCTGCACACCATCATTTACAACCTGACGGACGAGATCAAGCGCGCCATGACCGGCCTGCTGGAGCCGGTGTTCAAGGAAGTCTACAAGGGCAAGGCCGAGGTGCGCGAGACGTTCCGCATCAGCAAGGTGGGGAACGTGGCCGGATGCCAGGTGCTGGATGGAACCATCGTCAGCCGCTCGGAAGTGCGGCTGCTGCGCGACAACGTAGTGGTCTACACCGGCAAGATCGGCTCGCTGCGGCGTTTTAAGGACGACGTGAGCGAGGTGAAGAGCGGCATGGAATGCGGCATCACGCTGGAGAATTACGGCGATGTCAAGCAGGGAGACATCATCGAGGCGTTCGTCACCGAGCGCGTGGCGAACGAAGTGTTCGCCTGAGGAAATGGCGGCGATTGGCGTAGTGACCCTGGAGCTGCGGCTGGTGAATGCGCACTCGCTCAAGGAGAAGCGCCACGTGGTGGCGAGCCTGAAGGAGCGCCTGCGCAACAAATTTAACGTGGCGGTGGCGGAGATTGAGTACCAGGATCTCTGGCAGCGCGCGGCCGTGGCGGCAGTGACCGTATCGAGCGACCACACGCACGCCGAAAAGGTGCTGCGGGGCGTGGAAGAGGAAGCGGCCGCGCTGCTGGGTCCGGAGCTGGCGGAGGCGACCGTGGAGTGGCTGGCGTGAGGAACACCTGGCGCAGATCCCCAGCCGAAACAGAGGAGCAAGAACCTTGACGCGGAGACGCGGAGGCGCGGAGAGAGGAGAGAGAAGAACTGGCTCGAAAAACCTGACGCGCAGAGCGCCCCTCGGGCCTGGAGACGCGGAGGGAAGAGCGAGGGGAATCGGATTGTCTTCTACGCGTTTTGCTCCGCGTCTCCGCGTCTCCGCGTCAGGCTTTTCGGGTCGGCAGGGGGGCTGCGTGCGTGGGGGCCGCTGTGGATGAGCGGCGGGCGCTGCGGGTCTCCGAGGCGGTGCGCGAGGAGTTGTCCGCCATCATTGGGTTCGAGAGCGACGATCCACGGCTGCTGCCGGTGGAAATCACCGAGGTACATGTGAGCGCCGATGGGCGGCATGCCAGCATCCGGGTGGCGATCCGGGGCAGCGAGCGGGACCAGCACCAGTCGCTGGCGGCGCTGGATCATGCGCGGCATTATTTGCGTCGCGAGCTGGCCTCCCGGCTGAGCCTGCACCATGTACCGGAGCTGCATTTCGAGCAGGATCGCGACCCGGATGTGGAAAGCCGCATCGATTTCCTTCTCAAACGGGCGAAAAAATCTCGTGGCCGCACTGAAAATCAGACGTAATTTCAAAAATCTCGCGGAAGCGCCTAAAAACGGCCCTAAACTCAAACAGATTGTGTTAGTTTTGTTTCTGTTGGCGGCTTTGGCGCCGGGCCGTACGCCGCAGCAGGAACGGCCCGCCTCGGTGCCTTCCGGACCGGGTGCCGGCTCGGGAGTGGGTCCTCCGGCGCTGCGCCTGGAAAAGAGCGCCGACGCCATGGGTTCGACTTACTCGGTGATCCTGTATGGAAGCGACCGGGTCAAAATGGAGGCGGCCGCCGATGCCGCTTTCGATGAGGTACGCCGGCTCGACGACATGCTTTCGAATTACAAGCCGCAAAGCGAGTGGAGCCAGATCAACCGGCTGGCGGCCGAGAAGCCGCTACGGATTTCGCCGGAAATGTTTCGGCTGCTAGCGGATTGCCAGGAGTACAGCCGCGAAAGCGAAGGGGCCTTCGACATTTCGGTGGGGCCGCTGATGAAGGTGTGGGGCTTTTACAAAGGGTCGGGACACCTGCCCCACGGGCCGGAAGTGCTGGCGGCGCTGGCCAAGACGGGGTATAAGCATGTCCACCTGGATGCTGCCGCGCAGACGGTGTGGTTCGACCGCGAGGGCGTGGAATTGGACCCGGGCGGCATCGGCAAGGGATACGCTGTGGACCGCATGGTGGCGGTTTTGAAGAAAGCGGGCGTGCGGATCGCCCTGGTGGCGGGATCGGGAAGCAGCATTTACGGGATGGGCGCACCGCCGGAAGAGCCGCGCGGGTGGGTGATCGACATCAAGAACCCGTGGGACACCAGCAAGACGGCCGATCAGGTGTACCTGAAGGATATGTCGTTATCGACCTCCGGCAGTTACGAGAAATTCTTCCGGGCGGAAGGCAAGATCTGGGCGCATATTATGGACCCGCGGACCGGTTATCCAGCGCGCGGCGCG
This sequence comes from Bryobacteraceae bacterium, assembly GCA_035505095.1. Lineage (GTDB taxonomy): Bacteria > Acidobacteriota > Terriglobia > Bryobacterales > Bryobacteraceae > JOPF133. Next base: position 12,600 of record DATJRE010000168.1, on the reverse strand, counting down.
GTGGCGGTATCGGTGGTGACGCCGCGGACGATTGACAGCGAGGCGTGGGCCAAGCCCTATTTCGTAAACGGCCGCGAGTGGGCCGTGAAGCACAAACCCAAGGACTTTCGCGTATATTTCTGCGAAGACAGGATGGATCAGCCATGCGCGTGGCTCCAATGACCAGCCGTTTCCTCGACGCCTGCCGGCGCCGGCCGACCGATGTGCGGCCGGTGTGGTTCATGCGGCAGGCGGGACGGTACCTGAAACAGTACCGCCAGATCCGCGACCGCCACGGCATTCTGGAGATCTGCAAGCGGCCGGACCTGGCGGCCACGGTCACTTTGCAGCCGGTGGAACTGCTGGACGTGGATGCGGCCATCATTTTCGCGGACCTGCTGCTGCCTATCGAGCCCATGGGGCTGAAGCTGCATTATGCGGCGGGCGAAGGGCCGCAGATCGACAATCCGGTGCGCACGTCCGACGACGTGGATTCGCTCTCCACCACCAACACCGACGAACTGGGCTACGTGGGCGAGGCTATCCAACACGTGGTGCGCGCTCTGGCGGGGAAAGTGCCGGTGATCGGCTTCGTGGGCGCGCCATTCACCATGGCCAGCTACATGATTGAAGGTGGGGCGTCGCGCAATTTCATCCGCACCAAGAAGCTGATGTACAGCGACGAGATCCTGTGGCGCCGGCTGATGGGCAAGATTGTGGATGTCCTGGCGCCCTTTGCGCACCTGCAGGTGACCGCCGGGGCGCGCGCCATCCAGGTGTTCGATAGCTGGGTGGGCGCGCTGGGATCGGACGATTACGTGCGCTTTGCGGCGCCGTATTCGCGCGCGCTGATCGAGCGGATCCGCTCGACGGGCGTGCCGGTGATTCACTTTGGCACGGGGGCCTCGGGCTTCTTCAAGGAACTGCACGCGGCCGGCGGCGACGTTATGGGAGTGGACTGGCGGATCAACATCGACCAGGCGTGGATGGACGTGAGCTACCGCTCGGCGATTCAGGGAAACCTGGACCCGGTGGCGCTGTTCGCGCCGCTGCACGAGCTGCGCATTAAGGTGCACGAGCTGCTGAAGCGCACGGGCACGCGGCCGGGCCACATCTTTAATCTGGGCCATGGAATTCTGCCCGAAACACCCGTGGAGAACGTGAAGGCAGTGGTCGAAATGGTCAGGGAATTTCGGCCGTGAAGCAGGCAGTGCTCCTGCTGGCGCACGGAGCTCCGGAGCGCCTGGAGGATGTGGAGAGCTATCTTTCCTACGTGCGCAGCGGGCGGCCCGGCAATCCCAAGGTGCTGGAAGAAGTGCGGCATCGCTATGCGGCCATCGGCGGATCTTCGCCACTGCTGGCGTGGACGCGCGCGCAGGCGGAGGCGCTCGAAAAGCTGCTGGGCATTCCGGTGTTTTTTGGAATGCGCAACTGGCATCCGTTTATCCGCGAGACCATGGAGCGGGTGTGCGAGGCGGGCGTGGAGCGGATGGCCGGCATCTGCCTGGCGCCGCAATTTTCCGAGCTGAGCATTGGGTTGTATATCCGGCGGACCGAAGAGGCACGGCGAGAGGCCGGGGTGGCGGCGGAGGTTCGCTGGGCCAAGAGCTTTCATGCCGAGCCACGGCTGATTGCGGCGTTTGCCGAGCGGCTGCGGCCGCTGGTGGACGGCGGGACGGCGGGCAAGATGCTGTTCACGGCGCACAGCCTGCCGGAGAAGGCGCTGGCCAATGGCGACCCGTATGCCGGCGAGTGCCGCGCGACGGCGGCCGCGGTGGCCGCGGCCGTGGGACTCGGGGGGTACGATTTCGCCTTTCAGAGCCAGGGCATGACGGAAGACCGGTGGCTGGGCCCCACGGTGGAATCCTGCCTGGACCGCTACGCCGCCGAAGGGGTGCGCGAGGTGGTGCTGGACCCCATCGGCTTCGTGTGCGACCACGTGGAGATTCTGTTCGATATCGACAGGCTCTTTGGCGAGTATGCCGCGGCGCGAGGGATCACGCTGCGGAGGCCGGAATCGCTGAACGATTCGGCGACGTTCACGGCCGCGCTGGCCGAGGTGGCCCAGGGATGTCTCGCGTAGTCATTATCGGCGGCGGCATTTCGGGGCTTTCGGCGGCCTATTATCTGGCCAAGGGCGGGGCCGGTTCGACGATTCTGGAGTTGCGCCCGCGGCTGGGCGGGGTGATCCAGACCGAGCACGTGGAGGGCTGCACGATTGAGGCCGGTCCGGACAGCTTCCTCTCGGCCAAACCCGCGGCGATGGAACTGGCGGGCGAATTGGGGCTGGCGGGCGAGATCATCGGGTCGAACGACCATCTGCGCAAGACGTATGTGCGCAAGGGCGGGCGGCTGATTCCTCTGCCGGACGGGTTGATGATGATGGTGCCCACCAAGATTCTGCCGCTGATCGCGACCGGCCTGGTGAGTTGGGGGACCAAACTGCGCATGGGGATGGAACTGCTGCGCGCGCCCAAGCCGCGTCCGGGCGACGAATCGGTGGCCGATTTCATTCAAGAGCACTATGGGACGGAGGCGGTGGATTACCTGGCCGAGCCGCTGCTTTCGGGAATCTATGGCGGCAACCCCAGCGAATTGAGTGTGACCAGCGTGCTGCCGCGGTTTGTGCAACTGGCCAACCAGTACGGCAGCCTGACGCGCGGGGTGCTGGCGGAGCGGGCCAAGGCAGTGCGCAACGGTCCGGCGGCGCCGCTGTTCCGCACGCTCAAAGGCGGGCTGAGCCAACTGGTGGAGGCTGCCGCGCGGGCGGTTGGCGGGCATGCGGAAATCCGCCAGGTGCGGGCGGAGTGCGTGGAGCGCGCGGGCGCGGGGTTCCGTATTCGCGCGGGCGGCGATTGGCTGGAGACGGGCAGCCTGGTGCTGGGATGCGAAGCGCACAGCGCCGCGCAGCTTCTGGCGGCGGTGGATGGGCGGCTGGCGGAATTGCTGGGTCAGGTACCGTACAGCTCTTCGATTACGCTGGCGCTAGGTTTCGAGGCGGCCGATTTTCCGGTGCTGCCGGATGGCTTCGGCTTCCTGGTTCCCAAGAAGGAGCGGCGAACGCTGGCGGCCTGCACGTGGGTGGGTACCAAATTTTCCCACCGCGCGCCGGAGGGCAAGATTGTGGCGCGATGTTTCATCGGCGGCGCGGAGGCTGCGGCGGCGATGGGCGAACCCGACGAAGCGCTGGCCGCCGCCGCCACTCGCGAGTTGCAGGAGATTGCCGGGATTGGAGCCCGGCCGCGGTTCACCCGCATTTTCCGCTGGCCGCGATCGATGGCGCAGCCCACCGTGGGGCACCCCGCGCGGGTGGCGGAGATCGAATCGCGGGTGGCCGCGATCGGCGGGCTGCACCTGGCGGGCAATGCCTATTCAGGCATCGGCATCCCGGATTGCATCCGGCTGGGACGGAAAGCCGCCGAGCGGATTCTGGGGAGCGCGCAGGGATGAGCCGGCGATACGCCGCGGTTAATCGCCGGCGGCAATCTTGACGATGCCGGGGTGCACGGTTGCGAAACGCTGCATCACGGCGGGGTCGTGGCCGGGGATGATCAGCTCGGGTTTGGCGGCCAGTTGCTTCATGCGGTCCTGGGCGCGGAGGTTGGAAGCGGCGTCCAGAGTGGCGGCGATGGGGACGTGCTTGTCCAGGTTCTCGTAGAGGTACATGTTGTCGCTGGCCAGGACCACGGTGCCTTCGGCGGTGTTCACGGTGACGAACTGCGAAGCCCAGGTGTGCTTGCCGCCGGTATAACAGGAGATGCCGGGAAGGATTTCCTGGGCATCGCCGTTCACCAGGCCCATGCGGCCGGCGAGGTTCAGTTTGACGGCCGCGATGACGTCGTCCGGGTCGATGCCGCCGTGCGTGCGGCGCGACTGCCAGGCGGTGCCGGCGTAGTATTCCAGCTCCTCTTTCTGCAGCCACACGCGGGCCTTGGGGAACAGGTCCATACCATCGGCGTGGTCCCAGTGCATATGGCTGATGATGAGGTCGGTGACGTCCTCGGGGTTGACTCCAGCGCGGCGGACGGCCTCATCGGGACGCACGAAATCGGTGACGTGCCACTGGCGGAAGAACTGTTCGCGGTAGAAGCCCGAATCGACGAGGATGGTGCGGCCGCCGCCGCGCACCAGCCAGACCATCATCGCGATGTCGAGCTTGCGCGAGGGATCGGCGCCGGCCACCAGTTGGTTGACGGCGAATCCGGGAATGGTGGCGTAGCGGATGGCGTACACCTCGTAGCGCGGCTTGGCGGTGGGCTTGTCCTGCGCGAAAAGCGGCGCCGCCAGCGGGGCGGCCAGAAGCAAACAGAGAATCAATCGCATAGTCAGCTGTTTCCCAAATACCAGAACCTCACGATGAACAGCGCGGTGAGGGCGTAGACGAACCAGTTGACCTGGCGGAATTTCCCGCGCAGCACTTTGATGAGGGTGAACGCGGTGAGACCGAAGGCCAGGCCGTTGGCGATGCTGAAGCTGAGCGGGATGCCCATCATGGTGAGGAACGCCGGCACGGCCACTTCGGGGTTGCTCCACTCGATTTCGGCTACTACCGAGACCATCAGGCTGCCCACGATGATGAGGGCGGGCGCGGTCGCGGCGGCGGGAATCGCGCCCACCACCGGGGCCACGAAGAGGGCCACCCCGAACAGCAGGCCGGTGACGATGGCGGTTACGCCGCTTCGGCCGCCCGCCGCCACGCCGGCGGCGCTTTCCACATAGCTCACCACCGTGGAAGTGCCGGTGAGCGCGCCGGCCACTGTGGCCGTGGCGTCGGCCAGGAGGATACGGTTGATGCGCGGAATCTGGTGGGCCTTGTCGAACAGGTTGGCCTTCTTGCCTACGGCGACCAGAGTACCGACGTTATCGAACAGGTCGATGAAGAGAAACACGAAGACGATTTCCAGGAAGCCGAGGCGCAGGGTGGAGCGGACATCGAGTTGGAACGCTGTGGCCGCGAGGTCGGCCAGGCGGTAGGATTGCGGCGACCATTTGGCGATGCCCGTGACGAGGCCGATGGCGGTAGTGGCCAGAATGCCGATGAGCATGGCCGCGCGCACGCGCCACGCCAGCAGCGCGCCGATGAGCAACAGCCCCACCAGGGCCAGCAGGGTGGAGGGATTGTGGAGATTGCCGAGGGTGACGGTGGTGGCGGGGTCGGGCACGATGATGCCGGAGTTGCGGAAGCCGATGAGCGCCAGGAAGAGGCCTACTCCGGCGGCCACGGCAGCGTACAGCTCGAAGGGGATGGTGGAAACGATGAGCTGGCGGATGCCCAGCAGCGTGAGCACGAAGAAGGCTACGCCGGAGAGGAATACGGCGCCAAGGGCCGCCTGCCAGCCAACGCCCATACCCTTCACAACGGTGTAGGCGAAGTAGGCGTTGAGGCCCATGCCGGGCGCCAGGGCGATAGGGTATTTGGCGAAGCCGCCCATGAGCAGGCTGCCGATGGCGGCCGAGATGCAGGTGGCGGCGGTGACCGCGGCGAGGGGCATGCCGGTTTCGTGCAGGATGGCCGGATTGACGAAGACGATGTAGGCCATGGTGATGAAGGTGGTCAATCCGGCGAGGATCTCGGTCCGCCAACTGGTACCCAGGGCTTGGATTTCGAAGTAGCGCTCCAGGCGTTGGCGCAGCGGCATGGCCCTTTATTGTAGCGGAAGCTGGTTTTGGGGCTGCGGAGTTTCGCAAGAGTGCGTGCGGCGGCGTGAAAAATTGCTAAGCTGGTGTTCTCCCCCGGAATGGAGTCTGCCGCTCTGGCGTTAGTCTTAACCCCCCACGGACATCTCCTGTTGGCCCATGAAGCTGGAGAGCCTGCGCTCGACGCCGCGCTGGCCCGGCGGCTGCAGGAGGCGTTTGAGCGCGGAGCAGGGCACGCGCTGCTGCAACTGGGAGCGGGCGAGGCCGGGGCGGCGCTGCCGCCGGTGTATTCCTACTGGAGCGAGTTCGGCGCGCGCTATGTAACGGCGCTGTGCACGCAGCCGGACCTGGAGGCGCTGCGCAAGAACCTACACGTGCCCAAGCCGCCGGACGAGGACTTCCAATGGATGGCCCTCACGGCGCCGCCCATGACCGGCGCGGAGTACCTGACTGCGGCGGTTCTTGGCGCTTTGTGGGAGGAACTGGACGCGGCGTTTGGGGTGGAGCTGGCGGAATCCGGGAAGGGCATCCAGGAGTTTCTGAAGCGGCGCAATCCGGCGTGGAACCTGGTGGGGCGGGTACACTTCAACTTGGCCGAAAACCGGCAGGACCCGGAATCGCCGTTCGCCTTTATGGCGACTTACACCACGCGGCTTTCGCAGCAGGCCAAAGCGCAGCACGCGCCGCTGGGGCAGGCTTTGCGCGAGTACACCGGCGCAACGAATAAGGACGCCCTGTTGTCGCTGCTGCTGCCGGTGCAGCGCGCGTCGGAGACGTGCCCGTGGTTGAAGAGCATGGTGGATGCGGGCGAGATTTTCCATCCGCTGCGATGGTCGCCGGCGGAGGCCATGCAGCTTTTGCGGGACGTTCCGCAGCTTGAGGCGGCGGGGGTGGTGGTGCGGATGCCGGCGGGGTGGCGGGGCAAACGGCCGCCGCGTCCGCGGGTGAGAGGGGCGGTGGGCGGCAAGGCGCCTTCGGGAGTGGGACGCGACGCGCTGCTCGACTTCCGCATGGAAGTGACACTGGACGGCGAAGCGCTGACGGCCGCGGAGATCCGCGAGTTGCTGGCGCAATCCGACGGGTTGGCCCTGGTGCGCGGACGGTGGGTGGAGTTGGACCGCGAGCAGCTCAACCGGATGATGGAGCGCTTTCGCGAAATCGAGCGCACGGCCGCCGGCAGCGGGCTGAGTTTCGGCGAGGCCATGCGCCTCGTGGCGGGCGCGGATGTGGAGGGCGACACGGCCGAAACAGCGACTGGCGATTGGTCGCAGGTGGTGGCCGGTCCGTGGCTGGCGGAGACGCTGAAGGGACTGCGCAGTCCGGAGGGGCTGGCGCAGATTGAACCGGGCGCGGCTCTGAACGGCGCGCTGCGGCCGTACCAGCAGGTGGGCGTGCGGTGGCTGTACCTGCTGGCGCGGTTGGGGCTGGGGGCGTGCCTGGCGGACGATATGGGGCTGGGCAAGACGATCCAGGTACTGGCGCTGCTGCTGGTGCTGCGGAGACAGGCGAACGGAAACCGGCAGCCCAGCCTGCTGGTGGCGCCCGCATCGCTGCTGGCGAATTGGGCCGCGGAGATGGAACGCTTCACCCCGGGATTGCGGGCGTTGATTGCGCACCCTTCGGCGCTTCCGGCGGCGGAGTGGAAGAGCCTGGCGCCCGCGCGCATAGAGGAGGCGGACCTGGTGATTACCAGTTACGGCTCGCTGCTGCGGATGCCATCGCTCACGGAGCGCCCCTGGCGGCTGGTGATTCTGGATGAAGCCCAGGCCGTGAAGAACCCGGACGCCAAGCAGACGCGGGCGGTGAAGAAGCTGAAGGCGGGCGCGCGCCTGGCGCTGACGGGGACGCCGGTGGAGAACCGGCTGGGCGACCTGTGGTCGATTTTCGACTTTCTCAATCCGGGGCTGTTGGGATCGGCGAAAGAGTTCACCAGTTTCTCGAAGCGCCTGGCGGAACGGCCGCACGCTTCCTACGGTCCGCTGCGCGAGCTGGTGCGGCCGTACATCCTGCGGCGGTTGAAGACCGATAAGACGGTGATTGCGGACCTGCCGGACAAGACCGAGCTGAAGGCCTTCTGCCCGCTGAGCCGCAAGCAGGCGGCGCTTTACCAGGAGGCGGTGCGGCAGCTTACGGAGCAGCTCGGGGACGCCGCCGGAATCCAGCGCAAGGGACTGGTGCTGGCGTTTCTGATGCGCTTCAAACAGATTTGCAATCATCCGTCGCAGTGGCTGGGAGACGGGGCGTGGAGCGAAGAGGACAGCGGTAAATTCGCGCGCCTGGCGGAGATTGCCGAGGTGGTGGCGGCGAAACAGGAAAAGATGTTGGTGTTTACGCAGTTCCGCGAGGTGACCGCGCCGCTGGCCGCGTTTCTTTGCCGGGTGTTCGGAGGGCCGGGGCTGGTGCTGCACGGCGAGACGGAGGTGAAGAAGCGCAAGGAACTGGTGCGGCGCTTCCAGGAGGAGGAGACCGAACGGTTCTTCGTGCTCTCGCTGAAAGCGGGCGGCGCGGGGCTGAACCTGACGGCGGCCTCGCACGTGGTGCATTTCGACCGCTGGTGGAACCCGGCCGTGGAGAACCAGGCCACCGACCGCGCTTTCCGCATTGGGCAGACGCGAAATGTGCTGGTGCATAAATTCGTGTGCCGGGGTACGGTGGAGGAGAAGGTCGACCAACTGATCGAATCGAAGCGGCAGCTTTCCACCAACGTGCTGGAAGGCGACGCCGGCGTGCTGCTGACGGAAATGAAAGACGACGAACTGCTGAAAATGGTGGCATTGGACCTTAACAAAGCTCTGAAGGAGGCGTGATCGATGGCTGACTACGGGTGGGGATGGAGACCTTACGTTTCGGTGGCGCAGCGCCGCCAGAATGCGGCGCGCGAACTGGCCAAACGCAGGAAGAAAGGGCAGGTGGTTTCGCCGGTGGTGGTGGAAGGACGCACCATTGCGAAGACTTTCTGGGGCAAGGCGTGGTGCGACAATCTGGAACGCTACAGCGACTACGCCAACCGGCTGCCGCGCGGGCGGACGTACGTTCGCAACGGGTCGGTGATCGATTTGCAAATCGCGCCGGGCACGATTCAGGCGCTGGTCAGCGGCTCGGAGATTTACGAGGTGGAGGTGAAGGTGACGCCGGTGGCGAAGGCGCGCTGGAAATCCATCTGCGAGGACTGCGCCGGGGCCATCGATTCGCTGGTGGAACTGCTGCAGGGGAAGTTTTCCAACGGCGTCATGGAGCGGATTTGCCGGCAAAATGCGGGGCTGTTTCCCTCGCCCAAGGAGATTGAGCTTTCGTGCAGTTGCCCGGACTGGGCGGGGATGTGCAAGCACGTGGCGGCGGTGCTCTACGGGATCGGCGCGCGCTTCGACCACCAGCCGGAGCTGCTGTTCCGGCTGCACAACGTGGACCATGGGGACCTGATCTCGAAGGCCGGGACGGGGCTGCCGCTTTCGAAGACGGCTCCGGCGGCAGGGAAGATTTTGAAGGGCGGGGATCTGTCGGGGATATTTGGATTGGAGATGGATCCGGATGGCGGGGCCGCGGCAGGGGCGAAAAAGGCACGGGCGGCAAAGAAAGGAGTGGCGGCCAAGGCGGTAAAAGGGAAGACGAAGAAGAAGAGCGTGGGTGGGAAACCGAAGGCGGCTGGCAAGGGCGGTGCCAGAAAGCGGGAGGGGCAGGGCTGAAGCCAGGTCCGGGTAGCCTCTCGGCGCAAATGGGCCTGGCTGGGTACAGCCGTTACCCGGCAGCTACTCACGGCCACTTGACCGTAAGCGCGTAAATCTCCTGCGTGCCTATGTCGCGGGTGAAGACCGGAGAGCCGTCGGGCAACGCTGATTCGCGTATTCCCGCCCGGTCCCCTCGAACGCTGCAAGCCTTTCAGGCCGGCGATGGTCTCGATTTTGCGATGGGCCAGCTGTCGCGGCCAGACAAAGGTCGCGGCCGGCCCGCCAAGGTTGGCTCCGCCAGCCACAGTGTTGGACGCACAGCGTTCGCCGGTTTCGCGCTGAAACCGCCAGTCGCGCCGGGCCGGAGGAACCGAGAGGCCGCTTCGGGACTGCGTTATCATAAGGCAGCCGGCGGAAGAAACGTGTGCCTGCAAGTCGCACGACGATGCGTCCGTAGCGACAATCCAATCTTGATTGGCCGCAATCCCGTCCGGCACTGAGACATATGCAAATCAAGCACAAGGGTCTGACCCGGCGCACGCTGATGAAAAGCGTCGTCGCGGCCGCGCCGGCTTGGCGGGCCGTCCGCGCCGAGGAGAATGACGCGCTGTTTCGCGCGTTTCAGGAGCCGCCTGTCACAGCGCGGCCGTTCGTGCGCTGGTGGTGGAACGGCGACAAACTGGCGGCCAGGGAAATTCTTCGCGAGCTGGACCTTCTTCATGCCGCCGGTATCGGCGGCGTCGAAGTCAATCCCATCCGCTTCCCGAATCCCGACGATCCTCTGAACATTCCGGAGATCGAATGGTTGAGCAGGCCTTGGATCGGGATGTTGCAGACGGCGGTTCAGGGCGCGCACGAGCGCGGCATGATCGCCGACAGCATCGTTGGCTCCGGATGGCCTTTCGGCGGGCAGTTCCTCACGCGCGAAGAGCAGACCCACATTCTGGCCCTCGGCACGCGGCGCCTCACTGGTCCCGGCGCTGTGCGGATTGCCGAAGGCGATCTGCTGGCGGAGGCGGAACTCACGCTGCATTCCAAGTGGAAGTCCATCGATAAAAGCATCCGCTATCTACGGCTGGCGCCGCGGCGGATGGACCAATTCGCCCCCGGAACGGACGTCACCGCACAGCTCACCAGCGGCGAACTCACTCTCGACGTCCCGGAGGGGGAGCACATCCTCTACATCCTGGTGCAACAGCGCGGATTCCAGGCCGTGATCAATGGCGCTCCCGGCGCCGATGGCCCGGTGCTCAATCACTTCAACGCCGCCGCTGTCGAGCGGTATCTGGACCGGATGTCGAGCGCGATCGAGCCCGTTATGGGTCCGCTCGGCAAGTCCTTCCGGGCGATGTTCTGCGACAGCCTGGAACTGGAGGGCGCCAACTGGTGTTCCGATATGCTGCCGGTTTTCGAGGCCCGCCGCGGTTACTCCCTGTTGCCGTATCTGCCGTTCGTGTTGTTCAAAACGGGCGAGATGGGCAACCCCACGGCCAACCAGAATCAGGCTGAGTTGGGCGACGCGGCGCGCGAAGCCATCGAGCGGGTCCGCTACGATTTCCTCACGCTGCAGATGGAGCTGTTTTCCGAACGCTTCACCCGGACATACCGCCAATGGTGCGCGCGGAACGGCGTGAAGGCGCGGGTGCAGGCATACGGTCCGGCATACCATCCGCTCGAAAGCAGCCTGGAAGTGGACATTCCCGAATGCGAAACCTGGATGAACGCGCAGATCGGATTGCGGGGGCATCGCGCCCCTACCGGCATCAACAAATTCGTCTCCTCCGCGGCGCATTTTTCCGGGAAGCGGCTGGTGAGTTGCGAAGAGGTCACCAACACCTCCATGGTCTTCAACGCCACTCTCGCCGGCCTGAAGAACTGCGCCGACCAGAGCAATCTCTCCGGCGTCACCCATTCCATCTTTCACGGGTTCAACTACAGTCCGGCCGAAGCGCCGTTCCCCGGCTGGGTCCGCTACGGTACTTTCTTCAATGAACGCAATCCGTGGTGGCCCTTCGTCCGGCACTTTACCGATTACAAGGCACGCCTCTCCGCGGTGCTCCAAAACTGCGATCCGCGGACCGAGGTTGCCATCCTGCACCCGTTTGCCGACCTGTGGATGACGCACGGCTTGCAGCGCGAGCCATTCCCTGTGCTGCATATGCCGTCCTATCAGTATCAACTCTGGGAGGCGATCCACCAGAATGGCAGCGGGTGTGACTACGTCGACGAAAAATTGCTCGCCGAATCGCAATGCGCCGGCGGACGCCTGGTGGTGCGCGGGCGTACTTACGGCGCCCTGATCGTGATGGAGGCGCTCACTGTGGAACCCGAAACGGCGCGCGCGATGGAGCGTTTCGCAACGGGCGGCGGGCGCATCGTCTTTATTCGCCACGCGCCCTCCCGCTCGCCGCGTTTCCAGAACCGGCAGGCGAACGATGCGGAAGTACAGGCCGCCTCCGAGCGAATTCTGCGGGACCACGGGGTGCGATGCGCCGTGGTCGAGCCGCCCGGCGACGATATCCTGGCGTGGTACGGCCGCATCCAGCAGCAGTTCGGAATCCAGCCCTACATGCGCATCGCGCGCCCCGACGTGAACCTCAGCCAGATCGCTCTGCGGTCCGGCGAGCGCGAGATTTTCTTCTTTGCCAATTCGGATGCGGAGCGCGAGATCGAGACCGATATCGACTTCTCCACTGGCGCCAAGACCCCGTGGCAGTGGAACCCGGAGACCGGCGAGCGCTTGCCGTATTTCTTCAATGGCAACAGGAATCGCTTGAGCGTAAGCCTCGAGCCTTGTGGTTCTCTGCTGCTGGTGTTCGAACCGGGCATGCACCAACTGGCACAGCGGGTGCCACGGCCATCGGAAGCCAGGGCAGCAACCATCGACGGGCCATGGCAAGTGGAGCTGCGCCATGTGGACGGAACTTCACAGCCAGCGCACCCTGAACGCGCTGCTCGATTTCAAAGACGATGAAGCGCTGCGCTCCTTTGCCGGCACGGCGGTCTATCGGGCCGCTTTTCAGGCATCGGGAGCGGGCGCGCACGCCTTTCTCGATCTTGGGCCGGTGAACGGAGTTTCGAGCGCCATTCTCAATGGCCGGAGTCTGGGGCTGAAGTGGTACGGCTGTCACCGCTACGCCACCGGCGCCGCCTTGGTCGATGGAGAAAACCGCCTCGAGGTGCAAATCACCACGGTGCTCGGGAATTACATGAAGTCGCTCACGGGCAACCCGGTTGCGCGAACCTGGACGGCGCGCCAGCCGTTGTATCCGGCCGGCCTCCGCGGTCCCGTGCGGCTGTTGGCCGCGGTGTGACGGAC
>DATJRE010000167.1:0-14557 GCA_035505095.1 Bryobacteraceae bacterium | reverse complement strand
TTACGCCTCGGTTTACCACGCCACCAATGTGGGCCGGTTGTTCCGCCCGGATCACCCGCTGCTGCCGAATTATAAGTGGGTGCCGATCGGCTACCACGGACGGGCGTCGTCGATTGTGGTGAGCGGCGCGCCCATACGGCGGCCTTGCGGCCAATCGAAAGAGGCGGCCGGGGAGACGCCCCGCTTCGGCCCCAGCCGGTCTCTGGATTACGAACTGGAAGTGGGGCTGTTCATTGGCCCGGGCAATCCGCTGGGGGAACCCATCCCCATCGCAGAAGCCGAGAACCACGTCTTCGGCCTCTGCCTGCTGAACGACTGGTCGGCGCGCGATGTGCAGTCGTGGGAGTATCAGCCGCTGGGGCCGTTTCTGGCTAAAAGTTTCGCCACAACCATTTCCCCCTGGATCATCACCATGGAAGCGCTGGAGCCCTTCCGCGCGCCGGCTTTCGAGCGGCCCGCAGGCGATCCGCAGCCGCTGCCATATCTGCTTGCGCCGGGCAGCGGCGAGCGAGGCGCGATCGATGTGACACTGGAAGTGTGGCTCAGTTCGCGCCAGATGCGGACCGCGGCAACGCCGCCCGTGCAAGTGAGCCGCGGCAACCTGCGGGACCTCTATTGGACGCCCGCGCAGTTGGTCACCCACCACGCCAGCAACGGCTGCAACCTGCGTCCCGGCGACCTGCTGGCCACCGGAACGGTTTCCGGCGCCACCCGCGATACGGCCGGCTGCCTGCTGGAAATCACCCGCCGCGGCGCCGAGCCCCTGGCGCTGCCCGGCGGCGAAACGCGCCGATTCCTCGAAGATGGCGACGAGGTGACCCTGCGCGGATTCTGCGAGCGCGAGGGCGCGGCGCGGATCGGTTTCGGCGAGTGCCGCGGGCAGGTGGAAGGGATCGAGCCGCCAGTAGGGTCTTGACCGCGCTCACCGGGGCTGGGCCGCGGGGCGCCGAAACCTGCGGAAGGGGTTTCCACCGCCCCTGCCCCACGCTACTCTGAAAGTACCCATGAAGATCGGCATTGACCTCGGCACGACCAACTCCGCCCTGGCCTATATTGACGAACGCGAGGCCGAAGACCGCGATTTTCCGCCGCTGCACATCTTCGAAACACCACAGCTTGTGGCGCCCGGCCGCTCCGAACCGCGCCGCACGCTGCCCTCGTTCCTGTATCTGGAAGACGGGCAGCCGGTAGGCCTGTATGCGCGCGAGCAAGGCGCGCTGGTGCCGACGCGGCTGGTACACTCGGCCAAATCGTGGCTCTCCAACCCCGATGTGGACCGCACCGCAAAAATCCTGCCGTGGGACTCGCCGGAGACCGGCCGGGTGCTTTCGCCGGTGGAAGTTTCAGCGCGCTTCATCGCCAAGTTCCGCGAGGAATGGGACCGCGCCAAGGGAGTTCCACTGGCCGCGCAGGACATCGTGCTGACGGTGCCGGCCTCCTTCGACGAAGAGGCCCGCGAACTGACGGTGATGGCGGCGCGCGATGCCGGCCTGGAGCGGCTGACCCTCCTCGAAGAGCCGGCCGCGGCCTTCTATTCGTGGATCGCCCACAACCTGGCGCAGTCGCGCAAGCAGCTCTTCGACGGGCAGATTGTGCTGGTTTGCGATGTGGGCGGCGGCACCAGCGATTTCTCCCTGATTCGCGTTTCGCGGGACGGCGACCTGGTGAATTTTACCCGCACGGCGGTGGGCAAACATCTACTGCTGGGCGGCGACAACCTGGACCTGACGCTGGCGTGGCTGGTGGAGACCAAGCTGGGCGCGCCGCTCTCCATCCGGCAGCGCAGCGGCCTGCGCCGGCAGTGCTCGGCGGCCAAGGAGAACCTGCTCAACGACCCGAATCTGAAGGCCGCCGACATCACCGTGCTGGGCACCGGCTCGGCGCTCATCGGCAAAACGCTGAAGAGCCAGATCACGCGCGAAGAGGCTCTGGAACTGGCGCTGGAAGGCTTCCTGCCGCTCAGCGAACGCGGTGAACCGCCCAAGGACGAAAAGCGCAGCCTGTTCCGGGAGTTGGGGCTGCCGTACGTCTCGGACCCCGCCATCAGCCGGCACCTGAACGCTTTTCTGGAACCTACCGGGCAGGCGCCGGATGCCATTCTGTTCAATGGCGGCTTCTTCATTCCGGAGATTCTGCGGGAGCGGGTGGCCGACGTGGTGGGCCACTGGTACGGCCGCCGCCCAGAGATTCTGGAAAACAGCGAGTTGGACCTGGCGGTGGCGCGCGGAGCGGCGTATTACTCGTATGTCCGCTCCACGGGCAGCGGCGTGCTGGTGCGCGGCGGCCTTCCACGCACGTATTTCATCGGACTGGGCGAGGCGCGCGAGGGCAAGTTTCCAGCGGTCTGCCTGGTGCCGCGCGGCGCCGAGGAGGGCACCGACCTGGAGATCGACAATGGCGCCCTGCAGCTTGTCGCCAACCGGCCGGTTTCCTTCCGGCTCTACAGCTCGCTCACGCGAACGGCTGACCGCCTGGGCGACGTGGTGGAGTTTCCCGCGGAGGATGCCGATCTGCACATGCACGCGCCCTTGCACGCGGTAATCCGCTTCGGCAAGAAGGCGGAGGAGCGGCTGATTCCGGTGAAGCTGGGGGCCCGTCTGACCGAGATCGGCACGCTGGATACCTGGTGCGAATCGAAAGTCAGCGACAACCGCTGGCGGTTGGAATTTCAGTTGCGCAAACAGGCCGGCGCCGAGGGGCCTGCCGCGCCGGCGGGCGGGCGCAAGGCCGCGGCGGTGGTCAGCGAGACGGCCGTGAAGAATTCGGTGGCGCTGCTGGATTCCGTTTTTTCGCCCACCGCGAAATCGCCGTTCGCCCCCGAAGAGGTTCCGGCGAAGCTCGAACAGAGCATGGGGCTGGGCAAGAATAGCTGGCCGCTGGCGGTGATCCGGCAACTGGCGGACGCGTTTCTGGCGGCGGCCGACGGGCGCAAGAAGAGTCCCTCGTACGAGGCGCGCTGGCTGAACCTGTGCGGCTTCTGCTTGCGGCCGGGCTTCGGCTACCCGGGCGACGATTTCCGCATCGAGCAGGCGCGTCGGGTGTACTCGGCCGGGCTGACCTATGGCAACCAGGTGCAGTGCGAAATCGACTGGTGGATTTTCTGGGGACGGCTGGCGGGCGGATTGAACCGCAACCAGCAGGCCGATATTTACCAGCGGCTCTCGGGATTCCTGTTGCCGCGGGGAAAGAAGAAGCCGCAGCGCCTGAACCCGGCCCTGCTGCGGGAGATGTGGCGCACGGCTGCCAGCCTGGAGCTGCTGCCGATCGGCACCAAGACCGACCTGGGCGAGGCGCTGGTGAAGCGCGTCAAAGCAGGCGACTACAAGGAGAGCGAACTGTGGTGCCTGGCGCGGTTGGGCGCGCGCAAGCTGTTCTACGGGCCGATCAACCTGGTGCTGCCGCCGCCCACCGTAACGCGGTGGGTGGAGGCGTTGTTGAAGCTGCCGTCCGCTGGCGAAGCAATTGCCGGCATAGCGCGGCACACCGATGACCCCACCCGCGATCTGCCGGCCGCTACCGTAGCGGCGGTGCGCGCCAAGCTGGAGGCACTGCCGCACGCGGAGCATCTGCTGGCCGTGCTGGCGGGCGAAGAAGAAGACGACCGCACGCTGGGCCGGATTTTCGGCGAGGAACTGCCTTCCGGGCTGGTGCTGGCGCAATAAGTTGCGCGCGTTGGACACGGTGTAGCGCATCGGCAAACAGTCCGCGCGTCGGCCGATCGTTCTGATCGTACCCGATCTGCTTTTCGTACATTCTCCGGTGCCCAGCGGTGAGCCAGCCCCGCCCTTGCGGACCAAGCCTCGGAATCGACGGACAGTCGTGTTGGGGGTCGGCTGATGAAGAGCTGTTGTCGAATGAGGCCGAGCGAGCGGCTCTGGTATTCCTCGCCGCCTGGTAGCATTGGTTGCGGTGTAGCTGTACCGGTTCACCGCTACTTCCGCGGTGTCCCTCTTCGGGTATGCTGCACCCGCGTTCTCAACCTCGCCAACAAAAAGGCTTTCCTCTTCACGCGCAATCTGGCCAACTGCTGGCTGGCCCCCTCGACGGATTCTATAGTCCTTCTGGCGAAACGACTGCGATCCAGCGAACTGTACCCCCGTTGCGTGTCCCGGTAGAATAGAACTGTGCGGCTGTCTATGACGATTGCCTTGCTGGCAGGGGTGCTCTGGGGCCAGGATGCTCGCGAGTTGGTGCGCAAGGCCATCGAATTGGACCGGCATAGCACGGCGCTGGAGCCCGGCTACACCTATTTGCAGCGCGAGGAGACGCGGGAACTGGACCCGTCCGACAAGCCCAAGCGGGTGACCATCCGGACGGTGGATATCCAGACCATCGAGGGATCTCCGTACCGCCGGCTGGTCGCGCGCAACGACCGGCCGATTTCCGCCGAGGAACAGAAACTGGAGGAAGAAAAGCTGCGCTTCAACATCGACGCGCGGCGTAAGGAAACCCCCGAAGAGCGGCAAAGGCGGATTGCGGAGTGGAGCCGGCGGGAAGAGCGGCGGCGCGAGCCGCTCAAAGAAGTGCCGGATGCCTACAATTTCAAACTGACCGGCGAAGAGACGGTGGACGGAACGCCATGCTATGTGATTGAGGCGACTCCCAAGCCGGGCTACAAACCGAAATCCGCGGCGGCAACCGTGCTGACGGTGATGGCGGGGCGGATCTGGATCTCAAAGAAGGATAACGGCTGGGTGAAGGCCGACATGGAGGCGCAGGACAGCGTGAGTTTGGGGGGCTTTCTGCTGCGGCTCTCCAAAGGAAGCCGGATTATCATCGAACAGACGCCGGTGACCGAAGGAGTGTGGCTGCCCAAATTCGCCGAGATCAAATTTTCCGCGCGCCTGCTGTTGGTCAAAAACCTGCGCGAAGATCTGCTGTACCAGTTCAGCGATTATCACCGAGCGCCCGCGGACGCGCCGGCAGGAGCCACCCACGGCGAACTGAAGTAGGCTTGGCGCGGCCATGCGAATCGCCGATGCGGTGACCTGCGACGCGCGTGCCACGGCTGTTTCTACCGGCCGGTATGGCGGTGTTCTTTCTGGGACATGGGGGAGCCGCGGCGATCTTTTTCCGCGGAAGGCCATGGATGCGGAAGGCCATAGAAGACGGTGCGGCTACTTGGCCGGCTGGAGGAGTTCCCTGGCTTTGGCCATGTCGGCATCGGCGCCGGCTTTGTCACCGAGGGCACGCCGGGCGGCAGAGCGGTTCTGATAGGCGTTGGCGTAATAGGGGTTCAGTTTCAGGGCCTGATCGAGGTCGCTGAGGGCTTCTTTATAGCGCCGGAGGCGGATGTTGGCGTAGGCGCGGGCGTTGAAGGCCAGGGTGAACCTGGGGTCGAGGTCGACCGCCTTGGTGAACTGTTCGACGGCCTCGGCGAATTGCGATTCCTGCACGAGCTTGCGGCCGCGGGCGTAGCACAGGGCGGCGGTATCGGAGGGGGTGTCGGGAGTCAGCTTGACGGGCGGCAGCGACGGTGCGGGCGTGGCGGACGGCGCCGGCGGTGCGGCGGCGTGAGGCTTGGGCGGGGTCGTGCGCACCACCAGGGTCGAGACCTGCGACGGCGCAGCCAGTGGATTGGTCGCTGGTGGGAGCGGGGGAGCTGTCACGGTAGCGGCCGCGGCCGGTTTGGGGGTGGCTGGTGCCGGCTGCGTGGGCGGCGCCTCCTGCGCGGCTGGCGGCGGGGTGGAAGCCGAGGGCAAAGCCACTACGGCCGTTTCGGGAGCCTTCTCCATGGCCTGTTGGCGCTTGACCCTCTCGTCGATCTTGGCTTGCGCCTGGGCGATCAGGTCCTCGGTCTCCTGGTTGGAGGAATCCAGGGACTCGGCGTGTTTCAAATCCGCCAGGGCCTCATCATAGCGGCCTAGCAGGAAGTAAGCGTTGCCGCGGGCGGCCCAGGCGGGGGCGTAGTTAGGGTCGATGGTGAGAGCGATGGTGCGGTCGAGCAGGCCTTTGTCGTGATCGCCCAGCATGTGATAGGAACCGCCCCGCGCCACGTAGGTTTCAGGGTTGTGGGGATCCAGCTTGACGGCCTGATCGCGGTCGTTAAAGGCCTCCTGGTACTTTTTCTGGCGAGTGTAGACGGAGGCGCGGGCAAGGTAGAGGCGCACGTCTTTGGGGTCGAGCTCGATGGCGTGGGTGTAATCGGAAACGGCGCCCTGGTCGTCGCCCATGCGCTCGCGCACAGCACCGCGGACGCGCAGGGCGCGGGCATCGTTGGGACTCAACTGGAGGGCGGTGGTGAGATCGTCGATGGCGCGGGGGTATTGGGTAAGACCGACGTAGGCGAGCGAGCGCTCGACGAGCACCGGCTCGGCGTTGGGCTGGCGTGCCAGGGAGAGGTTGAAGTCCTCAACCGCATCGTAGTATTGGCGCAGGGCGGCGTGGGCCATGCCGCGGCCTTTGTAGGGCTCGGCGCTATCCAGGCGAAGCTTGATGGCGTGGGTGAACTCTACGATGGCCTGGTCGAAGTGGCCGAGGGCGTAGGCGGCTTGGCCGCGGCCGGTGTAGATTTCGGAGCGCTCCAGGCCCATGGCGATGGCGGTATCGTAATCCTGCATGGCGCGCAGCGGCACTTTGGTGGCAAGGAAGAAGTCGCCGCGGGCGGCGTAGGAGGCGGCCTCGCCGGGGGCGATTTTGATGGCCGACTGGATGTCGGCGAGGGCTTTATCGGCCGTGCCGGCGTCGAGGTAGTCCTTGGCCCGGGCGCGGAGGGCGGCGGTGTTGGCGGGGTCGGCGGCGAGAGATTCGGTGTAGGCGGCGA
Organism: Bryobacteraceae bacterium; assembly: GCA_035505095.1. GTDB lineage: Bacteria > Acidobacteriota > Terriglobia > Bryobacterales > Bryobacteraceae > JOPF133. The sequence continues at coordinate 7,794 of DATJRE010000167.1, read as the reverse complement.
TGGCTTCGTCACGCTTACCGGCCTGGTCGGCGCGGGCGCCGCGCTGGAGAGCGGCCTGGGAGGCTTTCCTATCGGCCTTGTTGTCGGCTGCACGGGCGGGAACGGCCACGGCCCACCAAGCGGCGATGGCGAGCGGCGCAAGCAGGCGGGCCCAGAATCGACGCCCGCGGTAGGGAGAAAAACGGCCCAGCACTTTCGTACTTATCCCACACTCTAGTGTACACTCCGGAGGGAATGCTTTTGGCGGTGGCCCGGGACCAGGTAGACCAGGAATCCGGTGGCGGACGAGGGCGACCGAAGGCGGTTAAGTGGCTTCGACGCCCGGGCCGGAGGAACCAGCGGAGGTCCTGGCGGGACAGCGCGAACCTCCGGCAGCAAACCCGGCTGTTTCAGAGGTGCCGGGCGCGGCCATGCCGCAGGGGGAGAAAGCCATGAGCGAGCCTTTTGAAGATCCGCGGTTGGCGATCAACCGGGTTTACACGCGCCGGGGCGATGGCGGCGAAACCGGGCTGGCGGGCGGGCAGCGAGTGCCCAAAGACGGGCCGCGGATCGAAGCCTACGGGACAGTGGACGAGTTGAACGCCTTTATCGGCGCGGCGCGGGCCACTACGGAGTTACTCGCGGCAGGCCAGCCGGCGCTGGCGCCCCTGGGCCCTATCCTGCTGCGAGTGCAGCACGAGCTGTTCAATCTGGGTTCGATCCTGGCCACGCTGCCGGAGAATGTGCATCCCCGGCAGGCGCGTGTGACCGACGCGGAAGTGGCGCAACTGGAGTCCGAGATGGACCGCATGAACGCCGGGCTGCCGCCGCTGCGGTCGTTCGTGCTGCCGGGTGGGAGCCGTCTTAACGCCGAACTGCATATCTGCCGGACGGTCTGCCGGCGCGCGGAACGGCTTACGGTGGCGCTGAGCCGGACGGAAAGCGTGCCGCCCGAAGCGGTGCGCTACCTGAACCGGTTGAGCGACGCGCTGTTTGTATGGAGCCGCTGGGCCAGTCACGTGGCGGGCGCGCCCGAAACGTTGTGGCAGCCGAACCGGTCCTCGTCGGGGCTGGTGGGCGGATAGTTGGCCCCAGGGGCAAGGCAGCGGGGCTTTGCGATGCCGCTGACGCCAATGGCGGCCGGCATAACAGAGTTACAGGCCTGGAGCCGGGTGGGGCGCGCTATGATGAGCAGGTGACATGGCGCTGATCGCGGTTTCGGGTCATCCGGGATGCCGCTTCGAAGAAGTGGCGCGGCTCACGGCCCATCGGCTGGGATTCGAACTGGTGACCCAGGCGCGCCTGCACGTTATGGCGGGCGAGGAGTTTGGCGCCGAAACGCGCATTCCCGACCGGGCCTTCGCCAGCCTGGCGACTTCCATCCTGGCCAAACTGGCTACCGAGATGCACGTGGTGTATTGCGCCGTGGGCGGCGAAGTGGACCCGCGGCAATTTGCCGGGGTATTGCGCGCGCACGTGGTGGCGCCGGAGAACGTGCGGATCGGCAACCTGATGCTGGATCATACTCTGGAACGGCCCGCCGCGCGCAAACTGCTGCTGGAGATGGAGAGCGCCGAGCGCGCCAGCCGCAAGGCCAAATTCGGCAAAGCACGCGCCACGGCGGACTGGTTCGACCTGGTGCTGAACGCCGAGTCGCTTTCCAGCGAGCAGATGGCCGAGTTGATCGCGACGGCTGTGACCAGCGCCGGATTGCGGGAGCGCGGGTACCTGTCGCACGCGGCCGAGGCGCAGCTCCAGTTTCAGATGCGGCTGAAGCTGGCGCGCTTCGGGATCGTGCCGCCGGCCAAGATCACGCTGCGCAAGAAGATTTTTGCCAACCCTAGTGAGGAGATGTTCGCCAACCTGCTGGACTTTTACCGCATCGCCTGGGAGTACGAGCCGCGCAGCTTTCCCATCCAGATGGACCCCAACGGCAATACTCTGGAAGCCTTCACGCCGGATTTCTACCTGCCGGAATTCGACCTGTACGTGGAACTGACCACTATGAAGCAATCGCTGGTGACCCGGAAAAACCGCAAGGTGCGGCTGCTGCGGCAGCTCTATCCGCAGGTGAACATCCAGGTGTTCTATCAGAAGGATTTTGAGAACCTGATCTTCAAGTACGGGCTGGCCGAACGGCCGGTGCAGGTATGAGCGGGAGCGGGGCGCCGATTCCGGGAATTGAGCGGGTGCTGTTCACCGAGGAGCAGATCGACCAGCGGATCCGGGAAGTGGCCGCCGAAATCAGCCGCGACTATCACGGGAAGACGGTCAAGCTGATCGGCGTGCTGAAAGGCTCGGTGTTCTTCCTGACGGCGCTGGCGCGGCACCTGGACCTGTCGGTGAAGATCGACTTTCTGGGCATCTCGAGTTTTTCCAACCGGAGCGGGGCGCCGGGCGTGGTGCGGATTGCCAAGGACCTGGACGACGCCATCGAAGGCGAGGACGTGCTGATGGTGGAGGACATTGTGGACACCGGGCTGACCCTGCGCTACCTGCTGCAGACGCTCTCCGGGCGCAGCCCCAACTCGCTGGCGGTGTGCACGTTCCTGGACCGCAACTCGCGGCGGATTGTGCAGATACCGGTGCGCTACCGCTGTTTCGAGATTCCCGACCGCTTCGTGGTGGGGTTCGGGCTGGACCACAACCAGTTGTACCGGAACCTCAATTACGTGGCGGTGATGAAGGTGGACCGCGGCCACTGAACGGGCGGGACGGGGCCGGGCATCGGGTAACCTGAAAGTGGATGGCGCTTTATTGCGATGTCAGCCTGCCGGTGCCGCTGGACCAGGCCTTTACGTATGCGCTGCCGGAAACGCTGCGGCATCGCGTGCGGGAGGGCAGCCGGCTGTGGGTGCCCTTCGGGCCGCGCAAGATGACCGGGGTGATTCTGCGCTGCCACGACGAGACGCCGGCGGTGGAAACGCGCGAGGCGCTGCGGCTGATTGATCCGGAGCCGGTGCTGGACGGCGCCCTGCTGGCGCTGGGGCGCTGGATTGCGGCCTACTATTGCGCTCCGCTGGGAGAAGTGTTGCGCGGAATGCTGCCGCTGGCGGCTGAGGTGCGCCACGGCAAGGTCTGGTCGCTGACCGATTCGGGGCGGGATGTGGCGCGGCAACTGCTGTTCGACAGCGCGCCGGACGATCCGGTAACCCAGGTGCTCCGGATGCTCGAGAAACGGCCGCTCTCGGCGGCCTATGTGGCCAAAGCGCTGCCGCTGGCGGAGAAGGCGCTGCGCTCGCTGGAGCGCAAGGGGTTCATCGTAGCCGAGCAGGTGGAGGGATCGCGCGATCCGCTGCGGGCGCCGGCGGGGCGGCTGCGGGTGGAACTGGCGGCGGCGGCGCAGGATGGCGCGAAGCTCAGCAAGGCCGAGCGCGAACTGCGCGCGTTTCTGGAACTACATCCGGGGTCGCACAACCTTAAAGACCTGGAAGACATGGTGCGGAACTCCAGCCCGGCAGCGCGTTCGCTGGCGCGGCGCGGGATCGTGGTGTTGAAAACCGAGATGACCGCCCCGGCAGCGGGACCCGTGCGGACGCGGCATGCCTTGAACCCCGCACAGCAGGCGGCGTTTGAGGCTATCCGGGAAGGCATCCGGGCGCGCCAGTTTCGGACCTTCCTGCTTTACGGCGTGACGGGGTCCGGAAAGACCGAAGTGTACCTGAATGCCATCGAAGAGGTGGTGCGGGACGGGCGGAGCGCGCTGCTGCTGGTGCCCGAGATTGCCCTGACGCCGGCCGTGGCGGGGCAGTTCTTTTCGCGCTTCGGCGACCGCGTTGCCATTCTGCACAGCGCCTTTACGGACGTGGAGCGATCCGACCAGTGGCGGCGCATCCAGTCGGGCGCGGCTTCGGTGGTGGTGGGCACGCGGTCGGGGGTATTCGCGCCGGTGCGCAATCTGGGCCTGATCGTGGTGGATGAAGAGCACGACGGCAGCTACAAACAGGAAGAGACGCCGCGGTACAACGGGCGGGATGTCGCCATTGTAAGGGCGCAGGGGGCCGGCGCATGCGCGGTGCTGGGGTCGGCCACACCGAGCCTGGAGAGCCGCTACAATGCCGAGCGCGGCAAATACACGCTGTTGGAATTGCCCGAGCGCATCGAGGCGCGGCCGATGCCGGCGGTGGAGCTGATCGACATGCGGCAGGAGTTTCTGGAGACCCGCAAGCAGTCCACCTTCTCCCGCAAGCTGCTGGAAGCCATCGCCAAGCGCCTGGAAAACGGCGAGCAGACCATTGTGCTGCTCAACCGGAGGGGGTTTTCGAGTTTCGTAGCCTGCCGTGCGTGCGGTGAGCGGGTGGGCTGCATGAACTGCTCGCTGACGCTGACCTATCACAAGCGCGACCGGCGCCTTCTGTGCCATTATTGCGGGTATGCCGAAAAGGTCCCCGCGTGCTGCCCGAAGTGCGCGAGCGAGCACGTGTACTTTCTGGGACTGGGATCGGAGCGCGTCGAGGAAGAGTTGCACCAGTATTACCCGGCGGCGCGGATCGCCCGGCTGGACCGGGATACGGTGACCGGCAAAAAGCAGTACGAGACCATTCTGCAGGAGTTCCGCGAGGGCCACTACGATCTGCTGGTGGGGACCCAGATGATCGCCAAGGGGCACGACATCCCCAACGTGACACTGGTGGGGGTGGTCTCGGCGGATATCGGCCTGGGAATGCCGGATTTCCGGGCTGCCGAGCGCAGCTTCCAGTTGCTCACCCAGGTAGCGGGAAGGGCCGGGCGCGGCAATGTACCGGGGATCGTGCTGATTCAGACGATCAACCCCGACCACTACGCGGTGCGCCTGGCGGCGGCTCAGGATTATGCCGCGTTCTACGCCAAGGAACTGCATTTCCGGCGCATGATGCTCTATCCTCCCTTCAGCGCCATGGCCAACGTGCTGGTGCGCAGCGAGAAACAGGAGGCGGCCATGCGCATGAGCGCGGACCTGGGGCTGCTGCTGAATCCGCCGCCGGAGAAACTGCGGGTGATGGGGCCGGCGGAGGCGCCCGTGCCGCGATTGAAGAACGAATACCGGTATCAGTTTCTGATCAAGGCTTCCAGCCGGAAGGCGCTCAACGAACTGCTGCAGCGCATTCGCTCGTTCGCCCAGGAGCGCAAATGGGGAGCTACGGCCCTGGTGATCGACGTGGATCCGTTGACGCTGATGTGACGCCGGGGGCCGGCGGGCGGAGCCGCACGCCGGCGGACTTACCGGCCGGTGCCGCACAGAAACTCCGCGACGCGGGCGAGAATGCTGGCCGGCGAGTCGCGTCCGCTTTCGAGCACGGCCGCGCTGACCTGGAGTTGCGGGTGGACGGTTTTCCCGTTTTGCAGGCACGAGTACGAGCCGGACAGGTTTTCGGTAGCCCACTTGGCGATGGGCATTACTTCGGCGCGCGGGACGTTGAGAATGGCCAGAAACTCCTCGCATCCCCAGCGCCCCACCTGTACCTCCGGCGGCACTCCGCTGCGGAGCCTTTTGGCGAAGGCGGCAATGCACTGGGCGCCTACTTCCACGCCGTAGCGGACTTCCGCCAGCCGAAAGCCCTGCACCCGAAGCATCAGAATGCAGAATGGCGGGGAAGCATTGCGGATGCGCTCCTCCATTTCGCCGCGGTTGAGCAAAGCCGTCAACTGATCGATGGAAACGGCGGTTTCGAGCGCATCGATGCGCTGGTGGAGCATGCGAATTTCGGCCTGAAACTGCGCGATGGTGACCTGGTTTTGGTTGTGGATTTTTTCAACACAGTCCTCGATCACCTCGGTAGCTGGGAGAATTGCCGCGCGGACAGCCGCGTCCGATGAACCATTGGCCGTTTCGCGTAACTGGCGGACCGCCGTGCGCAGGCGAGCCTCATGGTCGCCATCGTTCTGCGCCAGAGAGTCCAGGATTTCTTCCAGGGTGCGGGCCGTGGAGGCCAGGTCTTCCCGCAGGCCGGCCAGAAAATGCGACGCCTTATCGCGATAATCGCGTAACAGGGCGCGCAGGGTGGAGCGGCTTTCCTCCAGCGCGGCCGGCTGGCCGGTGGCTACCGCATCGGCCAGAGCGGAAAGATACTGCCGGTGAGGAGGGGTGATGGCATCGTCGATCTCTACCACATACTGGGCCATATTGCGTAGCGCAGTGATATAGCAGTCCGTGGCGGCGGCGCTTTGCCGGTGCCACCGCTCCAACTCGCTTATGGCACTTCCAATCGAGATCATCAAGCGGTCCTCATCTCATCCATCGACCGAAAGTTCTAAAACTTTAGTGTGGAAGGGCTTGATTTTCACTTTTTATTCGCCCAAAATAGAAACTACTATGGCACTGACCAAGAGACAGAAACAGGTGCTGGACTTTATCGCCGGGTTTGTAGACGAAAACGGCTACTGCCCGAGTTTTGAGGAAATCGCCAAAGGGCTGCAACTGGCGTCCCTGGCCACGGTGCACAAGCACATCTCGGTTCTGGAGTCGAAGAGCTATCTAAAGAGGGGCTTCAACAAGAGCCGGTCGCTGGAACTGACGCCCAAGTACGTGGCGGAGCCGCGGCATTCCCGGCCAGGCTCCTTGGAGATACCCCTGCGAGGGCGCATCGCGGCGGGTGCGCCGGTGGAGGCGGTGGAACAAAGCGAAGTCCTCAATCTGGCCGATTTCGCCGGGAGCCAGGACACCTTCGCCCTGGAAGTGCGCGGCGATTCGATGATTGAGGACCACATCTGCGACGGCGACCTGATCCTGCTGGAGCGCGTATCGGAAGCCCACGACGGGGACATCGTCGTCGCGCTGGTAGCCGGATCGGACACGACCTTGAAGCGGATCTACCGGGAACCCGGCGACAAGATCCGCCTGCAACCGGCTAATGCAAGGTTAGAACCGATCGTGGTTCCCGCGGCAGATGTTCAGATTCAGGGCCGGTTACTGGCGGTACTTCGAAAGTATAAGTAGAGGTTACGCGGTGGCAACCGAAGTAGCGCGGATTTCCACTTCCGCGCGCAGCCAATCTTCCTCGGCGGAACCGCCCTGGCATCCGCGGGCTTCCCAGTAAGAGTACGCCAGGCGGGCAACGTCGTCGCGCGTGGGTTCGCTCTTGCTTACAGCGGTCACTGGGGCCAGTTCTACAGGGGTCAGATCTACGGGGGTCACAGAAGCGGGAGCCGCGGGAGTGGTTTCCAGTTCGACGGAGGCTGCCATCACGGGCGATTCGGCCGGAGTGGCGGAATGCTTGGCGCGAGGCCGGGCTGTCTTGCGGCGGGCGGCAGCGGCGGCGTTTCCAGACACCAGCCGATCATTCTCGTTCGTACGCTTTTGTGTCATCTTAAATTCGAGTACTTCTCCTCTTGGGATTTAACCCCATTTTAAACCATAGGTGCTGAAACTGCGCATTAAATCTTTCTATCTATGGCATAACATGTGTGAGTTTTCGATCCAGATGAGAACTTGTTAAAGGCATCCCATGGAGTGGAGTTTGGCGCGTGACGGCGGTGCGCGAGGCGCGCTAGCGGCCCGCCCGAGGCACGGCGCAGCGGCTCGCGAATGGCCGGTTGGGGAATGGCAGCGCGGGGGGTCGCGGCGAGGCGGAGAAAAATCGCGGAAGTCGTTCTGGGCCCGTCGGTCCCGGTGAGCGGCCGCGCTCCTTCCCGATTTTGGGATGGGTTAATCCGCTTTTGCCTGGACCGCTCGCGGCCATTCCGTTTTCGGACGCTGCTGTCCGGGTAGGTGTATAGTGAGGATAGATTGCGGATAAGTGCGATTCTGGCGGCCGCGCTGGCGGCTGTGGCGCAGGCCGCGGCCTCGCCTGCGCCCAAGGTAGTTGTGGTCGATCTGGACGGGGTGATACACCCTGT
>DATJRE010000166.1:0-12581 GCA_035505095.1 Bryobacteraceae bacterium | reverse complement strand
TTACGACCACTCTAATGAACTTGGTCTGAAGCCGCGGCTGAACCACCGCCTCCAGGAACCACCGGTCGCTGTCACCCTCTACCCAAACCACCAGTCGCGCCTGCACCGGCACTATACCTCAAGCAGATTATCGATATAAAGCTCATGCATGCTTAGTTCCCCGGCCAGGAACCTCTTCACCTCTTCTTTGTCGGCAGGCCGGCTGGCATGAGACGAGCCAGTTCCATCCCGCGATATGAGGATCAGTTGCTTCGGGTCCGCATAGCGCACGACCTCCGGATTGTGAGTGCTTACGATAATCTGTTTGATACTGGCGGCATCCTTCAGAAGTTCCACCAGGCTGGAAATGAGGCTGGGATGTAAATTCCTTTCCGGCTCTTCGATGACCACCAGAGACTTCCGCTCGAAGTAGAGAATCGCGAGCATAGCGATCAAATCGACGGTTCCGTCCGACAAAAACGTCGCAGGCACCGCCTCGCGCGAGAATTTCTCTCGCATGTCGAAGAAGACGGAGCTATCCCCCAGCCGTTGGGTCTGCAAGCCTTCCGCGAAAGGAAGCACGGCCTGGAGCAAGTTCAACAGCGTTCGCCGGCCTTCATCGTCGGACAAGATGCGATCCAGCGCGATCGCGAGGTTGCCTGCATCAGGTTCCAGGTCACTCTTGCCGCTGAGGACCGCCCCATGCTTAGGTCCCTTTGGATCGATGTCATATGTTGCGATCGACTCTAGGCCTTTGAGCGATAGCATCAAGCGGGCGGTTTCGTTTTCGATTAGGAGCGCCGGCTGTCCCGCATTTACCAAGCCTGAGTTCAGTGCAGTAAGGACGAAGTTACCCATTACGTCCGGATCGCCTTCGATCCCATACCGATTCTTCGTTCGCTTGATTCGAAAAGGCGACTCTTTCCCCCGAAGATCCGCGCGGAACTCGTCTTCCTCGATGGATACGTTTCGAGCCAGCGGAAATGCCAGGGTGAAGCGGTACGTAGACTGCGTTACCGGTGGGGACTCACCGACGGGGAGGAAGTTCGGATCGCCAGGGCCGGTCTCAGACGACAACTCAATCGTCAACCTATCGTCTGCCCCGCAACTCATATGGCGCAGATACCGTGCCCCACCCTGAATCGAAATGGCGTTCTCCAGCCCGCTTTCGACGATGTCATGAATGAACTTGAAAAGCTGGACGAAATTCGATTTCCCGGAAGCGTTCGCCCCGATCACCACATTCAGCCCGTCGAGCCGGATATCCAATTCCCGAAAGCTCTTAAAATTCCAAGCGCGGACGCGTGTCAGCCGCATAACTATCTCTTCCGGAACACCACCACCGCCAGCGGCGGCAAGGTCACCGTGATGCTGTGCTGGCGGTTGTGTTTGGGAACCGGCTCCGACGATACCGCCCCCCCGTTGCCCATGTTGCTGCCGCCGTAGACCGCCGAATCGGTGTTCAACACTTCCTCGTAAAAGCCCTCCTCGGGGACCCCGAATTCGTAGCCCACGTGCGGCACGGGGGTGAAATTGCAGCAAATCAGCAGGAAATCGTGGGGGTCCTCGGCGCGGCGCAGGAAGGCAATCACGGAGTGCTCCACGTCGCGAAAATCGACCCACTCGAATCCGGTGTAGTGGAAATCCACCTGGTAGAGCGCCGGGCTGTCGCGGTACAGGCGGTTCAGCTCGCGCATCAGCGTCTGCAATTTGCGGTGCGGCTCGAACTCCAGCAACTCCCAGCGCACGCCGGCGTTATGGTTCCATTCCTCGCGCTGGCCGATCTCCTGGCCCATAAACAGCAGCTTCTTTCCCGGATGCGTCCACATATACGCCAGGAAGGCCCGCACGTTGGCGAACTGCTGCCATTCGTCTCCCGGCATTTTGTTCAGCAGCGAGCCTTTGCCGTGCACCACTTCATCGTGCGAAATCGGCAGCACAAAATTCTCGGTGAAGGCATACAGCAGGCTGAAGGTGATGTGGTTGTGTTCGAACTTGCGGTACACCGGATTCTTGCTGAAATAATCCAGCATGTCGTGCATCCATCCCATGTTCCACTTCATGGTGAAGCCCAGGCCGTTCAGGTATACCGGCTTGGAAACGCCCGGAAAGGCGGTGGATTCCTCGGCCACCGTGAAAGCCCCCGGCACCTTGTGCGCCAGTTCGTTGAAGCGGCGCAAAAAATCGATGGCCTCCAGGTTTTCGTTGCCGCCGAACTGGTTGGGCAGCCACTCGCCGGGTTGCCGCGAATAATCCAGGTACAGCATGGAGGCCACCGCGTCCACGCGCAGCCCGTCGATGTGGTACTCCTGCAGCCAGAACAGCGCGTTGGAGATCAGAAAAACGCGCACCTCGTTGCGGCCGTAGTTGAACACCATGGTGCCCCACTCGCGGTGCTCGCCCTTACGCGGGTCGGCATGCTCGTAGAGCGCCGTGCCGTCGAAGAACACCAGGCCGTGCGCGTCCTTGGGGAAGTGCGCCGGAACCCAGTCCACAATCACGCCCATCCCCGCCTGGTGGCAGCAATCCACCAGGTACTTGAAATCGTCGGGCGTGCCGAAGCGCGACGTGGGCGCGAAATAGCCGATCACCTGGTAGCCCCACGACCCTGAAAACGGATGCTCCATCACCGGCAGCAACTCGATGTGGGTGTATCCCATGCGGCGCGCGTACTCCACCAGTTTGACGGCCATTTCGCGGTAGGTGAGGGGCTGGCCCATGGGACCGCGCATCCAGGATTCCAGGTGCACTTCGTAGATCGAAACCGGCGATTTCAGCCACTCGGCGCCGGCCCGCGCTTCCATCCACGCGGCGTCGCTCCACTGGTAGCGCGTGATATCCCAAACCACCGACGCCGACTTGGGCGGCGTCTCGCAGCAAAACGCGTACGGGTCGGCCTTAAGCTGCTGGTACCCGGCGAAGCGGGATTTCACATTGTACTTGTAGGCCGCGCCCTGCGCCAGGCCCGGCAGGAACAATTCCCAGATGCCGCCGTTACGCCGGCGCATGGAATGGCGGCGGACGTCCCAATCGTTGAATTCGCCGGCCACCGTGACATTCAGGGCGTTGGGCGCCCACACGGCAAAGCGCACCCCGGCGGTGCCATCGGATTCGGTGAGGTGCGCGCCGAGCGTGCGGTAGGCCTCGTGCAGCGTGCCTTCGGTGTGCAGGTAAAGGTCGGTATCGGAGATCTGCGGGCCATAGCGGTAGGGATCGTCGATTTCGATTTCCCGCCCGCCCCAAAGTTTGGCGCGGATGGTGTAGCGCTCCGGCTCGCCATTGAGCGCGGCGCAAAAAAAGCCCTGGTCGTGCTGCCTCTCCATGGGGCAGCGTTCGGCGCGTGTCAGCACTTCGGCCGATTCCGCCTGCGGCAGGAATGCGCGCACCTCCCAGCGGGCCTGTCCGCCCTTCTTGCGCGTCCGGTGCGGCCCCAGGACACGGAAGGCGTCGCCATGGTAACCGCCCACTATCGCTTCTATTTCTTCAACATTCATGAGAGCCTGATCGTTTGGGGCAACCGCGGGTCGCACGCTGGCGGCCGCGGCCCGGCCCAATAAACAAGTATGGACGATTTCCTGGCAGAAATGCCCAAAGCCGAGCTGCATTTGCACCTGGAGGGGTCGGTGGAACCCGAGACGCTCCACGAACTCGACCCTTCCACCCCCGTGGAACAGTTTCGCGCGCTGTATAGTTACCCCGATTTCGACGCCTTTCTGCGGGCTTTCGGAGCTATCGGCAAGCTCTTGCGCACCCCGGCCGACTACGGCCACATTACCCGGCGCTTGCTGGAGCGGCTGGCCTCCCAGAACGTGCGCTACGCCGAAATCATCGTGGCGGCGGGAGTGGTGCTGTGGAAGGGGCAGGAGTTTGGCCCCATCTTCGAGGCCATCCGCCAGGCCGCCGAAGGGTCGCCTGTGGAGGTCCGCTGGATTCTGGACGCCGTACGCCAGTTCGGCGTGGAGCCGGCGCGGCGGGTGGCCGAGTTGGCCGCCGAGCGCCAAAGCCAGGGGGTGGTAGCCTTTGGAATCGGCGGGAGCGAAGCCCGTGGGCCGGCCGGGTGGTTCACCGAGGTCTTCGCCTTCGCCCGCCAGGCCGGCCTCCATCTGACCGCGCATGCCGGCGAAAGCATGGGCCCCGAATCCATCCGGGCCGCCCTGGAATTGGGTGCCGAGCGCATCGGCCACGGAATCGCCGCGGCCGCCGACCCGCACCTGATGGAGGAGTTGAAGGCGCGCGATATCCCGCTCGAAATCTGCATCACCAGCAACCTGGTCACAGGAGTGGTGAAGTGCCCGGAAGATCATCCGGTGCGGCGCCTGTTCGATGCCGGCGTGCCGCTTACCCTGGCTACCGACGACCCGGCCATGTTCGGATGCACCCTGACGGGCGAGTACCGCCTGGCGGCCCGGAAATTCGGCTTCAGCGAGCGCGAGTTGCGCGGAATTGCGGAGAATGGTTTCCGCTATGCGTTCGGCAGCACGGCCAGAGCGCAGGGGCAGACCGCGACCCGCACCGGAGACGTGGAGCAACAGGAACGGCCGGCGAATGGCTTGCCCCTGGGGAAGCGCCCCGAGTAACCCCGCGCCCTACCATGGGCGTCTTGGTCTGATATAGTCAAAAACTTAAAGCTTATGGCACGCAAATCGACTGTAACGGTAGTTCTCCTTTTATTCGTTCCTCTGCTGCTTCTGGCCCAGGAACAGGAAAAAGTAGACCTGAATGTCCTGCACAAGATCAAAACCGCCGAACTGGGCGGCGGCGGACGCGGCGGTGGCGGCTTTGGCCGCGGCGGCGGCGGGTCTGCCTCCAAGGTGATGGACATCATGTACAACCTCACCGACCGCTACGGTCCCCGTCTGACCAATTCTCCGCAATTTCGCGCCGCCGGCGCCTGGGCTGTGGGCCAACTGAAAGAGTGGGGCCTCAGCAACGTACACCTGGAAGACTGGTCCACCGAAGGCGGGCGGGGCGGCCCGATTCCGAGCTGGCAGTTCACCGGCTACAGCGCCGCCATGGTGGAACCCACTTACATGCCGCTGATCGGCTATCCGCAGGCCTGGAGCGGTGGCACCAACGGTCTGGTCACCGGCGATGCCATAATGGCCTCCATTCAAACTCCGGCCGACCTGGATAAATATCACGGCAAGCTGAGGGGGAAAATCGTGCTCACCGTTCCCCTTCTGGAATTGCCGTTCCCCGATGTCGCTCCGCTGGCCCACCGTTACACCGACGCCGAACTGGACAACCTGGTCCCGGAAATCTTCCCCACGGGCGGCGCTGGTCGCGGCGGCCGCGGTGGGCGTGGCGGCAACGCTGCGCTACTGGCGATGACGCCGGAGGAGCGGCAGGCCTTCACCGAACGGCAGCGCAACTTCTTCAAGGATGAGGGCGCGCTGCTCACCATCACGGCCAGCGCCCGCGGCGAAAGCGGCACCGTGTTTGCCTCCAATGGTTCGCCGCGCACCGGCGATCCCACCAAGAATCTTCCCTCCATCGCCATCACCGCCGAGAACTACAACCGCATCGTGCGCCTGCTGGAGCATAACGTTCCGGTGAAGCTGTCGTTCGACATCAAGACCGAGTGGGATATGAGCAAGACCACGGCGTTCAACGTGATCGCCGAGATCCCCGGAACTACCAAGCCGCAGGAAGTGGTGATGGTGGGCGGGCACTTCGATTCCTGGCACATGGGCACCGGCGCCACCGATAACGGCGCGGGCAGCGCGGTGGCCATGGAAGCCGTGCGCCTGCTGAAGAGCCTCAACCTGAAGATGGACCGCACCGTGCGGATGGCGCTGTGGGGCGGTGAAGAGGAAGGGCTGCTGGGATCGCAGGCTTACGTGAAAGCGCATTTTGCCGATCCAACGGTGATGAAGCCCACCGCGGAGCATCAGAACCTTTCGGTGTACTTCAACGTGGACAACGGCACCGGCAAGATCCGCGGCATTTACTTGCAGGGCAACGAAATGGCGCGGCCGATTTTCGAATCGTGGTTCGCGAGCATGAAGGACCTCACCCCCGGCGTGATCACCATTCGCAACACCAGCGGCACCGACCACCTTTCCTTCGACGCGGTGGGGATACCGGGATTTCAGTTCATCCAGGACCCCATGGATTACGATACGCGCACGCACCATTCCAACATGGACGTCTACGACCGGCTGCAGCAGGGCGACCTGGAGCAGATCTCGATCATCGAGGCGGCCTTCCTATACAACGCGGCCACTCGGCCGGATAAGTTCCCGCGGCTGGATTTGCCGGCTCCCACCCCGGCGGGCGGCCGAGGCGGACGCGGGCGTGGCGGACAGTAAGGAGCCTTCCAACCGGCCGGGCGTCATGGCGCTGGCTCCCGGCCTCTACTGCGGCGCCTCGAAATAAACCTTGCGTGCTCGTACAGTGAGGTCTGGGCGGGTGACCCCCACTTCCACTTCATGCCGCTCCTTGCCGCTGAGCTTCTCCGGACGAAAGCCCAGCACGTAGCGGCGGCGGAGATCGGTCTCGATGCGGGAAACGATTGGGCCGTAGTCTCCCTCCGGCGCTTGGAATGACGCTCCGCCGGTCTCGGCCACCAGGCGGTAAAGGTCGGGCGCGTAGCTCCCGCCGAACGCGCTCGGATATTGGATGGCGTACACCGTGGCCTCCGCCTTGTGTGCTTCGTCCGCTGCCTGCCGCCACGTGTGCGTGCTCCCCGTATCGAAACCATCGGTCAGAATCAACAGCGCTTTGCTGCCGGTGAGCGGCAGCAGTTTCAGCCGCGCCGCATCATAGAGCGCATTCCACAAGGGGCTGCTGCCGCAAACCGATACAGCCCGCAAACCGGGCACGTTGCTTTGCTGTTTCGGACAGGGTTGCCCAAACAGTTCACCGGCGGCCGTGCCGGCAAGGTCAGGCCATAAGCGGATGTCCTCCGCCACCTGGATCGCAAACGCGCGGTCGCCGGGCCGCAGCAGTCTTCCGGCCAGTTTCAGCGCGGTCTCGCGGTGCTCGGCAAACTGCCCCTGCTGGCTCTCGCTGGCATCCAGGATCAGCCCCAAGGTAACTGGCTGGTCCGTGTCTATCCACAGGTGCTCAATCACCCTCCGCACACCGTTATCGGTCACCCGGAAATCTTCGCGAGTGAGGCCCTCAACCGGCGCCCCGTGGGCATCCACCACGGTACAGGGAATGGTAACCAGTTCCACGTTGGAGCGGAACGCGGGTGTATCCTGCGATGCGGCCGCGGCCGCCAGAAGGCCGGCCAGGAATAACGCACGCTGCGTCACTGACCCATTGTACGGGCCGCGGGGAGTAAGATAGCGGTAGCGGACGCCATGAAAGCTACCGAACGCCGGTTTACCACCATCAGCGGGGTGCCCATTGAGCCGGTGTACGGCCCCGAACAAGTGGCGGGCTTGGATGTTGCGCGCGATCTCGGCGCGCCCGGCGAGTTTCCTTACACCCGCGGCATCCACCGCGACATGTATCGCGGCAGGCTCTGGACCATGCGGCAGTTTTCGGGCTTCGCCACGCCCGAAGAGACCAACCGCCGCTATCTCTACTTACTCGCGCAAGGCCAGACCGGCCTCTCGGTGGCGTTTGACCTGCCCACCCTGATGGGCTACGACGCCGATCATCCCCTGAGCGAAGGCGAAGTGGGCAAGTGCGGGGCCGCCATCAGCTCACTTGAGGACATGGAGATTCTCTTCCGCGGCATTCCGCTGGGCGAGGTGACGGTTTCCATGACCATCAACTCGCCGGCCGCGGTGCTCTGGGCCATGTACCTGGCAGTGGCCGAGCAGCAGGGCGTGGATTGGGCGCGGGTTTCGGGCACCCTGCAAAACGACATCCTCAAAGAGTACATCGCGCAGAAGGAGTACATCTTCCCGCCGCGGCCTTCCATGCGGCTGGTCACCGACACCATCGAATTTGGCGCCCGCCACACCCCGCGCTTCAACCCGATTTCCATCAGCGGCTACCACATCCGGGAGGCCGGTTCCACCGCCGTGCAGGAACTGGCCTTCACCCTTCGGGACGGTTTCGAGTACGCGGATTGGGCCCTGGAGCGCGGCTTGGCCATCGACGAATTCGCGCCGCGGCTGAGCTTCTTCTTCAACGCCCACAACGATTTCTTCGAAGAGATCGCCAAGTACCGGGCCGCGCGCAAAATCTGGGCCCACGCCATGCGCGAGCGCTACGGCGCCCAAAGCGAGCGCAGTTGGAAGCTGCGTTTCCATGCGCAAACCGCGGGCTGCTCGCTCACCTGGCAGCAGCCGTACAACAACGTGGTGCGGACGGCGCTGCAGGCCATGGCGGCGGTGCTGGGCGGGGCGCAATCGCTGCACACCAACTCGCTCGACGAAGCCTACGCGCTGCCCAGCGAGCAGGCCGTAACCATCGCGCTGCGCACCCAGCAGATCCTGGCGCACGAGAGCGGCGTGGTCAACACCGCCGATCCCCTGGGCGGCAGCTACTTCCTGGAAAAGCTGACCCTCGAAACCGAGGAGGCCGCCAACCGCTATATCCGCCAGATCGACGCCATGGGCGGGATGATCCCGGCCATCGAAGCCGGCTTCCCGCAGTCCGAGATTGCCGCCGCCAGCTACCGCTACCAGCGCGAAATCGAGACCGGCGAGCGAACCATCGTGGGGGTGAACCGGTTCCAATCCGAGGATCAGCCGATCGAGTTGTTGGAGATCGATGAGACCGCCGCCACTCACCAGGCCGGCAAACTGGCCGCCCTGCGCCGGCGCCGCGACAATGCCCGCGTGACCCGCACGCTGGATGCGCTCAAGCGCGCGGCGGAAGGCACCGCAAACACCATGCCGCTTCTGCTCGACGCGGTGCGCGCCTACGCCACACTGGGCGAAATCTGCGATGCCCTGCGCGGCGTGTTCGGCGGGTACCAGGAAACCCCCCGGCTATGAGCGCGCAACCCCTCGCCGCGCCGCCCATTCGCGTGCTGGTGGCCAAGCCTGGTTTGGACGGCCACGACCGCGGCGCCAAAATCATCGCCCGGGCGCTGCGCGACGCCGGCATGGAAGTCATCTATACCGGCCTGCGGCAAACCCCCGAGATGATCGTCAGCGCGGCGTTGCAGGAGGACGTCGAGGTGATCGGTCTCTCCATTCTTTCAGGCGCCCACAACGCCATCGTCCCGCGCGTGATGGAACTCTTGCGCGAGAAAGATATGGGCGATGTGAAGGTAGTGGTGGGCGGCATCATTCCGGATGAAGACGCCGCGGCGCTCAAGCGCGATGGCGTTGCGGCGGTCTTTCAACCGGGGGCGTCGCTGGAATCGATCGTCTCCTTCATCCGGCAGGCCTGCCGCCCGGCGCGCGGGTAAAGCCAGCCTGGTGGCTATCCCAGCGGGCTGCGCTTCATCACGTAATCCACGGCTTCCTCCGGCACGCTAAAGTGCGACACGGCCTGGTTGCCCATGTAGCCCAATTCTTTGAAGCCGATGGGGCTGGTGTAGTAGGCATCGGCCACCATCCGGCGGGCCCAGGTGAAGAAATGGATTCCGGGATTCAGTTCGGGCGAGCGGTTCTTGCGCCAGGCGATCAGGTCCAGCAGCGCCGTCTGCTGCGCGGCCGGCGCGTGCAGGAAATCCTGGCCGTCCGAGCGGCGGCGCATGGTGTCGTCCAGCCAGGCGATGCCGCCGGTATAAATGGCCAGCATTTCGTCGCTGGCGGCGCAGAGGAAATCGATGAAGGCCGCCGCGCCTGCCTCCACCGCGCCGGGCGAATGTTCGTCGGCCGGCAAAATCAGACCGCTCAGCCGCTCCAGCGTGGCGTACTCATGCCCGGTCAGCGCCTTGGGCTGGTAGGTTCCGTGTTGCCCAGCGCGATCGTCCGCTACCGCCTGGTGCACGTGTTGTGCATCCTGCGCGGGCAGCGACCAGGCGGAGGCGCCACCCGCGGCGGCCAGGGTCACAGCGCCGCCGATCCGGCGCAATAAACCGCGCCGGGAGTAATCCGTTGGCTCAGACATTGCCCTTCCTCATTTCTTCCGCCAGGTATTCGGAGGCTCTCCAGGCGAACGCCACAATGCTCAGGGTCACGTTTTTGTCCGGCTGGCTAACGAACGGCGCCGCATCGCAGACGAACAGGTTCTTCACCTCGTGCGCCTGGGAGTACGAATTCAGCGCGGAGGTCTTGGGGTCCTTGCCCATGCGCACGGTGCCGGCTTCGTGAATGATGAAGCCGCCCACCGAAATCGCCTGGGGCGGGGGATCCTTGCGCTCCAGCGGCTGGCCGCCCATGGTTTCAATGATGGAGGCGAAAGTGTTTTCCATGTGGCGCACCTGGTTGAGTTCGGCGTCGCTCCAGCCGAAGTGGAAGCGCAGCACGGGGATGCCCCAGGCGTCCGTACGTTGCGGATCGATCTCGCAATAGCTCTGCCGGTTGGGGATCATTTCGCCACGTCCGGCGAAATAGACAAACGCGCCGTATTCTTCGCGGATCTTGTTCTTGAGCGCCTTGCCGTAGCCTTCATGACGGGCGCACTGTTCCGTGAAGGACCCCAGTTCCGGCATGCCGAAGCCGCCGCCGATCTCGATGTGATAGCCGCGCGGGAAATCCTTGTGCTTGTCGCCATACAGCCACCACGGCACGTACAGGTGCATGCCGCCGATGCCGTCGGAATTGTGGCGCGGCATGCCGGCCAGCGCGGGGACAAAGCCGCTCATGCTGTAGCCCACCGAATCGGTCAGGTTGCGGCCCACTACGCCCGACGAATTAGCCAGGCCGTTGGGGAAGCGCCGGGACTTGGAATTCAGCAGCAGCCGCGCCGATTCGCAGGTGCTGGCCGCCACCACCACCGCGCGGCAGCGCAACTGGCGCTCGCTGCGAGTGGCTTTATCGACATAGGAAACGGCGATCACTTTGCCGCGATCGTCGGTCACCAGCTCGCGCGCCATAGCTCCGGTGAACATGCTCAGCTTGCCGGTTTTCATGGCCGGGAAGATCATCGCCTGGCTGGAGGAAAATGCCGAAGCCGTCTGGCAGCCGCGTCCGCACTGGCCGCAATAATGGCACGCGGCCCGGCCGTTCAGGGGCTTGGTGAGCATCGCCATTCGCGAAGGGATGCAGGGGATCTTCAGCCGCTGGCAGGCCTTCTGGATTAGCAATTCGTGGACCCGCGGGGCGATGGGCGGCAGGAAATTACCGTCGGGCGCCGTGCGCAGGCCCTCCTTAGTTCCGGTGATGCCGATGAAGCCCTCGGCCTTGTCGTACCAGGGCGACATTTCCGCGTAGGTGACCGGCCAGGGGTCGCTGAGACCGTCCTCGGGCTGGAAGTCGTAGTCCGAAAAGCGCAGCGAAATACGCCCGTAGTGATTGGTGCGCCCGCCCACGATGCGCGAGCGGAACCATTTAAATTGGCTGCCCTCGGCCACGGTGTAAGGTTCGTTGGGAATATCCCAGTAGCCGTTGGGCGCGCTGAAATAGCCCCACTGCTGGCGGCCGAAGTACATTTCGGCGTGCGCCCCGGCGCCGCGGTGGTCCACCTGGTAGGGCAGCACGTGCTCTTTGAAATCCCTGGCGGGATTGAGCATGGGCCCGGCCTCCAGCAGCGCCACCGAAAGGCCCAGGTCGGTGAGCACCTTGACGGCCGTGCCTCCGCCGGCGCCCGAGCCGACCACGACGACGTCGAACACCTGCGGGGTACGCGTAATTTGCAGCATCCGGTTCCCTTTGGATTTATCTTAGCAATACCGGCGCAGCGGGCTGGGAGCACCGCGCGGCCGCGCTGGTATTGCTCCCTCCGCTCTCTTTGCGCTCCGCGCAATGTGCGGCCCGCGCCCGGCCGCGCGCTGGCCGTGCACCTGCGATCCCGCGCCGGAAGCCCGTGCCCCCGCGCTCTCCACGCTCCGCGCGCGCTGTGCGGCCCACGTTCGGCCGCGCGCTGGCCGTGCTCCTGGGATCCCGCGCCCGGCCGGAAGCCCGTGCCCGCCCGCTTTTCACGCTCTGCGCCGTATGCGGCCCGCGTTCGGCCGCACGCTGGCCGGCGTTCCCCTCCCGGGTGCCGGCCTTAAGCGTGCCTGGGTCAGTGTCGTGCGTGGCGGCCAGATCCATTTGATTCGCCAAATCAAAACAATTGCGGTATACTTCCACCCATGACCCGCGCGGCGGAGGTGGAAACGGTGCTGGAGTGCTATCCCCGGATCTACTTTGCCTGCCACCGGCGGCACGTGCGCGATCCGCAGACCCAGGCGGTGCTGAGCGCCCACCAGGCCAGCGTGTTGGATCACCTGGACACCGTCGAAGGCGCCACGCTGTTGGACCTCGCCCGGCACATGGGTGTGACGGCGTCCACCATGTCGCTGACCGTGGACCGCCTGGAGCGCGGCGGCTACGTCAAGCGCGGCCGCAACAAAACCGACAAGCGCCGCGTGGATCTGAAGCTGACCGCGGCAGGCGCGCGCATGAAGCAACAGCAAAAAGTGCTCGAACCGGAGCTGGTGGCGGCCCTGCTCGCCCGGCTGGACCGCGACCGGCGCCAGGCCGCGCTACTCGGTCTGGAATTGTTGGCCGAGGCGGCCGTGGAGATGATTCGCTCGGGCGAATTCCAACGAATTTTGAAAGGAGCGGCGGTATGAAGTGGATTCTATGGATTGTCGGTGG
>DATJRE010000165.1:0-4490 GCA_035505095.1 Bryobacteraceae bacterium | reverse complement strand
CAATAGAAACATGGCGCTCGCAATCGAAAGGTGCTCCCCAAATATTTCCATCCCTCTCCTCCTTTTTTATGCCGGAAACAGATAACGTTACGAAACGCATATTACGCGGGGATGACAGCCTGAATACAATCCGGTTGCCTGGAGTTTCCGGCAGTCCTGGAACGCCCCGGACCGGCTGAGGAAGACGCGGAGAAACCAGAGGAGAGGAATTGATCTTCTCCGCGTAGCCTCCGCGGCTCTGCGATGAATCCGTAGCCGCGGTACCCTAGCAACTGATGAAGCCAATCAGTCGTATCGCGGTTCTGGGAGCGGGAACCATGGGGTCGCGGATCGCAGCCCACTTTGCCAACGCCGGGTACCCGGTGGACCTGCTGGATCTCAAGCTTTCGGGGAAACCGCCCAACGCCGCCGCACTCGCCGGCATCGAGGCCGCCGCCACCCAGAGGCCGGGTGCGTTCTTCACCGCGGCCGCGCGCAGCCTCATCACGCCCGGCAATTTCGAGGACGACCTGGCCCGCCTCTCCGGGTGCCAGTGGATTGTGGAAGCGGTCTCCGAAAATCTGTCCGTGAAGCGCAGCCTGCTGGCGCGCGTGGCCGAGGTGCGGACGCCCGGCACCATCCTTTCCACCAACACCAGCGGCATTCCGCTGGCGCACATTGCTGAAGGCTTCGCCGGCGAATGGCGCTCGCATTTTCTGGGTACGCATTTCTTCAATCCGCCGCGCTACCTGCACCTGGTGGAAATCATCCCCGGGCCGGAAACCGCGCCCGAAGTGCTGGCCTGGGTGGCGCGCTTCTGCGATCTGCACCTGGGCAAAGGCGTGGTGCCGTGCAAAGACACCCCCAATTTCATCGCCAACCGCATCGGGTGCTTCTTCGGCGCCACCATCCACAAGCTGACCGCCGAGGGTGGCTACACCGTGGAAGAGGTGGACGCGCTCACCGGCCCGCTGATCGGGCTGCCGAAGAGCGCCAGCTTCCGGCTGGTGGATATCATCGGCCTGGATGTGTGGGCGCACGTGCTGCGCAACCTGCATGAGCTGGCGCCGCACGATCCCGAGCGCAGCCGCTACCAGGTGCCGGAATTCATGGAGCGCATGATCGAGCGCGGGTGGCTGGGCGAGAAGCGCGGCCAGGGGTTTTACAAGCGCGTGGGCAAGGGAGCCGAAAAGGAGATTCACGCCATCGATCTGAAGACGCTGGAGTATCATCCGGCGGAGAAATCCACCGTATCGGTGACCGATGCAGCCGGCCGGCCGATCGACGATCTGGGCCTGCGGCTGCGCGCGCTGGTGGCCGGCGACAACCGCGCGGGGCACTTTCTCTGGCCGCTGCTGCGGGACCTTTTCTTATACTCGGCCGAGGTGGCGCCGGAGATTGCCGACCGCATTGTGGAGATCGACCGCGCCATGCGTTGGGGATTCGCCTTCCAGCTCGGGCCGTTCGAAATGTGGGACGCGCTGGGGGTTCCGGACACCGTGGCGCGGATGAAGCGCGAGGGCTGTGCGGTGCCCGCGGCGGTGGAAGGGGTCAGCTCGTTCTACCAGGCGGCGGACCATGACGGCGTGCCGGCAACGCGCTATTTCGACCTGGCCTCTGGCGGCTGGCGCGAGTTAGAAGCGCGGCCTGGCGTGCTGGCGCTGGCCGAAATCAAACGCGCGCGCGGGGTGGTGAAGCGCAACCCGGCGGCCTCGCTGGTGGACTTGGGCGATGGCGTGCTGTGCCTGGAGTTCCACACCAAGATGAATGCGCTGGGCGAATTCACGGTGCGCATGGCCATGGAGGCGGTGGCCGAGCTGGAAGCCGGATGGGAAGGCCTGGTAATTGGCAACCAGGGCGACAACTTCAGCGTGGGCGCCGACCTGGGGCGGGTGCTGGCGGCGGCGAGGGAATGCCGCTGGGACGAACTGGATGCCGCGGTGCGCGGCTTCCAGCAGGCCGGCATGGCGCTGAAGTACGCGCCCAAACCGGTGGTGGCCGCGCCCTTCGGGATGACCTTGGGCGGCGGCTGCGAGATGGTGCTGGCGGCGGCACGCGCGCAGGCTTCGGCTGAGACCACTATGGGGCTGGTGGAGACCGGCGTGGGGCTGGTGCCGGCGGGCGGCGGCTGCAAGGAGCTGCTGTTGCGGTTGGGCGAGGCCCGGCGGGCGTTTGAGCTGATCGGCTACGGCAAGATGTCCGGCAGCGCGGCGCATGCGCGCGAGCTGGGCCTGCTGCGGGCCGCGGATGGCATTTCCATGAACCCCGAGCGGCTGCTGGCGGATGCCAAAGCCGCAGTGCTGGCTCTGGCGCCCATGCACACGCCCGGCACGCCGCGGCAGGATATCGCGGTGGAAGGCGAGGCCGGATACGCGGCGATGAAGCTGGGCCTGTATATGGCGCACGAGGGCGGGTACCTCAGCGAGTACGATACCGTGGTAGGAGAGAAGCTGGCGTACGTGCTGAGCGGCGGGCGTCCGGTGGGGCAGCCGATGGTTTCGGAGCAATTCCTGCTGGATCTGGAGCGCGAGGCTTTCCTGAGCCTGTGCGGCCAGGAGAAGACGCAGGCGCGCATGGAGTACATGCTGAAGACCGGGAAGCCGCTGCGGAATTGAGGCTGGGAGGGGCAGATGCGGGAAGCCGTGATCGTGGATTGTGTGCGGACGCCGGTGGGGAAGGCGCCGCGAGGGAGTCTGCGGAATGTGCGGCCGGACGATTTGGGGGCCGCGGTGATTCGCGCGCTGCTGGAGCGCTACCCGGCGGCGGCGCCGGAAGTGGAAGACGTGATCATCGGTTGCGCCATGCCCGAGGGCGAAGCGGGCAATAACATGGCGCGGCAGTGCCTGCTGCGTGCGGGGCTGCCGGATTCGGTCACCGGCATGACCATCAACCGGTTTTGCAGCTCGGGATTGCAGGCTATCGCGCTGGCTGCCGACCGCATCCGCTCGGGCGGGGCGGATGTGCTGATTGCGGGCGGCAGCGAATCCATGAGCATGACCCCGCGGGGCGGCTTGAAGCCGGCGCCCAATCCGTGGTTTGTGGACCATTGGCCGGAGATCTACATGAGCATGGGGCTGACGGCTGAACGGCTGCAACGCAAGTACGGCGTGTCGCGGGAGGATGCCGATGCCTTCGCGCTGGCGAGCCATCGCAAGGCCGTGGCGGCGCAGCAAGCCGGGCGGTTCGACGACGAGTTGGTGCCCGTCAACGGTCTCCGGCAGGACGAGGGGCCCCGGGCCGACACCAGCCTGGAGGCGCTGGCGAAACTGAAACCGGTGTTTCACGCGCACGGCACGGTGACCGCCGGGAACTCGTCGCAGACCAGCGATGGCGCGGCGGCAGCGCTGGTGATGTCCGAAGAACGGGCGCGCGAGCTGGGGCTGAAGCCGAAGGCGCGGTTCGCGGGCTTCGCCACCGCGGGCGTGCCGCCGGAGATTATGGGCATCGGTCCGGTGGCGGCGATTCCCAAAGCGTTGGGGCGTGCGGGGGTGAAGCTGGAGGAGATCGGGGTGATTGAACTGAACGAGGCCTTCGCGGTGCAGGCGCTGGCGGTGATCCGCGAGGCGGGACTCGATCCGGAACGGGTGAACCTGAACGGCGGCGCGGTGGCATTGGGCCATCCGCTGGGCTGCACGGGCGCCAAATTGACGGCCACACTCCTGCGCGAAATGGAGCGGCGCCAGGCGCGTTATGGGATGGTGACCATGTGCGTGGGCGGCGGGCAGGGCGCCGCGGGAATCTTCGAACGGGTGGCGTGAAGGCTGCGGTTGCGGCCAGGAAAGTACTGTTTTTTCAAGAGTTGCGTGGGCCGCCAAGCGCGATGAGATACAATAACCAATCGGAATGCAAGTACTCCAGGCGGGCCAGCACAAGCTGATTTACCTTGAGCTGCAGCCGGAGATGGTGACGAACATCGCGCGGCAGGCGGGGTTCGACACCAAGACTAAAGACGGGCAGCGGTTTATCCAGCTCGAACTTAGTGCTCCGGGGCGGCAAGCCCCGCTACGCCTGTTCGACGCCGCCGATCCGGCCAACCTGGGGTGGTTTTCGCGCTGCATTTTCTACGTGGACGGGCGCAACGGAATGGTGATGCAGACGCCCATGACCCTGGCCAACAAGCGCGACCGCGGCGGCCGGGTGCAGCGTAATTGCGTGCTGCTGGGAATCTCCAAGGAGCTACCGGCCACCTTCCGTCTGCCCGGGAAGCAGCCGCTGACCGAGCAGGTGTTCTACCCGCTGTTGTTCAATTTCCTGACGGCCCTGATGAAGACCGGCGTGGCGGTGTGCGGCGGCGGAGTAGTGCAGCCGCTGGCCGGGCGCACGGAAACGCTCGGGTCGCGGAACTAAGCGCGGCAACCTGCGCAACCGCTCTCCCGTCTATCGAGGGCAGTGTCCACCTGGTCCGACATACGGCAGGCCTTTCGAATGCTGGGGCGCGCGCCGGCGGTCAGCCTGATTGCGGTTCTGTCGATCGCCATTGGAGCCGGCGCCACGGCGGTGGTGTTTGCGGC
>DATJRE010000164.1:0-14219 GCA_035505095.1 Bryobacteraceae bacterium | reverse complement strand
CCGGTAATCTGAGCTCGCGTGGCGCGGCGCTCACTCCTCGCGCAGGGCCGCCATCGGGTCGAGCTTCGATCCGCGCCGCGCGGGCAGCAACGCGGCCAGCGTGGAAATGGCGGCCAGCAGGGCCACCGCCGCGGCGTAGGCGGTCCAATCGGTAGGCTGGATGCCGAACAGGAGGCTCTGGAGATAGCGCGTGAGGGCGAAGGCGGCGGCCAGCCCGAGCGCCACGCCCGCACCGATCAAAACACCAGCCTGCTTCAGCACCAGCCCCAGGATGGCTCGCGGCCGCGCGCCCAGCGCCAGGCGGATGCCCAACTCTCCCGTGCGCTGGCTGACCGAGTAGGAGAGGACGCCGAAAATACCGATCACCGCCAGCCCCAGGGCCACTGCGGCGAACGTCAGCAGCAGGATGGTCTGGAAGCGCCGCTGGGACGCTGACTCCGTCACGATCTCTTCCAGGGTATGGACCGCCGTGACTGGTTGGTCCTTATCGAGCGCCCACACCTGCGTTTGCACGGCGTTCGCCATCCGGCGCGGGTCGCCGGCGGTGCGCACGGCGAAATCGGCCAACGACACCGGATAGAGGTCGGTCTGCGCGGCTGCCAGGTAGGCCTGAGGGGTGATCTTGTCCTCCTTGCCACCGCGGCGGATATCGTTTACCACGCCAACGATCGTCAGCCAGGGGGCGTGGCTGCTGCTGCGGATGCGATGGCCGATGGGGTCGGTCTGGGCCATGAACCGGCGGACGAACGCCTGGTTCACGACGGCTACAGGAAGCGCGCCGGCGCGATCTGCGGGAGTCAGCCAGCGGCCACTTAATAACGGGATGCCCAGGGTTTCGAAGTAGCCGGGACTGACGGCTTGCTTGTCTACATCGTTATCCACGCCGGGTGCCAGATCGGTGTAGAGGTCGCCGCCCCAACCGCCGCGCAAAGGCAGCCGGTTGGCGTACGCCACCGCTTGCACGCCAGGCAGTGTGCGCACGCGCTGTTCGAGCCGCTGGAAGAATTGCAGGCGGGCCTCTGCTGTGGGGTAGCGCAGTTTGGGCAGATTGACATTCATGGCCAGCACGCGTTCGGGCTGGAAACCGAGGTCCACACCCATCAATCGCACGAAGCTCTTGAGCAGCAGCCCGGCGCCCACCAGCAGCACCAGCGAGAGAGCCACCTCGGCGGCGGTGAGGATGGCGCGCCAGCGTACCTGGCTACGGCCGCCGGTGTTGCGGGCCGCGGTTTTCAATGCCTCCGATGCCTTGGTTTGGGCGGCCTGCCAGGCGGGCGCCAGTCCGAAGGTCGCGCCGGTGAATGTGGCGATAGCCGCAGCCACGGCGAACACGCGCCAATCCATGGTGACCGTGCCGATGAGAGGAATGGTGCGGGGCGCGAGCGAGAGCAGCACTCGCATCAGCACACGGCCCAGCAGGATTCCGGCGGCGCAGCCGGCCAGCGCCAGCAGCAGGCTTTCCACCAGAAACTGGCGCGCGATGCGCAGGCGGCTGGCGCCCAGGGCGAAGCGGACGCTGGTTTCATGCCGCCGCCCGGTAGCGCGCACCAGCAGCAGATTCGCCACATTGACGCAGGTAATCAGAACGATGAGTCCCGTGGCGCCCAGAAGCACCCAGAGGGATTGCCGCACCCCGCTCACCAGGTCGTCGGCGAGAGGGGCAATCACCGCGCTGATGTTGCGGTTGGAATCCGGATACTGGCGCGCCAGCGCGGAACTGACCTGGCTCAAGCGGGCTTGGGCGGCCTGCACAGTGACGCCGGGGCGCAGGCGGCAGACCACGTTCACATCGTGATCGCCACGGCTGGCGAGCGCCTGGGGAGAAGCCGCCGCAGGGACGTAGAAATCGATGCGATCGGGAAGGGCGAGTTGCGCGGGCGAACGGAAAGAGGACGGCAGAACGCCGATGATGCGATAGGGTTCCCCATCCAGATTCAAGCTACGGGCCAGCACCTGCGCATCCGCGCCCAAGTGGCGCTGCCAGAAGCTGTAGGTCACCATGACCACGGAAGCGGCGCCGAAACGGTCGTCTTCGGGCAGAAAATCGCGGCCCAACAAAGGTTTGGCGCCCAGCACGGAGAGAAACGGCCAAGTGACGGTTTC
Organism: Bryobacteraceae bacterium; assembly: GCA_035505095.1. GTDB lineage: Bacteria > Acidobacteriota > Terriglobia > Bryobacterales > Bryobacteraceae > JOPF133. Next base: position 12,116 of record DATJRE010000164.1, on the reverse strand, counting down.
GCCGGAAATGCGCTCAGGCGCGCCTTCGCCGATCAGGTTTTTGGGAGTAAGGCTATACGCAGCCAGCGACGTGAAAGAACCGGAGTTGAGATAATCGGCCAGATTAGCCTGCGAGACGCTGTATCGGGAGTGGCCCGCGCTGCCGATTTGAGAGCCGTGGCTGCTCATGTCGGCAGGCATTTCGCGATCGACCTGTTCCCAGAGCGAGACCAGCCGGCCGGGTTGCGGATACGGGAGCTCCCGCAGCATCACCGCATCCACCACCGTGAAGACGGCCGTGTTCATCCCCAGTCCCAGCGCCAGGGTCAGCACGGCGATGGCGGTAAAGCCGGGAGTCTTGCGCAAGCTACGCGCGGCCAGCCGGAAATCCTGCGCCAGCCGTTCCCAGGAACTGAAGCCCCACGCGCTGCGCCCCTGCTCCCAAGCCTCGCGGCTGCGGTCCTCCACCAGGGCGCGGTTTCCGAATCGGCGTTGTGCCATGGAATGGGCCTCCTCGGCCGGGATGCCGCGTTGTTCCAGTTGTTGCGCGCGCAATTCCACGTGCAGGCGCATTTCCTCGCGCAGGTCGGCGGCCTGGCGGCTGCGGTGGAAAAAGTATTTGAGGCGCGCCAGCATAAATCGGCCTACGCGGGCTGTAAGATGCGGGCGATAGCCTGCGCCACGCGGCCGTAGCGCGCCAACTCGCGTTCCAGTTGCTGGTGGCCTTCAGGGGTCAGATGGTAGTAGCGCGCCCGCCGGTTCTCGGCGGTCTTGCCCCATTCCCCAGCGATCCAACCCTTGATGAGCATACGCTGCAAGGCGGGGTACAGCGACCCTTCCTCCACCTGGAGAATGTCCTCGGTAGTTTTCTGGATGGAGTCGGCGATCTGGAAGCCGTGCAGCCGGCCCGAGCGGGCTAGGGTCTTAAGAATCAGCATGTCGAGGGTGCCGGGAGGGATCTCCTCACGCTGGGTGCGGGTCACATAGATAGCCTATGTCATGGCGGGCGGGTCTGTCAAGTCGAGCCGGTTCATGGGGTTAAGCGGGACCGATATAGGAAGGCAAGCGACGTTGACAATCCTTTGCAGTCCGCGGTTATGGGTGGGCGTCGAATGAATTGGAGGTGGAAAAAGATGCTGAAAAAACTTGGAATGGCTACCCTTGCCATGGCTGGCCTGTTGACATTCACCGCCCCCAAGGCGGATGCCGCTGTGCGGTTCGGGGTGGGAGTTGGCGTCGCGCCCGCATACACTTACCCTTATGCTTATCCATACGGATACCCCTACACTTACCCGTATGGGTACGCGCCGTATAGCTACGATCCCTACTATTACGGGCCGTATGTAGGACCGTCGATCGGCTTAGGTTTCGGTTTCGGCGGCGGATACTACGGCGGTTACGGTCACGTGGGGCACGTTGGTGGGTATCATGGCGGGTTCCACGGTGGCGGGTTCCATGGTGGTGGAGGCCACGGCGGACGGCGGTAAGTGACGCTAGCGCTGCCGGTGGTTGTTGAGTAAGCCGGGTGGGGTTGCCGGGGACCTTCCTCCGATCCCCGGCGACTCGGGTCCGTAGGAGATGTAATCCGTGAATCCTAATAGAGCAGCCGGGTGCGGATTGTGCCCGGGACTTTTTGGAGTCCCCGGCGGATCTGTAAGATCTCGGCGGGGTCGGCCAGTTCGATATCGACCACGACATACCCGATCTTCGGATTGGTTTGCAGATATTCGCCGGAGATATTGATCCGGCGATTGGAAAAGACGGCGTTGATTGAGGCGAGAACCCCGGGCTGGTTGCGGTGGATGTGCAAAAGCCGCTGCTTGCCCGGGTGTTCAGGCAGGGAGACCTCGGGAAAATTTACGGCGCTGAGAGTTGAGCCATTATTGCTATACTTCAGCAGCTTATGGGCTACTTCGGTGCCGATAGAGGCTTGGGCCTCTTCCGTGCTGCCGCCGATGTGGGGAGTTAGTAAGACGTTTTCGAACTCCCGCAGGACCGAAGTAAATTCCTCACCGGCGCTTTTTGGTTCCTGCGGGAAGACGTCGATGGCCGCTCCGCCCAGGCGCCCCGAGCGGAGCGAATCCGCCAAAGCGCTGATGTCCACCACGGTTCCGCGGGAGGCGTTGATCAGATGGGCGCCGGGCTTCATCAGGGCCAATTGCGGGGCGGCGATCATCCCGAAAGTCTGCGGCGTCTCGGGAACGTGGAGAGTAACCACATCGGCTGCTTCGAGCAGTGCTTCGAGCGTGGGCACCGGGCGCGCATTTCCCAATGCCAGCCTGGCTTCGATGTCATAGAAAATCACGCTCATCCCCAGCGCTTCGGCTAAGACACTCACCTGGGAGCCGATGTGACCGTACCCCACGATCCCCAGGCACCGGCTGCGTGCTTCATGCGATCCGGTGGCGCTTTTCACCCAACCTCCCTGGCGGGCACGGAGCGTACGATAGGGAACACCGCGCAACAGCAGGATGGCTTCCGCCAATACCAACTCAGCGACGCTGCGGGTGTTCGAAAACGGCGCATTGAAGACTGGAACACCGTGCGCCTGTGCGGATTCCAGATCCACTTGGTTTGTCCCGATACAGAAACAGCCTACGCCGGCCACGCGTTTGGATTGTTCGAAGAAGCGGGCGGTGAGGTGGGTCCCGGAGCGTATGCCCACGAAATAGGCATCTCGCGCGGCGGCCAGCAGTTCCGCCTCGGGCAACGCCTTGGGGTAATGTTCGATGCGGGTATAACCATCGCGGCGAAGGGTCTCCACCGCCGTCTGGTGGATTCCTTCCAGCAACAGAATTTTGATTTTAGCTTTATCGAGCGAGGTTTTCTTTTGCATGAAGGCGCGGGACTCCGGCAGATTTACGCCGCAGTCTGGTGCACCTTCCAGAATACCTCGCGGAATTTGGCCATTTCCTTGTCCGTACCGATGGTGACGCGGAGCATGTGATCGAGCGGAGGAAACGGCCGGCCCGGCGCCACGCCCAGGCGCGGCATGGCGCTGATGAATTCGTGCGCATCGCGGCCGCAATCGATCATGATGAAGTTGGCGTGGGGCGGAATGAATTTGAGGCTGCGTTCCCGCAGCCAGGCGCACAGTTCGCGGCGCGTCCGGGAGAGGGCGGCCTTGCGGGCGGGCAGAACGGTGGAGCGCTCGCCCAGCGCCGTAACCACCGCGCGGGCGCTGACGATCGGGATGACGTTCATGCGCAGCGGGGCCAACCGCTCGATCAGCGCAGGCCGGGCGGCGGCGAAGCCCACGCGCAGGCCGGCCATTCCGTAGATCTTTGAAAACGTGCGTGTGACGATGACCTCCTTCCCCTGGCGCACGTAGGGCAGGGCGCTTTGCAAATCGGGGCTTTCACCGAAATGAATGTAAGCCTCATCCACCAGCAGGGTGGTGTTCACAGGCAGATTGCGCACCAGCCAATCCACATCCTTCGCCGTGGTCATGGCCGAAGTCGGATTGTTGGGGTTGCACAAGTAAATCAGGCCACCATGGGCTCGGTCGGCCGCCTCTGCCAGTGCTCGCACATCGGCCGTATAGTCTTCGCGCAGTTTGGTGAGCACCACCGGCCGGCCCAACGCGCGCGCCGTTTCGATGGGGCCTTCATACGCCGGGGTGACGCTGATCAGCGGGCGCGTGGCCGAGGTGAACGCATCCACGGAAGTGTGCAGCACCTCGCTTGACCCGCAACCGGTGATGATCTGCTCCGGCGTAAGATCCTCGCTGTGCGCGATGGTGGCGTAGATCGGCTGAAATTCCTGGTAATGGTAGCGATTGGTCGTAGGCAGGGCCTGCTGCATGGTGGCCAGCACCGCGGGAGTTGGCCCGGCCGGGAATTCGTTGGCATTCAGCCACACCATATCGGCAGGCAGATCGGACAGTTTGACCGCGGCGCGTTGCGCGTAGGCCATTTCAGGCAACAGACGGGCGGCCGCGGCCGCCATACCCAGGCGCGCGGCAAATCCTCTTCGAGTGACCATGGGGATATCATAGCGCCGGAAGCCTGGCGGTGGCCGCCCGTCCGGTTTGGAAGCGGTGGCGGAGCGGGCAGCGGCTACGCGACAACGTTACAAAGCGTACTTTGGGGATTGCTGATGACAAAGCAACTGGTAAATGGAACACACCATGGTTGTGCCGTCACGCGAAGCTATAGCCTGAGTGGCTGCGTCCAAATAAATAGGGAGGTACAACGAGAAAATGAAGCACCTATTAATGACAACCCTCGCCGGATCCGCATTTCTATTGATGAGTTTGACCGCGAGCGCGCAATACTTACCTCGCCAGGACTATCAAGACCAGGTTCAGGCGAATCAAGGTGTGGACCAACAACAAAATCTGATCCTCAACCGCATACGAACGGACTTAGATGGCGTCCGTGCCGGTACAATGCCTTTCACGCCGTCCCGGGACCGGGTGATCCGGGCGCAGGAACGCGTGAACGCATGTCAGCGCGCGCTGAACACCGGCACTTATGACCGGCGCACTTTTGATGACACAATTTCCGCTTTACAGACCGTGGTCGATGCAAATCATCTGACCGACCAAAGCCAGCACTACTTGAGGGATGATATCCGAGACCTGAGCAGGCTGGAAGCGCGGTTGGAGGGTTAATCGATCGACAGCATGGTGCCGTCACTTCTCTAAGCGTTACTTCTCTAAACGGACCGTTGGCCGGGACTCCACAAAGCTCCGGTTCAACGGTCCGTCTGGTAAATGAATCCCTTGCCGACTCGGCCTGTGTCGGGACACGACACTAATTCAACAGCCGTCCCTGCCGCAGGTACGCGGGCATCTCCAGATCGTCGAGATCCAGCACCGGTGCAGACTCGGCCAGCATAACCGGCGCTGGCTCCGGTTCACGATAGACCACCGGCGCGGGAGGCGGCTCGGGCACGAACTCGGGGTCCGGCTCCGGGTCCGGCAGCCGCGGCTGCACCTGCACGGGGGGAGGCGGAATGGGCGCGGCGGCCACCGCCATGGGCCGTTCGACGGGCCGGGCGCTTTCGGGCGTGAAGCCAGTGGCGATTACCGTGATCTTCACCGCGTCGCCCATGGATTCGTTCATAATCACGCCGAAGTTGATCTGCACGTCGTCGCAATCGGCCGCCTCGCGAATGATCGAGCAGGCCTCGTTGACTTCGTGCAATCCCAGTCGGCTGGAGCCGGTGATGTTGATGAGCACGCCGCGCGAACCGGCGATGCGGGTGTCTTCCAGCAAGGGACAACTGATCGCCTGGCGGGCCGCTTCCACAGCCGCGTTTTCCCCGTGGCCCACGGCGGTGCCCAACATGGCGTAGCCCATCCCCACCATGGTGGCCTTAATGTCCGAGAAGTCGCGGTTGATCAGGCCGGGCGTCACGATGATATCGCTGATGCCTTGCACCGCCTGCCGCAACAGGTCGTCGGCCACCTTGAAGGCTTCGAAGAAGCTTGTGCCGCGCGGCACCAGGGCCAGCAGACGGTCGTTCGGAATGGCAATCACGGTGTCCACGGTGGAGGCCAGTTTGGCCAGACCTTCTTCGGCCATCCGCATGCGCCGGCGGCCCTCGAAGCCGAAAGGTTTGGTGACCACCGCCACGGTGAGAGCGTCCAGTTCTTTGGCCAGCGAGGCGACCACCGGCGCCGCCCCCGTGCCTGTGCCACCGCCCATTCCGGCGGTGACGAAGACCATGTCGGCGCCCTGCAGCAGTTCCACAATCGCATCGGTGTTTTCGAGCGCCGCCTGGCGGCCGATTTCGGGATTCGAGCCGGCCCCCAGCCCGCTGGTGATCTTCGCACCCAGTTGCAGCTTGTTGTTCACCTGGCAGACACTCAAGCCCTGGCTATCGGTATTCATGGCGTAGAACTCCACGCCTTCCATGCCCTCCGCAACCATGCGGGCGACCGCGTTACAGCCTCCGCCGCCCACGCCAATGACTTTGATGCGCGTCCCGGGACGCCCCTCTTCTTCGATTTCGTATTTGAAGTTGCTCAATTCGGATTCCATGCGCTGATTTGCCCCCTTTTTTTCTTTTTCAGCGGACCGTTTGCCGCAAGACTTTCTCCAACCAGCCGGCGCGCTCGCGCCGCATTTCACTGCGTTGCTTGATTTTGGCCGAGTACATCGAGAGTCCCGCGGCGGTGGTCCACTCGGGAGTCCGGATCTCCTCGGGCCAGTCCCGGATGCCGGAAGGCAGGCCAAAGCGTGCCTGGCACCGCAGCTCATGATCGGCCACGTCCAGGAGGTCGGGAAGCTGGGCGGCGCCGCCGCACACAAAAATGCCGCCGATCAGTGCCCGGTCCATGCCGATCTGCGTCAGCTCGTTGCGCACCAGCCGAAACAACTCCGTGGCCCGCGACTCCAATACGATGTTGACGTGTTTTAAGGAACCCTCGCGCCGCTCGCGCTCTTCCGGCGTGGGCAGTTCCACGTGCAGATTTTCCAGGCAGGCTTGCGGCGAGGCCGAGCCGTATTCCATCTTCACCCTTTCGGCATCTTCAAAGCTGAGGCACATGGCGTGCGCCAGGTCGCGGGTGAAGGAATCGCCGCAAATCTGGGTTCCGTTGGCTTTCTGGATGGTGCAGGCAAGCTGCAGCGAATCGCCGTAATAGACTACCATACCGGTGGATTCGCCGCCGATATCCAGCACCGCGATGCCTTCGCGGCGATCCTCTGGGCGCACCGCCGCATAGCAGGCGGCCTGCGGCTCGAAGACGGTTTCCTCCACCAGGATGGAGGCCAGATTCACAGCCCCGACCAGGGCATTGTGTTCCTGCACGGACGCGGTCGCCAGATGCACGTTCACCGCCAGACAATCGGCCAGCATCTTCTCCGGATTGCGGTGCCCGGCCTGGCCATCCACCACAAAATCCTGCGGGTAGAGCTGCAGGATCATGCGATCCTCGTCCAACTTCGCCTTCCAGGCTCGCTTCATCACGCGGTCCACATCGGCCGACTCGATCTCCCGCATGTACCCCAATTCCAACCCGCCCCTGCGGTTGCGGCCGTTTACCGTCTGACCGGCCATCCCCACCGCGGCCGATTCCACGTTCACGCCGGCGGAGGACTGGGCCTCGGCGACGGCCATGCGGATGCTCTCGGACACGGCCATCTGGTCGGCGATGCGGCTCTTCAGCCATCCCTCGGAGGGAGCCGAACCGGCGCCCAGGAAGCGCATGCGTCCGCGCTCCAAAACACAAATCACCACCCGCGTAGTGCGGCTGCCGGCGTCCAATCCCACTGCGTACATCGGTTTCACTGTCATGGTTCATTCCCTGGCGGTAATCCGGTCTTCCAGCCGGAGGTCGAAAGTCTTCACCTCCGGCGAGTGCTTATGGATTTCCGGATAGTGATTCATAAAGTTCTCATAGCGGCTGGCGAAATTCGCGTCGCCGATCAGCAACTCCACGGCGCGCTTGTCGATCTGGGTCACCACGCGGAGATTCTCCAGGTCGGAGACATCCACCTCGGAGACGTCCTTGGCCAGGTAACCCATTCCTTGTTCGAAAAGCAGCAGCGAGCGGACGCGTTCGCGGCGCTCGTCTTCGGTTTCGTCTTCCCGCACGCCGCTCAGCACGGGGAAGGCGAAGTGCGACTCCGGCGGCGGATCGAGCAGCGCGCCGTGGGCGTCGATCAGCAGCACGCCGGAGCCGAAGTAGACATAAGCCACCGGCGTGCGCTCGCGGATGCGTACCACCAGCCGGTCGGGCCAGATGCGAGACACGGAAGCGTCTTCCACCCAATCGATCGCCAGCAGACGGCGGCGGCGCTCGTCCAGCGGGATGGAGAAGATGCTGTGCTCGAAATCGCCGCTGAAGATGCGCCGCACCTTGGCGCGGTTGGTGTACTTGATCCCGGCGATGGTCAGGCTGTCCGCGCGGTCGCGCGAAAGCACGAACTCCGGGTCGTGGATGACATAGCGCCGGATCTTCAGCGCCGCCATGGCGGTGGAACCGAATAGCAGGCCCGCGCAGATTACCCCGAGCCACAGCCGCCGGTTTCGCATGGCGCCCCGGTCGCCATCCCTGGCCGAGCCGCCGGATTTCCTGCCTTCGCGCGCCACTTCAATGCTCCTCGGGCTGCCTGAGCTTTTCCAGCAGCCTCTCGCCCGCCTGCCAGACGTTGCCCGCTCCCAGCGTCAGTACCAGGTCGCCATCCTGAGCCACCGCCGCCACGGCCTCCACACCGCAGTCGATGGTGCCCACGTATTCCGCACCGCGATGGCCGAACTGCCGCAGGCGCTCCACCAGGTTCTCGGCAGTGACACCCTCGATGGGCTTTTCCGACGCCGCGTAGATATCCAAAATGAAGACCCGGTCGGCCTGGTGGAAGGAACGCGCAAACTCGTCCAGCAAATGAAAGGTGCGGGTGTAGCGGTGCGGCTGGAAGAGCACGTGGATGCGCCGGAAACCGCACTCCCGCGCGCCATCCAGAGTGGCGCGGATCTCGGTGGGGTGGTGCCCGTAATCGTCCACCACGGTGATGCCGCGCTCCTTGCCGCGCACCTGGAAGCGCCGGTCCACCCCGCTGAACGTGGCCAGCGCCTCGCGGATGGTGCCGGGCGCGACCTCCAGTTCCAACGCCACCGCCACCGCCGCCATGGCGTTCAGCACGTTGTGCCGGCCGGGAATCCGCAAATGGAAGCGGCCCAGGTCGCTTGACCGGTAGCGCAACCGGAAATCGCTGGCGAAGTGGCCGCAGCCGATTTCGTGGGCCTCCATATCCGCCTGCGCGGTGGTTCCGTAGGTAATGGTGCGGCGCGCGATGGCGGGAAAAACCGTCTGCACATTGGGGTCGTCCAGGCAGACGATGGTGGCGCCGTAGAAGGGCACCTTGTTCACGAATTCCACAAAGGCCGCCTGGATGGCCTCCAGCGAAGCATAATGGTCCAGGTGTTCGCGGTCGATGTTGGTGACCACGGCGATGATGGGCGCAAGTTTGAGGAACGAGCCATCGCTCTCGTCGGATTCGACCACCAGGAAATCGCTGTGCCCCACGCGGGCGTTGGAGCCGCCCATGGTGCCCACGCGGCCGCCCACGACTACGGTTGGGTCCAATCCTGCATAATTCAGGATCGTGGCGGTCATAGAGGTAGTGGTGGTCTTGCCGTGGCTGCCGGCCACCGCGATCCCGTATTTCAGCCGCATCAACTCGGCCAGCAATTCGCCGCGCGGGATGACCGGGATCTGCAGGCGGCGGGCCTCCACCACCTCGGGATTCTGCGGGTCGACCGCCGAGCTGACCACCAGCGCCCGCGCCCCGGCCACGTTGGATGCGTCGTGGCCCTCGTAGATCCACGCCCCCATCGCGGCCAGCCGCTCGGTAATCGGCGAGAGACGCACATCCGATCCGCTGATCTGATAGCCGAGGTTCAACAGAACCTCGGCAATGCCGCTCATGCCGATGCCACCGATGCCGGTGAAATGCAGGTGTTGGGGACGGAAAAACATTTGCTTACCGTATTGTTTCCGTTTGTTTCCCGCGTGTCAATGGGAAAAAGAGAGGAACAGCTTGACGCGGGGGGTGCCCTTTGGGCCCGGAGACGCGCAGGAAGAAACGGAGAAGAATCCAAGTGACTCCTCCGCGTTTTCCTCCGCGTCTCCGCGCCTCCGCGTCCAACAAGCTCTCCCGCGTCATCCGATTTCCTCCAAGATTTCCGCGGCTCGTTTCGCTGCGCCGGGGTGGGCAAACTGGCGGGCGGCCTGGCCCATCCGGGTGAGTGCGGTTTCGTCCGCCGCCAGTTCGCGCACCAGCGCAAACAGCTTCTCGCCGGTCATTTCGGAATCGCGGACCAGGCGGGCCGCGCCGCCGCGTTCCATGGCCTCGGCATTGCGGGCCTGGTGATCGTCGGCGGCGAATGGGAACGGCGACAGAATGGAGGGCTTGCCGGCCGCCGCCAGCTCCGATACGGTGCCCGCGCCGGAACGGCACACAATCAGGTCGGCAGCCCCGAAGGCGGCCGGCATATCGGCGATGAATGGCAGGATCTCGCCCTCCAGGCCGCTCGCCGCGAACTCCTCGCGGATGGTCTCAAATTCGCGAGGGCCCGTCTGGTGCACCAGCCGCACCGGGAGCCGTGCCTCGCGAAACAACGGCCAGCTCTGGCGGGCGGCGCGGTTGAGCGTGCGCGACCCCTGGCTGCCGCCGGTGATGAGGATCTGGATGGGTCCGCCGCGTGGTTTGGGAGCCAGGGCGAAGAACTCCTCGCGCACCGGCAAACCGGTGACCTCAGTGCGGCCAACGCGGAAATAGGACGCCGTCTCCGGAAACGAGATCAGCGCGCGCGTCACCAACCGCCCGATGACGCGGTTGGTGAATCCGGGCACCGCGTTGGGTTACATCACCACCACCGGGACGCGCGCCAGCAAAGCCGCCATCACCGGAGGCCCCGCCACGTAGCCTCCAATGCTGAAAACCGCCGCACACGGGCGCACCAGGGGGATGGAAGCGAGCGTGGCAATGGGCAACTTCACCAGCGTGCCGATCCGCTCGCCCAGGCTGACCCGGTTGAGCGCGCCGATATGGATGCGCCGCAATTCAAATCCTTCGGCCGGAACCAGCTTGGATTCCAGACCTCGTTCGGTGCCCGCAAAAACCACCGCATGTCCCCTCTGGCGCAGCTCACGAGCCACCGCCAGCAGCGGAATCACATGCCCGCCCGTGCCGCCCCCGGCCATCAGAAACCGCTTAGCCGCCGGCACGGGCGCACCTATTTTGACGCAGAGGCGCGGAGACGCGGAGAAATTCGCGGAGAAGGCATTTCGACTCCTCTTGGCCTTCCTCCGCGTCTCCGGGCCCAAGGGGCACCCCCCGCGTCAAGCCTTTCTCCCTATCCCGCACGTTCGCTCACGCTCATCAGAATTCCCAGCAGGGCCAGGGTACACAACAGACTGCTGCCGCCATAACTCACCATGGGCAGCGAGATGCCTTTGGTGGGCATCATGCCCAGCACCACGCTCATGTTCAACAGGCCCTGCACCACCACGGTGGTGGTGATGCCGAGCGCCAGGTAGCGGCCGAAATCGTCGTTGCGCAGGAGCCAGGCTGCCCGCAGGCCCCGCCAGCCGATGATGCAAAATCCGGCCAGCAGGCCCAGCGTTCCAATCAGGCCAGTCTCCTCGCCCACCACGGCGTAAATGAAATCGGTGTGGGCGAAGGGCAGGTACAGCAGCTTCTGCTTGCCGTTCATCAGCCCCACGCCGGTGGCCCCGCCCGCGCCCACCGCAATCTTCGATTGCTCCGACTGGTAGTTGGTGTCGCGTGTCCGCAGGCTATGCTCGATCCAGGCCTGCACTTTGCCCTGATGGTCCACCTTCGCCAGAATCTTGAACTGCGGATCGACGAAGCGCACCACGCGCCCCAGCCGGTACGGCTCGGCGCAAATGAAAAACGCCACTCCCGCCAGCGCCACGCCCATCACCATCCAGCAGTAGCGGTATTCCAGGCCGGCTACGAAGAATACGCTCATCACCGCGGCCCCCATCACCAGCGGCGTTCCCAGGTCGGCCACCGCCACCGCGCAGATCATCAGGCCGATTCCCAGAGCGGCCGGCGCCAGGGTGTAGCGCGCGTTATTGATGGCGGGCGCGCGCAGGGTCACGAAATACGCCAGGAAAATCACCAGCGCCGGTTTGGCCAGTTCGGAGGGCTGGAAGCCGCCCGGTCCGATGCGCAGCCAGCGGTGGTGGTCGTGGTCGATGAAATAGACCGCTCCCAGCAGCAGGATGGTGATCCCGATGCCGCCAAAGGCCAGCGCCGGGTGGCGCAGCTTGTGGTGCGGGACGCTCTTGAGCAACATCATCACCACCACGGCCACGGCCGCCCATTGCGCCTGGCGCGCCACGAAATGCCACGTAGAGTGGTAGCGCGGATCGAGCTGCGCGGTGATGGAGGACGCGCTGTAGAGAAACAGCAGCCCGAACGAGACGATGGCCAGCACCGTGCCGAACAGGATCCAGTCGGTTTTCATGTGTTGCATTATTTTTGCGGTTCCTCCGGAAGTTGGCGGACGAGGCGCTTGAACACCTCGCCGCGATGTTCGTAGCTGGAGAACTGGTCGAAGCTGGCGCAGGCCGGCGCCAGCAGCACCGTATCGCCGGGGTGGCCGTGGCGGAAAGCGTAGTCTATGGCGGCATCGAGGGTGCCGGATTCGAC
>DATJRE010000163.1:0-27910 GCA_035505095.1 Bryobacteraceae bacterium | reverse complement strand
CGAAGCGGGCCATGCGCGAGGAGTCCGCCGCGAACGCCGCAGGCAAGACCTTGATGGCGACGTCGCGATGGAGCTTCGTATCGATCGCGCGATAGACTGCGCCCATCCCGCCCTCACCGAGTTTGGAGGTGATCTGGTAGTGGGCGATCTGGGAGGGCGCGGCCATGTCTCCGATCAGGCCAATCGTATCATTTCCGGTGCAGATTCAGAGCGCGTCCCTAGCAACTTGCTGATCCCACGTCTGCACCAAGCCTTCCCGAGGGCAAATCCCGCTCGGCCCAGAACGCCCGGAAACATGGCTTCGCCGCCGCCGATTTCATCGTCGTCCGCGCCGAGCACCTCGACGAAGTCGCCGACATCAAAGCCGACCTCGTCGCCGTCTACCACCCAGTCAACTTCGAGGAACTCTCCGCCCTGGAGCGCATTGCCCTCGCCCGCCACGCCGTCCTGCGCGCCTCCCGCCTCGAAGCCGGCCTCTTCTCCACCGGTATCAACGAGGCCGTCGATACCGATGGCGCCTTCCGCAACCAGCCCTCGCTCGACGTCACCGTCGGCCAGGGCTTCAACCACGCCCTCGGCGATGGCTTCGTCCGCCTGGTTCGCCAGTCTCCCGAAATCTGGAAGCTCTTCCTCCGCTACCAGGCCCAGGCCGGCCGCGCCTACCGCCAGGCCATCCAGGAATTTGACCGCCTCAAGTCCCTGCGCGATGAATTACCGAACGAACCCGTCATTGAGCCCGAACCCAAGCCGGCTCAATCGGTTCCCCCGACTCCGAACGAACCCATTCCAGCCCGCCAAACGGACCCGCCCCCCGTGGCGCCCCCGCCGCCTCCGCCCTATCCCCGCGACATTCCCCCCACCACCGAGCCCATCGTCATCATCAATAACGACCCTCCTGGCTCCCGCCGCCCCGAACCCGCTCCGCGCCGCTGACCCCCAACCCGCAACGTTCCGGAGCCGCCAGGCGTCACATAGTACAATAAGACCAATTGGAGCCGTAGACCCTAATGAACATGCGACATCCCGCCTTTCTGTTGGGATTGGCGGTCGCTTTACTCCCCGTGTACGCCGCGGGTGAGTCCAACCTTCCACGTCCCAAAGCCGGTCCGGTCGCCATCATGCGGCTCTCCGAAATCAAGCCCGGCATGAAAGGCACCGCCTGGACCGTATTCCAGGGCACCGAACCCGAACCCGTGCCCATCGAAATCATCGGGCGCATGAAAAACGCCTGGGGACCCAAGCAGGACATCATCCTCGCCAAAATGGGCGGCAAAGCCATTCGCACCAACGTGGCCGGCGGCATGAGCGGCAGCCCCGTCTACGTCGACGGCAAGCTGATCGGAGCCATCGCCCTGCGCCTCAGCGTTTTCTCCCCGGACGCCATCTGCGGCATCACCCCCATCGAGCTGATGCTCGAAATCAACGACTTCGATAAGTCCCGTCCCGAAGACGCCCGCACTCCCGACAAAATCGCTGCGTCCAACAGCCGCGCGTCCGTCGAAATCCCCGGCAATCTGCTGGCTACCGCCGTGGCCGCCGGCTCCTCCGGAAGCCTTCCGCCCGAGTCGCCCATGATGGTCCCCATCGAATCGCCCCTGGTCTTCTCCGGCTTCAGTGCGGATACCCTCCAGCAGTTCTCGCCCGTCTTCCGGGAGTTGGGCATCAGCGCCGTGGCGGGCGGCGCCGCCGTGCAGACCGGTGCCTCCGCCGGCGCCCTCACCAGCAAGCCCGTGCCCGGCTGGCAGCATTCCCTCAACCCCGGCGATACCGTGGCCGGTGTGCTGGTGGATGGCGATATGAGCGTCTCCGGCCTCGGCACCGTCACTTATAACGATGGCAAGCGCGTGCTCGCCTTCGGTCATCCCTTCTTTAACCTCGGCCCGGTGGATATGCCCATGACTAAGGGCGAGGTACTCATGACCCTGGCCTCCACTTACCAGCCCAATAAGATGGCCAACGCCACCGATGTGGTCGGCGCCCTCCACCAGGATCGCCACAGCGGCATCATGGGCGTGCTCGGCGATTCCTCGGACATGATCCCCGTCACCATGCGGGTGCGCTCGCTCGACGACAAAGAAGCCGTCAAGAGTGAGAAGGATTACCACTTCAGCGTCTTCGTCCACCAGAAATGGACGCCCTATCTCATGATGCTGACCCTTTATAACTCCGTCTCCGAGTTGAATGAGTCCGTGGATGAGGCCACTTACCGCCTCAGCGGCCACGTGGACCTCGCCGGCCAGGGCAGCATTTCCCTCAACACCATGCAGGCCTCCAGCGAAGGCGTCCCCATGCCCGCTCCCATGCTGCTGGCCGGATGGTGGGGCGATAAGTTCAACCGCCTCTATCTCAATAACGTCAAAACGCCGGATATCAAGCGCGTCAACGTCACCGTCGACCTGCTGCCCGAGCGGCGCGTCGCCACCATCGAAAGCGCCTGGGTGGCCAATGCCGATGTGCGCCCCGGCGACCGCGTCCCCGTCACCGTGTTCCTGCGCCCCTATCGCGGCGCCCCCATCGAGCGCCAGTTCACCATGAACATTCCCGAAGGCCTCGCCAAGGGCGATCACCGCATCATGCTCAGCGACGCCGATACCGTCAACCGCATGCAGAACTTCGCCGGCCAGATGAACCGTTTCCTCGACGTTCCGGAAACCGTCAGCCTGCTCAACCAGGAGCGTACTAACGACAAGTTATATGTGTCGCTCGTCGAGGCCAGCCCGACGGCCTATTACGAAGACAAAACGCTGCCGAGCCTGCCCTCTTCCGTGCTCAACGTGATGCAGGCCGGCCGGGCCGCCAACCGCACCCTGTTTACCTCGTCCGAGACCGCTTCGGAGCAGATGGCTCTGAAGTTCGATTACGTGGTGACCGGGAGTTACTCCTTGCGGATTCACGTAAAGTAAAAAGGTTCCTATCGGCGTTCATCAACGTTCATCTGCGGCCGGTAATCGGGGCCTTCACGCTCCGCATCGCCCGGCCGCACGGCATGAAGAAGCAACTTATCGATGACTAATTACGCGCGTATCGTACTGGCAGGGGGCCTTGCGGCTCTGGCCGCCGCGGCCCTGCTTGCGGGCCAGACCAAAGACTGGTCGGAAGGCGAATACTCCGACTTCGAAAAGGGCGTCCTCAAGAATCTGTCCAGCCGCAGCGACGGCCTGCTCACCCTGGCGCCTGCCTCCCATGAGTTATTCGATCCCTCCCTCGCCTACTTATGGTCGCTGGCCCAGGATTCCAAAGGCAACCTCTACGCCGGCGGCGGCACCAACGCCAAGGTCTACCGCATTGCGCCCGATGGCAAAGGCAAGGTCCTTGCCGAGCTGGATGGCCTCCAGGTCCAGGCCGTGACCGTCGATTCCACCGGCCGCGTCTACGCCGCCACCGCCCCCGATGGCAAGGTCTACCGCATCTCCGCCGCCGGTAAGTCGGAAGTCTTCTACGACCCCAAGGCCAAGTACATCTGGGCCCTGGCCTTCGACCACTCCGGCAACCTGCTGGTAGCCACCGGCGACCCCGGCGGCGTCTACCGCGTGGCGCCCGATGGCCAAGGCAAGCTCTTCTTCCCCTGCGACGAAACCCACATCCGCTCCATGGCCCTCGACGCCCAGGGCGATCTCATCCTGGGAACCGATCCCGGCGGCCTGGTTCTGCGCGTCACTCCCGCGGGCGAGGGCTTCGTGCTCTACCAGATGCCGCGCAAGGAAGTTACCGCCGTGGCCGTGGCCCGCGATGGCTCCATTTACGCTGCCGGCGTGGGCAGCAAGTCGTACTCCGGCGGCAGTTCGGCCGCTCCGCCGCTCTCCCCGCCGCCCGTGGTCACCCCCGTCCTCGTCAGCGCTCCCGGTTCGCCGGCCCCCGCCGCGCCCCGCGCCTCGTCGTCCAGTCCCTCGCTGAGCCTTCCCAGCGGAGTCGCCGGCGGCAGCGATGTCTACCGTATCGATTCCAGCGGAACCCCGCTCAAAATCTGGAGCAATCCCCAGGACGTGGTCTACGCCATCGCCTTCGACTCCTCCGGCCGCGTGCTGCTCGGCACCGGCAACAAGGGCCTCATCTACCGCGTGGAATCGCCCTCGCTCTACACCGCCCTCTTAACCGTGCCGGCCACCCAGGTCACCGCCTTCCTCTCCGGCCCCGGCGGCCGCCTCTACGCCGCCACCGGCAACGTGGGCAAAGTCATTGAGATCGGCCCCGGCCTCGAAAAGCAGGGCAGCATCGAAAGCGACACCTTCGATGCCGGCATCTTCTCGCTCTGGGGACGCCTCAGCTTCGAAGCCAACCTCAACGGCGGCCAGGTCTCCCTTGAAACCCGCAGCGGCAACCTCGACCAGGCCGGCAAATACTGGAGCGCCTGGTCGCCCGCCATCACCGTGCCCGAAGGCGCCCGCATCGTTTCTCCGCCCTCGCGCTTCGTGCAGTGGCGCGCCACTCTGAAATGCGAAGGCTCGGGCCGCTCCCCCGAACTCGAATCGGTGGACGTGGCCTATCTGCCCAAGAACCTGCCGCCGTCGGTCGAGCAGATCGAAATCACCCAGCCCAATTACAAGTTCCCGCCGCCCAGCCCATCGCTTTCCACCGCGCCGCCCACTCTGTCGCTGCCGCCGCTCGGCCGTTCCGGCGCCGTGTCCTCGACGCTGTTTTCGCTGGAGTCCTCCGCCTCCGGTTCCACCAGCACCCCCGCCATGCAGTACGCCAAAGGCTGGCGCGGCGCGCGCTGGCTGGCCACCGACCCCAATGGCGATTCCCTGGTCTACACCGTGGAAATCCGCGGCTCCAAAGAAACCGTCTGGAAGCCGCTCAAGGATAAGCTCGACGAAAAATACTTCTCCTTCGACACCACCGCTTTCCCCGATGGCGAATACCGCCTGCGCATCACCGCGTCCGATTCCCCCTCCAACCCGCCCGCCGAAGCCCTCACCGGCAGCCTGGTCAGCGACCCCTTCACCATCGACAACACCCCGCCCCGCATCACCGCCCTCACCGCCACCGCCGGCGCCGGCAAACTGCGCGTCCACTGGCACGCCGCCGACGCCCTCAACGACATCGCCAAAGCCGAATACTCCCTCGATGGCGCCGATTGGACCCTGGCCGCCCCCGTCTCCAAGCTCTCCGACTCCCTGGCTCTCGACTACGACCTCACCCTCGACGCCCCCGCCGGCGAGCACACGATTGCCGTCCGCGTCTGGGACGACTTCGACAACCAGGCCACTGATAAAGTAGTCGTCCAGTGAGGCAGGCCGCCATTGTTCACCGACTTTTCAAACTGAATCTCGTTCCCCGCCAGCCGCTTGCCGCCCCACCCCCGGCTCACCCGCATCCCGCATGATATAGGTGAATTTGGGGAGGCATCGGCCGGAGGGTAGCCTCTCAGCCGCGAGGTGCTCGTTTCCGCCTCGGGCGAGGAGTCGGGTCGCGCTTAGCCCCCCAGGCTTTCCAGATTTCGCTGAATTTTTCGCGTGTTCGGATGGTCCGGCCCGAAGCGGTTCAGGTATGTCTGGTGCGCTTTTTGCAGCAGATCGCGGGCTTCCTCCAACTGTCCCAGGTCCTTCAGCACCATCGCGAGATTCGATTGATCGACGGCGATAGTCGGGTGACCAGGTTCGAATGTCTTCTGATCGGAGGCCAGGGCTTTTCGGAGCAGATCGCAGGCTTCCTCCAACTGGCCGAGGCCCTGGAGCACCGTCGCCAGATTGGATTGACGGGTGGCGATGGAGGGGTGACCCGGTTCGAAGGTCTTCTCAGCGGAGGCCAGAGCTTTGCCCAGCAGATCGCGGGCTTCCTCCAACTGGCCCAGATCCTGGAGCACCATCGCCAGATTGGATTGACCGATGGCGATGGCCGGGTGACCGGGTTCGAAGGTCTTCTCATCGGAGGCCAGGGCTTTTTGCAGCAAATCGCAGGCTTCCTCCAACTGGCCCAGGTCCTGAAGCGCCAGCGCCAGATTGGATTGAACGATGGCGATGGAGGGGTGACCGGGTTCGAAGGTCTTCTCAGCGGAGGCCAGGGCTTTTTGTAGCAGATCACGGGCTTCCTCCAACTGGCCCAGATTCCGCAGCAGGATCGCCAGATTGGATTGCCTTCGGGCGATGGAGGGGTGGCCGGGTTCGAAGGTCTTCTCAGCGGAGGCCAGCGCTTTTTGCAGCAGATCGCGAGCTTTCTCCAACCGCCCCAGGTCCTGGAGCACCGACGCCAGATTGGATTGACGGATGGCGATGGAGGGGTGACCGGGTTCGAATGACCTCTCATTGGAGGCCAGGGCTTTTTGTAGCAGATCGCGGGCTTCCGCCAACTGCCCCAGATCCCGGAGGACCAGCGCCAGAATCGATTGCATGGTGGCGATGGAAGCGTGACCGGCTTCGAAAGTCCTCTCATAGGAAGCCAAGGCCTTTTGCAGGAGATCACGGGCTTCCTGCAATTGGCCTAAATTCCAGAGCAGGGCCGCCAGATTGGATTGGGCAGCAGCGATGGAGGGGTGCCCCGATGCAAATGTCTTCTCAGCGGAGTCCAGTGCTGCAGTGAGCAGGCGCTTCGCATCCGAGTACCGGCCCAGCGCCTGGTAATGCGTTCCCAGGCGACCTGCCAGCCGCGAGAGGTCCTGCGGCGTAACCCGCCCGTCCGTAAGGAGCGATTCGGCGTGCGGCGCCACCAGGTTCAACTCCGCAATGGTACGGCCATCCGGGGTCAGCGAGGCTCGACCCATTTGTTGTAGAACCACGGCCAGGCACCGGTCGAAAGGAGATGCGGAATCAGCGGCGTTGCGGTGGCGCGCGAAGGCGAGAATCAGACGATGGGCGATGGGGTTGCCGTTGGTATCCAGCTCGACCAGAGAGAGTCTCACGAGCTCGTCCAATGCATTGCCCAGTGGATCGCGGACGCCCGCATCGGCGGGCAGCTCCAATATCGGCCGCAGGAGGGTTCGGGGCACCGCCACGGGCGCCAGTTCGCCCATCGCGCGGAGTACCTTTTTGGCGAGTTCCGGCGCGGCCTCCCAGCTCAATTGAAAGGTGCGTACGATGTCGGTTTCGTGGCGGGTAGGCAGATGGTCGTGGTATTCCGATGCGAACTCGGCCAGCAGGGGGATGTCCTTGTCCCTGGTAGCGCTCATCTCTTCCAGCAAGGCGGGGATGGTCAATTGGCTGTGGTAATTGAGATAGGCTTTGGCCAACTCCAACGCCAGCGGCAGGCCGCCGAGGCGAGCAACCAGCGCGCCAGCCTCGTCTCCGAACAGTCTCCGGCCCGAGTTGAGAAGAAGGATGCCTTCTTCGGTGGTCAGGATGTTCAGCCGAACCGAAGGGTAGTCGAGGTCCTGGCGCCGGGTGGTGACCAGCGCGTGTACGCGTCCCCCGACGGGCAGGTACGGTTGCAGCGGCTTCCGCTCGGGGAAGTTGTCGAGGATCACCAGCGACGGGCCGGGCAGCCGGTTCAGGCCATGCCAGAGCTGCTCCAATTGGTCAGTTTCGGGGGCCTTCGGATCGACCGCAAGGCCGGCGGCCTCACCCACTTGCGCGATGAGCGTGGACAGGCCCCGATCGCCATCCACCCAATACACCCCGCCGGGGTATGCCGAGCCGAAGCGGTGGGCGTACTCCACGGCGAGCTGCGTCTTGCCCAGGCCGCCGGTGCCGACAACCACCACCTCACCCGCGAGAATGCTGGTGCCGTGGCGGAAGAGCGAATCGCGGAGGTCCCAGAACGGGTCTACCCGACCGATGAATTTGTCGCCCAGCGAGCGGTAGGGCATGCGGTGACGCTCCGGAAGCGGGTGCGGCGGCGGAAGCTTGGTGCGGTCGGTGAGGGGAGTATCCTCGCGCGGCGTACCGCCGAGGCCGCGACAGATTCGGGGATAGTTCCGTTCGAACGCCGCAGCCGTGGAGATATCGATGGTCTGAATATGCCGCAGGAAGCGCGGAAAGGTAGGGAGATGGTCGCAGGGCTGCAGGGTCAGCGGCCGGACCTTACGCTTAAGGCCCGCGGGATCGTCGGCAATGCTGCTGGTCCGTTCCACCTCCACCCACCGGGAGTTACAGAAATCGGGCGAAAGGAGGAACACCACGTATTCGCACTCATCTAACGCGCGCTCCAGGGCCTTGACCCAGTTGTCTCCCCAGCCGATCGACTCCGGGCTGAAGAAGCACGGCACGCCGTCGTCAGTCAGCCGGCGGTATAGTTCGGACACAAACTCCTGGTCCTTACTGCTGTGGCTGAGAAACACACGCGGAGCCGGGCCGGACATAGAACGATGTTACTGCAACGCCGGCGGAAAATGCTTCGGGCGCGCCCGCACCTTGGTGCCCGCCGCAGCCGGCCCCTCCTTCCCGGCGGTACCCACCGGCGGCCTCTCACCCTGTGCGGACGCGGCCACCGGCCAGATCACCGCCGCCATTGACGCGGGTGGGCCACCAACACCGCGCCGGCCGGCACGGTGCCATCGCCCAGCGCGGGTGGGGACCGTAGCGTCGCCGGTTAACGCGCGGCGCGCTCCCCTCCCGCCCGCCGCACCCGCCCGTGTCAAAATGAGCCATGCTGCCTGGCGGGCCGGAGTTTGCGAAGCACTTCGATGGGCGGCGCTTCTACAATCCCGACGCGCGGCAGGCGCCGGGGTTTCGGGACGTGCTGCGCTGGAAGCTGGCCACTCGCCCGGAACGCTCGCCGCGCTTCCTGGCGGATGTCGAGCCGGCCGTGCCGCCCCGCCGCGTGGAGGGCGGCGCGCTGCGGGTCACCCTGGTGAACCATTCAACCGTGCTCCTGCAGCAAAGCGGCTGCAACCTTCTGACGGACCCGATCTGGTCCGAGCGGGCGAGTCCGGTGGCGTGGGCCGGGCCGCGGCGGCGCCGGAGGCCGGGAGTATCCTGGGAGGATCTGCCGGGAATCGACGCGGTGCTGCTGAGCCACAATCATTACGATCACCTGGATTTGCCGACCCTCCGGCGGCTGGCGGCGCGCGGCGGGGCGGCCTTCGTGGCGCCGGCGCGGGTGGGGCGGCTGCTGCGCCGCGAGAAGATCGGGCCGGTCGCGGAACTGGATTGGGGCCAATCCCTGGCGCTGCCCCCGTTCACCGTGCATTGCGTACCGGCGGTCCACTTTTCCAGCCGCGGATTGTTCGACCGCAACCGGACCTTATGGTGCGGCTACCTGATCGAAGGGCCCGGGCGGCTGGTGTATTTCGCGGGCGACACGGCCTTCGGCGCGCATTTCGCCGCCATCCGGGAGCGCTTCGGAGAGCCGCGCGTAGCGCTATTGCCGATCGGCGCCTATGAGCCTCGCTGGTTCATGTCGCGCGTGCATATGTCCCCGGAGGATGCCGTGCGCGCGCACCGCATCCTGGGAGCCGGGACCAGCATCGCCATCCACCACGGCACGTTCCAACTGGCCGACGAGGCCATCGACGCGCCCGCGAAACGGCTGGCGGCCGCCGCGGGGCAGGAGAACTTCCTGGTTCTTCGCAACGGCCAATTCGCGGAGATGGCATGACCATCGACCGGCACATGCTGGCGGTGATCAGCCTCTCGGGCAGTTGCCTGGATGTGTTGGGCACGCTCTACCTGGCTTACGACCTGCTGGGCGGCGAGCATGGCCCGCTCCGCACGCTGACCCGCGGGGTGACCTACGGCGCGCTGTTTGGGCTGGGATACGGGCTGGGGCTGGGGCCGGTGGCCGGAATCGCGACCGGGGTGGCGCACGGCATCACCCTGGCCTGGGAGTTTGCGCGCGCCGCGCGGCACGGGCCCAAGCCGGGGTTCTGGTACGACCTGGCGATGAGCGCCATTCGCGGAGCGGGCTTCGCGGTGGGCGCGGGGCACCTGTACGGCGTCGCGTTCGGAGCGACTTTTGGCGCGCTGAGCACGGTGGGGCAGGTGCTGGCATACCGCGTGGGCATCCGGCCCACCGTGGATTACCGGCCCGCGGCGCGGCCGCGATTGACGCGGTTTCTGCTTCTGGCGGCGCTGAATCGCACGGTTGGCTACACGGCGGCGGGATTTCTGAGCGCCTTGGTAGCGCATGATCGGGCCAACGCGCTCGGGCTGGGTTTGCAGGCCGGGCTGGTGATTGGCGCGGTCACGGCGGTGGCTAGCTCGTGCACGCCGTTCGTGGAATGGACTGCCGATCACGTGCCCGAAAAGGGCATGGGCGTATTCGGCGTGGCGCTGATCCTGAGCGGGTTCGTGCTTCAATCGCTGCAGTACTGGGTGGCGCTGGTGGAGTGAGCACGCCCGAATGAGCCGGGCGAGGCGGGCGGTGCGAGCACGGCGCCCGCCTCAGCACCGCGCAGGTCTTATGCGTGTTTCTCGCGGGCGTGGATGTGAGGCCGGAAAACTACCAGCCCGCCGGCGCCCCACAGCAGCAGGAACGTCAGCGCGAATCCGAAGAGCAGGTCCATGGCCGCATTCTTCCACTCGGGCGGCGTCGGGACGAGGCCCAGCGCCAGCGCGGCGGCAATCGATAGCACGTGCCAATACCAGGATTGGGAACCGAAACGATATAGGAGGTAAAGGGGAGCGGCGATTGCCACCAGGTAAACCAGGATAGCCAGCATGGTAAACATGAAGCCTCCTGACCGTATTGTAGGCCCAAACCAAACCAATGGCGCCGGCCCGTGACTGGGAAGAGCGGACCGGGAAAGCCGAACCGTGGGAACGCGGGGAAACAGACAACAGGGGCGTGCGGAGAGAAGACACGCCCCTGCGTCCGGGGCAGAAGGAAGGAAAGTGGAAGGGGGGCTCACCCGAGCCGGGCGGCAATCCCTCCGATTGATGCCGCCTGCCATGTTAGTGCATGGGCGGTCCGGATCGTTTCATCGTGTCTCGCCATAGCCGCGAAAAGCGTGTGGGATCGGTTCCAGCCCGAAAGTACCGGGGACTTGAGATTCCGGGACTGGTAGAATAAGCAAGAGCGGTGATTCCCGTGCTTCGCCTATCCATAGCGCTTTTATCCTGCGGCCTCCCGTGGTGGGCCGCTTCGGCCGCGCAGCAGCCGCCGCAACCGTCAACTGTGCCCGCCCAAACCCAAAGCGGCGCTCCCAACCCCAAGCCGGCCGACCAGCAGACCCCCCACTTCGCCGCGCAGGCTACCGAAGTCATCGTCCCGGTGACGGTCACCGACGATAAGGGGAAATTCGTCTCCAACCTGGAGATGAAGGATTTCGAGATCCTCGACGAAGGCCGGCCGCAGCGCATCAAGTTCTTCAGCCACGATCAGCGCCAGCCCATCGTGGTAGGTTTCCTGATCGACCAGAGCAGCAACATGCGCATCCACTGGACGAACTATCAGGACGCCATCCTGGAGCTGGTATGGAACCTGCTACCGGGGGACCCGCGCTACCGCGGCTACCTGATCTCGTATTCCAACGAGGCCGAGCTGCTGGTGAATACCACCCAGAATTCCGAGCCGATCGCCGATAAGGTGCGCAAGATGAAGCCCGGCGGCGGGGCGGCCCTGTACGACGCTATTTATAAGGCCTGCACCAACCGCCAGCTTGTGAACGGCGAACCCTACGAGCCGCGGCGGGTGCTGATTGTGGTGGGGGACGGCCACAACAGCGTGGGGGACAAGAGCCTGGAGCAGGTGCTGGAAATCGCCCAGCGCAACCTGGTGACGATCTATGGGATGAGCACTCAGGCGTTCGGCTTCGACAACGAGGACCAGGCGGTGCTGGAACGGCTGGCTACCGAAACCGGCGGCCACGTGGAATACCCGCTGAACAACCCCTATAAGGATGTCTCGGGCTACCTGTCGAATCCGCAGGACGCCGGCAACTACGCCATCACGGTGGGCACCGGCGGCTACGCGGCGGCGATTTCGAAGGGCATCATCGATGCCGTGGCCGGCATCTCGGGGGAGATCACCACGCAGTACATTCTGCGCTACGTGCCGGACATCGAATCGGACTTCAAGCCCAAGCTCTTCCGCCATATCGAGGTGAAGGTGCCGTCTCTGCCTACGGTCAAGATTCACGCGCGCATCGGGTACTACCCGAGCCCGGTGCCGAACAATCCGCCGCCGGTCACTGGCGGCCAATAGGCGGGTCAGGCATTCAGTCGGGCATTCAAGTTTCGGGGTTTGCCGCCGATAAGCGAAACAGGTACGATTAAAAGCGCCCATCGAATGCCGGCCGTCATCCCCATCGCCAAACGCCGCCAGGGGTGTTATGCGGTCCTGGAAGCGGCCCTGCCGGGCCAGGCGCCCGAGAACATCGGGGTGCTGCTGATCGACCCGGCGGCCGACCGCGGCTGGGTGCGGCTGCGCCCGTCGTTCGACGATATCGCCGGCCCCGAAGACGCCGAGGTGCTGGAGGCGCTCGGACCGCACATCGCCCGGTGTCTCGAAGAATCCGGCGCGGAGGCCTACCTGGCGTCGCTGGAAGATTCGCTTTCCAACGTGGTGCGGGTGAGCGAACGGCGCGCTGTTGAGGTGGATGCCTTCTCGCGGGTGCTCGACCGCCTGTTCAGCGAGCACGTGGCGCCCATTCAAGTGCGACCGTACGTCAGCCACCTGCCGCTCTACAGCCTGCGCGCGGCGGCGGGCGGGTTGGGCGACGAGATGCCCTCGGAACCCGAGGATTGGGTGCGGGCGCCGGAGGGCCTGCGGCTGGGGCCGGAACTTTTCGTGGCCCACGTGGTGGGGCAATCCATGGAGCCGCGCATCCCGGATGGCAGCCTGAACCTCTTCCGCCTGCACCCGGTGGGGTCGCGGCAGAATAAGATTCTGCTGATCCAGCGCTTCGGCGTGCTGGATGAAACCGCCCGCTACACGGTGAAGAAGTACACCAGCGTCAAGGCGCTGGAAGGCCAGCGTTCCGAAGGCCGCGATTTCGAAGGGGACGTCCAGTGGCGCCACGAGCGCATCCGCCTGGAGCCGCTGAATCCCGAGTTCGAGGCCTGGGACGTGGCCCCCGAAGATTTCGCCGTGGTCGCCGAATGGCTGCGCGTTCTCGAATGAAGGCCGCGGCCGCCGGGCGGCCGGCCGTGGCGGAGCTTCTGCTGGGCTGGTACCGCCGCGGGCATCGCGATCTGCCCTGGAGGGCGAGCCGCGATCCGTACCGCATCTGGGTCTCGGAGATTATGCTGCAGCAGACCCGCGCGCAGGCGGTGATTCCCTATTACCAGCGGTTCCTGGAGCGCTTCCCCACGGTGGAAGCGCTGGCGGCGGCGCGCGAAGAGGAGGTGCTCACGCTGTGGAGCGGCCTGGGATACTATTCGCGGGCCCGCAACCTGCTGCGGGCGGCCCGGGAGGTCGCCGGGGCGGGAGCCTTCCCGCAAACCTGCGCGGCCCTGCGGGCGCTGCCGGGCATCGGCGATTACACCGCCGCGGCGATCGCCAGCATCGCCTTCGAGGAGGCCTGCGCGGTGGTGGACGGCAATGTGCTGCGGGTGGTGGCGCGGGTGGAAAACGACCCCGCCGATATCGGCAGCGCGCGCACCCGCGAGCGCTTCCGGACGGTAGCGGAATCCTGGCTGGACCGGCGCGATCCGGGCGCCTTCAATCAGGCCCTGATGGAGCTGGGGGCCACCGTGTGCCTGCCGCGCAATCCGCTGTGCCTGGTTTGTCCGCTGGCGGCGTGCTGCCAGGCGCGGGCGCACGGGACCGCCGGCGAACTGCCGGTGAAGCTGCGCCGCATGGAGCCGGTGTCGCTGGAGGGAGTGCTGCTGGTGGTGCGCGGGAGCCGCGGCATTCTGCTGCGGCGCAGAGAGGCGGAGGCGCGCCGCATGGCCGGCTTCTGGGACCTGCCCTCGCCCGAAGACCTGCCGGCCGCGCGGCCGGGCCGGACGCTGGGCACCTTCCGCCACACCATCACGCACCACCACTACACCTTCACGGTGAAGGAGGCGCTGGCGCCGGCCGGTTGGGAGCACGCGGAGGATGGCGCGCTGCGCTGGTTCCAGGCGGCCGGGCGGCTGGAGATCCCCCTGAGCACCACCGCGCGCAAGGGCTTGAAAGTGGCCGGCGTGGAGTGCGGGGGGTAATGCGGGGGTCGCGGATCAAGGCGGCCGGGGAGGGTTGGCCGCGAGATCGGGTTGCGGCGGGGCGGGCGCGCGGGAGCGGCTATTTCGGGAAGGCGATGGGCAGGGCCTTTTCGTCGGTGTACATGCAGCGGGCGTTGTGGCCGCATTCGGGGATGACCACCACTTCGGGATGGCCGCCGAGTTTTTCCATGACGAATTTGCTGAAGGCCAGGCCGCGGGCGAGGCGGGTGGGTCCCTGGGCCATGGCGGGGCAGGAGCTGTCGAAACCGCCAAGCGGCAGGATGTCCTCTTCGCCCAGCAGGTAAGTGGTGGGGCGGGAGGCGAGCTGCTTCTTCAACTGGTCGTCGCTGAGGCGGGCGGTGTAGCCGCTGCGATGCTCGAAACCGTAGGGCCACAAATCGTAAGTGGTGCAATTACGGCCATCGCCGAAGTTACGAAACACCGCGCCGGCAGTACCTGCGCCACCCGACCCGCCGCGGCGTCCGCCGTTGGCTCCGGGCGCGGGAACATAGCCGGGAGGGCCTGCAGTTACCGGCCAATCGGCCGGAGTGGGGCGGGTCTTATCGGGGTAGGCATAACTCGAAGGGTTGGCTACGATGTAACTCACCGGCACGCCCAGTTTCTCGTGAACCTGGTTGGCCATTTCGTAGCGGTTGACGAACTGGCCGCCGGCCGAATGTCCAGCCACCACGATGTGACGGAGGTTGGGGAAGATTTCCTTGCGGGCCAACTTGCGGAGTACTTCGTCGATGAAATCGAAGGAGGTCAACTTATCGTTGCTGGCGGCGGTTCCGCCGGAGCGCCAACTGTCGCCGGTGCAACTGTAACTTACTTCGTTGGGCGCCAGGACGTCCTGGCAGCCGCGGTCGTTGGAGGCGATGCGGGGGGCGATCACCACGGTGTCTTCGAGCGCATTGGCGAGGAAGGCGGCCGCCAGGGCGTTGCGGTAGTAGTTGTCGGCGTCGCGATTGGTCCCGTGAACCATGACCAGGGCGCGGGTGATCTGCTCGTTGCGCACATCGAGCGAATAGGTGCGATAGATCATGGAGCGCGAAGGACCGCCGCCGAGGACCACCCACTCGGTGCACGCCGGGGTGGCGCTGATGCAGGGACTCGCGGCAAAGGCCGGCGCCAGGGCGAGAAAAACGCAGAGCACGGTTCGGAGCATTGGGCCTAACATAACGGGCGCAGGGAGGTTTGTCAACCCGGCGGTGTCTCGGTAGCATGGGAAGGTGCCCCGCTACGCAGCCATCGATATTGGCAGCAATTCCATCCGCCTGGAGGCGGCCGAGGTGACCCCCGGCCAGCCCGTTCGGGTTCTGGCCTCGGACCGCGAAGTGACGCGCCTGGGCGAGAGCGTTTTCCGTTCCGGGACGGTAAGCGAGGAGGCCCTGAAGAACACCTGCGCGGTGCTGGCGCGGATGGCGGCGCTCTACCGGCGGCTGGACGTGGTGGGAGTGCGGGCGGTGGCCACCAGCGCGATCCGCGATACGCGCAACCAGCGCGACTTTCTGGCGCGGGCCACGGAGGCGGTGGGGGCGCCGGTGGAAATCATTTCGGGCCGCGAGGAGGCGCGGCTGATCCACCTGGGGGTGGAATCGACGTGGCCGCAGCAGGGACGGCGCGTCCTGATCATCGATATCGGCGGCGGCAGCGCGGAGATTATTGCGACCGAAGACGGGAACCTGCGGGAATCGTTTTCGAAACCGCTGGGAGCGGTGCGGCTGCAGGAGGTGTTTCTGGAAGAAGATCCGCCTTCGCCGCACCAGTTACACCTGATGCACGAATTCATTCAGGAGAAGCTGGCGGGGGTGGTGCGGCGGCTGGGGAATGCGGAATGGGAACGGACCATCGCGACTTCGGCGACGGCCAGCGCGGTGGCCAGCGCGGTGGCGCGGCTGCCGCGGTCGCAGAGGGACGGCATCGACCGTCTGCGGGTTTCGGCGGCGCAGGTGCGCAAGCTGTACGCGCGGCTCTCGGTGCTGAGCCTGGCGGGCCGGCGCAAGGTGACCGGGATCGGGCCGCGGCGCGCGGAGATCATCGTGCCGGGCATGGCGGTGCTGACGGATTTTCTGAAGGCCCTGCGGCAGCCGGCGATGTACTACTCGCGGGCGGGGGTGCGCGACGGCATCATCGCGGACCTGGCGGCGCGCAACGTGGGGGCGGAGCTTTCACACCTGACCCGCGACCAGCGGCGCGAGGTGGAGGAGATGTGCCGGCGCTACGGCGTTTCGCTGGACCGCGCGCGCAAGGTGGCGCACATTGCGGGACTGATGTTCACGGCGCTGTATCCGCTGCACCAGCTTTCGCCGCCCTGCGGTAAGTTGCTGGAGGCGGCGGCTTACCTGCTGGACGTGGGACACTATATCAGCGGAGTAAGTCATCATAAGCATTCTTACTATGTGGTGGCTAACTCGGACATGCCGGGATTTACGGATCGCGAGCGGCTGATGATTGCGAGCCTGTGCCGGTACCACCGGAAGTCGCTGCCGAGCCCCATGCACGGGGCATACCAGGCGCTTTCGGCGGACGAGCGGAAGACCCTGGTGGAGCTGACGCCGGTGCTGCGGCTGGCGGACAACCTGGACCGGAGCCACGAGCAGAGCATCGACCGGGTGGAATGCCGATTGCTGGACGGGGAGGTAGCCTTGCAGGTGCATTCGCGCGGCGATATCGACCTGGTGGAATGGGGCGCGCGGCGGGCGGGCGAAAGTTTCCAGCAGGTGTACAACCGGCGAGTGACGCTGACCAAGGCCAGGGAGTGATATGCACGAATATGCCCATTGGCAGACCGCGGCGCTGCTGCGGCGGCTGGCGAAGGACGCGGAGAAGGCGGCGCGGGTTGGGGACGCGGAAGCGGTGCACGACCTGCGGGTGGCCATCCGGCGGATGAACGCGTGCCTGGGGCTGTTCGCGCACTTTTATCCGGACGGCGGGCGGAAGGAATTGAAGAAGGAACTGAAGGGGCTGATGCAGGCGTGCGCGGAGGTGCGCGACCGGGACATTGCCCTGGAGTTGCTGGCGGAGGCGGGGGTGCCGCGCGGCTCGGCGGTGGCGCAACGGCTGGCGGAGGAACGCAAGGACGCGGCGCGGGAGCTGCGCGGCGCGCTGAAGCCGTGGAAGGACGGGCGCTCGACGCGGGAATGGCGCGTCCGGCTGGAGCTGTGATGATGGCGCGGGATGCCAAACCGCACGTGAAGTGGGACGACGAGGCCGGCGTGGCGGCCAACGCGCGGAGCGAATTGCCCAAGCTGGCGCAGGCCTTTTTCGCGGAGGTGCGGGAGGTGCTGGCGGGGAATCCGAGGCTGGCGCGGCTGCATCCGCTGCGGGTGAGCGGCAAGCGGCTGCGGTATTCGCTGGACCTGTTCCGGCCGTGCTATGACGCGGGCCTGGAGGAGCGCATCGAG
Organism: Bryobacteraceae bacterium; assembly: GCA_035505095.1. Lineage (GTDB taxonomy): Bacteria > Acidobacteriota > Terriglobia > Bryobacterales > Bryobacteraceae > JOPF133. The sequence continues at coordinate 10,545 of DATJRE010000163.1, read as the reverse complement.
GCGCTGAAGCAGGTGCAGGACCTGCTGGGGCAGGTGAACGACCTGGTGGCCTCGGTGGCGCTGATCCGGAAGAGCATGCGGCCCTCGCGGCTGCGCACCCAGGTGGAACGGTTCGCCGGGCGGCGCGCAGCGGAGAAGGCCAAGGCCTTTCGGGAGCACTGGGGGCGCGAGTTCGACGCGCCGGGGCGGGAGGAATGGTGGACCGGATACCTGGCGCGCGAAGCCCACGCGCCGGAGCGGAAGTGAGCGGCCGGGCTACCAGCGAATGAGGCCGGCGCGGTCGTCTACCAGGACCACGTCGTACTTTTCGATCATGGGCATGAGGAGGTTTTCAAGCCGGTTCTTCCAGAGGGGGCCCTCGTAGAATTGGGCTTTCATGGGCTCGCGCGAGGCAAGGTCGGGGAAGCCGCGCATGAAGAAGAAGACGTCGGGGTCTTCGAGGGAAGGGAACGGGCCGAGGATTTTCATGCCGATGGCGGCGTGCGCGGGCATGGATTGGGAACGGAAGATTTCCAGGAATTCGGCGCGCTTGCCGGGCTTGAGGTGGTAAGTCCGCATTTCGACGATCATGGGAGTGGCTCCGCTCCCATGGTGGCGCGGGGAAGCGGGGCAGGCAAGGGCGGACGGGGAAGCGGGGCGAGGCTGGAGGGCAGGATGGGTCCGCGGGGCCTGTTGGGGGCGGAGACCAGCGGCGGCGGCGGATGGAAGTTATGCCCGGAGGTAGCCGCAGTTGGCCGCAGCGGCCGGTTGAACAACCGGTTGCGGCATGGAAGTAACGGATGCTATCGGGAGCGGGCGCCCGAAACTGGTTCAGCGCGTGCGGCGCGGTTTGCGCCGCGCCGCCGTGCTGTCCGCCGGATCACCGAATGGGGTGATGAGAAAATTTCAAATCTGTTTGGCTAGGCTTTGACGAATTTGAAGGGATCGGTTCCCTTGAGGTTAGCCGCCGTTGCTTTCATGGTCATGGCGAAAGGGCCAATGCCTTCCGGCGCATGCCTGGTACCCGAGATTGAAAACTTCCCGGCTTTAAATTCGATTTTGTTCCGGTTCATTTCCTGGATTTTCCACTCAAAAGGCTGCTTGACCATCAGCTCAGTCCCTGCCTTGTTCAGGCCACCATATTTGGCGATGAAAATGGTTTGGGTGCCGTTAGCGTTCTTCACAATGACGTTCTTGACTGGAATGTCAGCCATGGATACGATCCCTCCAATAGAAGAGGCGAGAAACGCGGGAAGCGGCGATCATCGATTGCCACTTTATTTGGCGAGTTGTGGGGAAGCAATGGCAGCACGGATGCCGGGGCCATTGCGGTGCGGGCTGCGCACTCTGAGGTTCGCCTTGCCTTCGCCGTCCTGGATTCGTGTCGAGCTTCTGACGCCTGCCCTGACGAACGGAGCCTCTCAGCTCTCTGTGTCTGGTGCAAGCGGGTTGCAGCGGCCGTATTTGACGTTTTCCTGCCGCGAACGGCACCGCCAGTGAGCGCGCGGGGACGGCGACCGCCGGCATAGGGCGCTTTCGCGCCGCGGATTTGGTCTGCCGCTGAGCGTGGCGCGCCAATGGGCGCCGGGAGCCCGGCTCGCGCCGTCCGCGAGCCCGATGTGGGATAGCGCGGCTTCCGCTTTTTCAGTTCGTAGCCGGTTGTCTTTCGAATTAGTTTGGCCTCTCGGTAAACGCTACGCCGTCAGGCGCGGGTTTGCGGCGGCCAAGATCTCAGCGATGCGCGTTGTACGGCCAAGTGTAATCTGCAAGTACGCGAGCTGAAGTAAGATCCCAGTCGACAGGCCAACTTTTGAGTACATATTGCCTATCGGTCAGACAAGCTGCAATCCAATTCGATCAAGCTTTGGAAGTCAAGGCATGATCGACGAACCTGGCCTAAGCCCCAACCCAACGGGCTTTCAGCATTTTGCAGGATGTCGTCGTGTCGCCTTCGTCGCCAGTGCTTCGGGCATGTGGGCGAATCGCGCGGATCACTTCCGTTATCTGTGGATGTCTTACTGCGGAGCCGATGGGTCTTGTCCCCATGAGCGTGATAAGGACCGTATCACACTCTTGAGGACGAGACGAGAGGTCCCCATGAATTGGGTGGCTCTGCGGTGCTGAGATCTCATTTTGACGCCCTACGCGGCGGCAGGAGCACCAAATCGGCCGCTTCCTCGGCATCCCTTATGAGCGTCTTGCGCGGCGTGCCTATCAGCGCACGCATCGTAAGGCCACGACCAAAATCCGTGACTTGGATCGCGCGTTCGGCCACAGGAAAATCGGACGGGATTTCGCCCGCGCTGATCGCGTTCCGGAAACGACCTTCCACCAGCGCCGCGCCGCCCGCGGCGGCTTTTTGCAAGAACTGCCGGACTTCAGCATCGTCCACCAGCGGCGCGACGCAAATCAGAAGGCAGCCTCGGGCGGACCCTTTCTCGGTCGCACTTTCGACGGCGTACCTCAGAAAGGCCGCGATCGAGTCGCGGAGACTCTGTGGAAAGAGGAGCGCCTTCGCAGCGCGAGCGCCCTTCGCCTCGGCATACGCCTTGAGGACACGCAAGAATATCGCCCGCTTGTCGCCAAAGACGGCATACAGACTCGGCCGTCCGACACCCATCCCGGCGACCAAATCGTCAATCGTCACGCCGTCGTAGCCTTTCGACCAGAACACCTGAGTCGCCTTTTCCAGCGCCCCCGTCTCGTCGAAGCTACGCGGCCGTCCACGCGGCTTAGGGGTATTCTGAACCATTCAATTTAAAACTCCTTGACAATTTCCATCGTACCAATCAATATAGAACTGAACAGTTCAAAATTACAGGGTCGCGCCTGCCTCGCGGGGACCCCTTCGAGCTTCATTCTTCACCATGGAGACGCTATGAAAAATTCGTTCGCGCTCGTCACCGGCACCACGTCCGGGCTCGGTTATGCGGCAGCCGGCTTGCTTGCCGCCAAGGGCTATAAACAGGTCATCGTCACCGGGCGCAGCCTGGCCCGGGTCCAGCAAACGGCTGCTCAACTCGCGGCTGAGACCAAGAAGAACATCTTCACGCCGTTGGAGCTGGATCTGGACTCGCCCTCCAGCGTGCAGTCCGCCCTCGACGAGCTGGTCAAACGGGGTCAGCCGATCGATTTCCTGCTGCTCAATGCCGGGTTGGTCCCCTTCAAAAAGCGCGCGCTCACTGCGGAGGGCATCGAAGCTTCTCAGGCGCCGCTGATCGGGCATCATCAACTGACTGTCGGGTTGCTCCGCGCCAACCTGCTGAGCCCCAACGCGCGGATCGTTATCGCAGGTGCAGAACCTGCCCGCGGGGGCGTTCCCATGTTCAAATACACCGATCTGCCAGCCTTCGCGGCCAAACGGTTCCAGGGTAATCGAACCGCCTCTGTTGAAGCCCTGATACGCAACGGGCCAAACGTGAAGTACGTGCCCAACAACGCGTATGCCGACGCGAAGCTCATCGTCGCTTGGTGGACCGGGGCGCTCGCCCGCCGGCTGCCTTCCGGCATGGCCGTGTACGCCGTGTCTCCCGGTGGCGCGACCGCCACCAACGTCGTGCGAAGCGCCGGCTGGGCGTTGAGGCATATCTTTATCCCAATTGTGAACCTCATTCCCGGCATGAATCAGACGCCGGAGACCGCGGCCCGTCGCTACATCCAGGCGTCGGAATTTGGGACCGACGTCTCAGGGCAATTCTTCGCCTCGGCACAAGGGAAGTTCTCAGGCCCAATTGAGGTACAGCGCCAGCCGCACTTACACGATCGCGCCAGCCAGGAAGCCGCGTGGCAGGCCGTCGTCAGGGTCTCTGGGGTCGATTTATCTTTCGCACCATCCTTAAGCGCGGTGTCCTGAAAGAGCGCCACTGGATGCAAAAGATCACCGCCACTGCCCTAACTTTGGAATCACGGCGACAGAACGAAGAAACCATACACAAGGAGAAATACACATGAAACGGTACGAAGGAAAAAAGGTGGTGAGCATCGGCGGCACGAGCGGCATGGGGCTCGCTACGGCGAAGATGCTGCTTGACGGAGGCTCGCGCGTTCTGGTGACGGGCCGCTCGAAGGAAGGCCTGGAATCGGCGCAGAAAGAGCTTGGAACGGACGCCATCGTGGTTTCGAGCGACGCGCGGTCGTTGACGGACATCGACGCCCTCGCCTCTAAGGTGAAGGCCGAGTTCGACACCTTCGACCTGCTCTTCGTCAACGCCGGGTTCAGCATCCGAGCGCCTCTTGAGAGCATGACCGAGGCGATCTACGACGAGATGTTCAACCTGAACACCAAAGGGCCGATTTTCGCGGTGCAGAAGCTCACGCCGTTAATCAACCGGGGAGGCTCTGTCGTCTTCACGACCTCAATTGCCAACGTCAAGGGAATGGCCGGTCAGGTCGCATATGGAGCTGCCAAGGCCGCGCTGCGATCCTTTGCTCGGACGCTCGCCGCCGAGTTGATTCCCCGCGAGATTCGCGTAAACGCGGTGACGCCCGGTCCCATCGACACGCCGATCCTCGGCAAAGTGTTTCCCGATAAAGACGCCGTCGCCCAGATTAGGCAGCAGATGGCCGGGATGGTTCCCATGAAGCGCTGGGGGAAGTCGGAGGAAATTGCCAAGGCCGTCCTCTTCCTCGCGTTCGATGCGACCTTCACGACCGGCGCCGAGCTTCCGGTAGACGGAGGATGGTCTCAACTCTGAGGTGTAGACCATCTCCAGCCGTGAGCTGGAGCCAATTAGCTGACATATTTTGAGAGCCCAAAAGGAGTCCTATGAAAACCATTGTTTCGAGTCTTTCTTTCGTTCTGTTCGCCGCTGCTACGGCCTTGCGAGCCCAGAACCCCATGACCGCCGAGGTAACTGCGGTGTACAAGGGAGTGAGCGCTAATATTCTCAAGGCAGACTGAGAAGATGCCAGAAGCGGATTACGCGTTTAAGCCAGCCCCTGAGGTCCGAACTTTTGGACAACTGATTGCGCATGTCGCCGATGCGCAGATGGCGATGTGTAGCATAACGAAAGGTGAAATGAAGCGGGGCGACGCCGCCTCAAAAACAAGCAAGGCCGATCTGCTTGCCGCGCTCAAAGCGTCCGGTGAACTCTGCGATGACGCTTACAGCGGGATGACCGACGCCGACGGGGCGGCGATCGTCAAAACGCCGCTCGGCAATAAATCAAAACTCGGCCTGCTTAATTTCAACGTGGCCCACGATAACGAGATGTACGGGACCATGGCGGTTTATCTGCGACTAAAGGGTCTTGTCCCCCCCTCGACCGAGGAAGCGGCGGCTGCCCAGAAAGCAAAATAAGCGTCATCTCGTCGACCTTGCGGCGCACCAATGGAGGCCACCCGAGCTGCCTTTGACGGGAACGACTAGCGAACAGCAGAGCGAAATGTCGATGAGCGGGAAGACGGTCCTCATCACGGGGGCGACGAGTGGACTCGGGTTGGCCACGGCCCTGCTCTTAGCGGAACGTGGTGCGGAAGTCTTGATGGTGGGACGTGAGCGAACCCGGTCCAATTTCATGCGTGCGGAAGTCGCGAAGTGTGCTGCGGGCAGCCCGCCGATCCTGTTCCTGGCAGACTTGTCGTCGCAAGCAGAGATCCACCGTCTGGCTGACCGGCTTCACGGATGTTTCTCGCGGATCGATGTCCTGATCAACAATGCAGGCGCACTGTTCGCAGAAAGAGAAGTGACGCCGGACGGTCTTGAGAAAACCTTCGCCGTTAATCACCTTGCGCCGTTCGCGCTAACTCACCTTCTGCTCGATCTCCTCCGGGCCGCGCCCGCCGGCAGGATTCTCACCGCTTCCTCGGAGTTCCATAGCGGAAAACTGGATTTTTCCAATCTCCAGGGTCAGCGGCAATACAACTGGTTGGAGGCCTATAGGCGCTCGAAGCTTTGCAACATTCTGTTTACTTACGAACTCTCCCGGCGCCTCGCGGGATCGACGATTACCGCGAACTGTTTTAGTCCCGGACCCACGCTCACACGCCTGGGCGACAACATGCAAGGTCTACCTGCCGCAGTCCCGTGGTTGTTAAAGCGCATTCCATCTTTGCTTGCATTGCCGGAAGGCGCAGCGAGAACTCCCGTCTACGTCGCGTCCTCGCCCGATCTCGACGGTGTCTCCGGCAGATTCTTCAGGCAGTGCCGAGAGACGCAGACAAAACAGATTACGTACGACAACAGCGTCGCAGTCAGGCTCTGGGACTTGAGTCAAAAGCTGTATCAGAGCGGCTCCAGCGCCAGATCGCGAACAGAGTAAGAAAGGAAAGTTGAATGGGAAGACGATCTCAGCACTTTTCATCATGAGGACGGCGCATTAGACCGCCAGCTAAATTCCCTCGTCCGGGAAGTGGAGCATGAGGAAGCCGTTCGACCAGATCTTGCCATACCCGCGTGTAGTCGCGGAGGGGTGACTGATACGGGGTCATAGTCGGCGTCGGCCGGTTGATCGCCCCTACGCCGTTAATCGCGCTTTATCGAGAAATATCAATACTCGTTCCAAGGGTGACAACACATCGGTTACGAGAAGATCTTGGATTTGTCGTCTGCGTTGTTTTGTTGCCACACCCCTTTCAAGAATCATTTGGGAACTTTCGACCTGGCAGAAACGTAATGTGGTCATGTGATATATTGCAGACACATATATGGTCAACCAAGCCATGAGCCCTGAATGGAAGAAGGGCAGCGCGGAGTTGCTGCTTTTGTCGCTGATTGAGAGGGTTCCCCGGCATGGTTACGAGATTGGAAAGCTGATTGAGCGGCGTTCCCAAGGTGCACTGCGGTTTCATGCGGCGTCGCTGTATCCGCTGCTTTATCGTCTCGAAAAGCGCGGATGGGTGCAGGGAAAGTGGGTGGAGAAGGCCGGGCAGCGGCGGCGGCGCTATTACAATCTGACGGCCCAGGGGCGAAAGGTATTGGCTGCGCAGCGCAAGGGTTGGGAGAGTTTCGTCCTGGCGATCGGCCGGGTCACAGGAGCCGAGAATGCCTGAATGGAAAGAGTTGGTTCGCCGGCAATTGGCGGAGCTGCGCTTGACGCCGGAGCGAGAGGCGGAGATCGCCGAAGAACTAGCGCAGCATGCGGAAGACCGATATAAAGAACTGAAACTGTCAGGGGTTCCGGACGCGGAGGCGCTGCGGCTGACGCTGAACGAAGTATTAGATCGGAAGGCGATGGCCAGCGGGTTGCGCGATGTGGAGCGCACGGATGCGCCGGAGCCAGTGGTGTTGGGCGCGGGGGCACAGGGCCACTTTCTGAGCGGCGTGGGGCAGGACCTACGCTATGGCATTCGCACGCTGCGGAAGAACGCGGGATTTAGCGCGATCGCTATGTTGGCGCTGGCTATTGGCATTGGCGCGAACACAGCCATTTTCAGCGTGGTGAATGGCGTGCTGTTACAGCCGCTGGCGTATCCGGACCCGGCGAGGCTGGTCGATGTCTATGAGACGAGCGCAGACTTTGGCAATGGTTCGGTAGCCTATCCGAATTACCTGGACTGGCGCAGAGAAAGCCATTCCTTTAGCGACATGGGCGCTTACAGGGGCGATGATTTCAACCTTACCGGTTCGGGGCGGCCGGAACAGGTTTCAGGCGAATACGTGACGGCGAGTTTGTTTCCGGTGTTAGGCGTGACGCCGCTGCTGGGCCGCGTTTTTCGCCCGGAAGAGGACAGGCCAGGGACCGGATGCACGGTGATGCTGAGCTCCAACTTCTGGCAGGGACGGTTTGGCGCTCAGCGGAACATCTTGGGTAAGACGCTGACGCTGAATGCCATGAATTGCGTGGTGATTGGCGTTCTGCCTGCCAGCTTGGGTGGGATGGCGCAGGTTTATCTGCCCATCGAGCAATGGACCGGTGCGGAACTGCGTACGCGCAAATCGCATCCAGGACTGCACGTGGTCGGACGTTTGCGGCCGGGTGTGAGCATTCAGGCTGCGCGCGGAGAGATGGAAGCGATCGCGAAAGGCCTGGCGCAGCAATACCCCGCCACCAACGCGTTGACCTCGGCGGCCGTGGTTCCGATGAAAGACGACATTGTGGGCAATGTTCGGCCGGTTCTGCTGTTGTTGGCAGGCGCAGTGGGGTTTGTGCTGATTATCGCCTGCGCGAATGTGGCGAACCTGCTGCTGGCGCGTTCGGCGGCAAGAAAACGGGAATTTGCCATTCGCGCGGCACTGGGAGCGGAAAGATGGCGCGTGGTGCGGCAACTGCTCACAGAAAGCGTGCTGCTGTCGCTGGGCGGCGCTGCGGTTGGCTTGCTCTTAGCGCAGTGGGGAACAACTTTGCTGGTGGCCGCCGCACCGGCCAGCCTGCCGCGCTCGGGTGAGGTGGGAATTGACAGGTACGTCCTGTTGTTCACGCTGGCGGTTTCGTTGGTGACGGGGATTTTGTTTGGGCTGGCACCGGCCATGCATAGCGCCAAAACCAATGCGCAGGAATCGTTGAAGGAAGGAACGCGCGGCGCGGGCGGCGGCAGGCATAGGATCGAAGGGATTTTCGTAGCGCTGGAAACCTGCCTGGCGGTGGTCCTGTTGGCCGGATCGGCCTTGATGACTCAAAGCGTCTGGCGGCTGTTGCGAGTGAACCCAGGATTTACGGTGAGCCATATTCTGACTATGCGGGTGGCGTTGTCTCCCAAGGCGATATCCAGCCCGGTGGGCATTCGCACGGCGCTTCAGCAACTGGTGCAGCGAGTTGAGATGGTGCCGGGAGTGCAAGCAGCCGCACTGACGAGCCTGCTGCCGTTAGGGGATAGCGATAGCGAAATCGACTCTTGGCTCGGAAATGGACCGCAGCCGGGGCCGGAGCGAATCAAAACGGCCGTGTTCTACGTCGTTAGCCCGGACTACCCTGCCGTGATGCGGATTCCACTGCTGCGTGGACGGGTCTTGACGGAGCGGGACAACCTCAGTTCAACGCCCGTGGCGCTCATCGACGACGTGATGGCGAGGCAAATCTTTCCCGGTGTCGATCCGATAGGCCGGCAAATCAGCCTCATCGCCTTGGGGACCGTGCAGATTGTGGGAGTAGTGGGGCACGTGAAGCAGTGGGGACTGGATTCGGATGATACGAACAAGATTCGGAGCCAGGTCTATTTCCCATTGCTGCAAATACCAGACAAGTTTATGAGCAGCGGTGTGACGGCGCTGACGCTGGCGCTTCGCAGCAAGGGTGAACCGTTGAGTTTTGTGCCGCCTGTACGAGCCGCGGTAGCGGGCCCCACTGACGATCAGCCGGTTTATGCGGTACGAGCCATGAAGGACGTGATTTCGGGGTCGCTGACAGGCCGGCGTTTTGTGATGCTCGTGTTGATTGTTTTTGCATCGGTGGCGCTGTTGTTGGCGGCCGTAGGGATTTACGGAGTCATGTCCTATGCAGTGACCCGCCGCACGAATGAGCTTGGCGTTCGGTCGGCGTTGGGGGCGTCTCATTGGCAGATTGTGGGGTTGGTGCTGCGGCAGGGCATGGGATTAGCGGGCGCGGGATTGATCGTGGGATTAGCGGCTTCTGTGATGCTGACTCGTTTTATGGGGAGTTTGCTGTACGGGGTAGGTGCGGGTGATCCGTTGACGCTGGCAGCAGTGACGGTGGTGTTGGGAGTGGTGGCGATGCTGGCGTGTGTGCTGCCGGCCAAACGGGCGAGCGCCGTTGACCCGGTGGTGGCGTTGCGGTGTGAGTAGTCCAATCCGGCCTCAGAATTCTGACCACCGCGCCGAGCCATGTCAGTAATCACCGAACTGCTTCGGCTCCTAAGGATAGATCGCGGGTGATCGCGGCGCGCCAATGGGCGCCGGAAGCTCGGCTCGCGCAGTCCGCGAGCCCGATGTGGGATGGCGCGGCTTCCGCTTTTCCAGTTCGTAGCCGGTTGTCTTTCGAATTGGTTTGCCCTCTCGGTAAACGCTACGCCGTCACATACGATCGATGGCCGGGTCCAGACGCGATGCGCGCCACGCGGGAATGACCACGGCGGTTAACGCGGAAATGGTCAAGACAGCGGCGGAACGACAGGAGCAGGCCAATTGCCAGGCCAGCAAGGACGATCCCGCCATGGCGAGGTGCTCCCATCCACAGCACATCCGTTCCCGTTGCACCCAGCGCCATGCGTATGCTGCACTCGCGCGAATGCCGCGTCACTGAAAGCGACGCCACCCCGAACAGGACAAGTGCAGAAAGGAACAAAGCCGATACCGAAAAAACCGAGCAGTTAGATCAGTTTCGAAGCGGCGTTGCCGGGTTGCGGATTCAATTGACGTGTTCCATCGTTTTGACGCCGCTGACCGCCAGGTTCCGGTCGAGATTCCAGATCGCCATTTCGATGGTGGGAACAACGCGGAGCGGATCGGCCTTTGTCCGGACGGCGAAAGCTCGGCACTGCAGCGCCAGCCGCACGGTACGTGACGTGGCGTGCGTGTCGCCACCCCAGGATGGGGTCAGGTCCAACTGAACCGCTTCAGACTAAGCAGCGGATGAGCTTCCTGCACTTCCGTGCCGAGCAATTTGGCGACGAGGCCGCCCGTGTCCTTATACACCTGCGAATTCGGATCGATAAACCGTCGCTCCGCGAAG
>DATJRE010000162.1:0-3170 GCA_035505095.1 Bryobacteraceae bacterium | reverse complement strand
ATCGAAATGATGTCCATGAGCGCTTCGCGGTACGATATCGCGCGTTTCGGCGCGGAGGTCTTCCGCGGGTCGCCGCGCCAGAGCGACCTGATGATCATTGCCGGCCGCGTCTCCCAGAAGATGGCGCCGGTAATTCGTCATCTGTATCAGCAAATGCCGGAGCCTAAGTGGGCCATCTCCATGGGCGCCTGCGCCACCTCCACGGGCGTATTCAACAATTACGCCCTAGTGCCGGTGAACCAGGTAATTCCAATTGACGTGTTCGTGCCGGGCTGTCCGCCGCGGCCCGAGCAGTTGATCTACGCGTTGATGATGCTACAGCAAAAGATCCAGGGCCACAGCGGGACGGTCAGGCAGGTATTGAACCTGGCGTAAGCGCCACCACTTTGCCTTCGCGGCTGGCGGGCGCCGGCCGGGCCAGCCAGGCTTGAATTTTCGGCAGCGCCGCGCGGGCGGCCTCTTCGCCGGCCTTCACCAGTTGCGGTCCGCAGCCAAAGCCGTCCCACGATACCGTTCGCACATCGGGTGTAATCACCAGGTCGCTGGCCATTCGCCAGTCGTCTTCGGTGCGCTTGTGCATTATCTGGAAGCACCGGTTGACCACTTCAAACACATGCCGGGGCGGGGGCGCATCGGCCCGGTCCGGCAGGAATGCCGAGATCACATGCGTGGCGCCCAACTGCCGGGCCAGCAGCGCGGGAACCTCCATGGCCATGGCGCCATCCACCAGCAGCCGGCCCTGGTGACTTACGGGCAGGAACATCCCCGGATAGGCGCAACTGGCGCGGATGGGCAAAAAGACGTCACCGCTGTCGCGGAATCTCACCGGTTCGCCCGAACAGAGGTCCGTGGCGACCACCCCCAACGGAATGCGCATTTCCTCGAAGCGATAGCTCTTGAGCAGACCGCGCAGGAAATCATTCATGCGCTCGCTGGACAGGAAGCCCATGCGGCAAAGTGTCCAGCGGCCGACATCGCCAAAGCGCATCCGACAGCCCGCCGCGGCGATCTCGGCGGGCGCTACACCGCTGGCGTAAGCCGCCGCTACGATGGCCCCGGCGCTTACGCCCGCGATGCAGTGGATGGGAATGTGATTTTCTTCGAAGACTGCGAGCACCCCGGCGTGGGCGATACCGCGGGCGAAACCGCCGCCCAGCGCCAGCCCGATGCGGGGCGCTTCCAATGGCCCAAGGGGCCGTTCCAGGCGCCTGCCGTCCCCTGAAAAGCGGCGCAGACTGGAGATGAAGCTGCCGGTAATCCGGCGTGCGGCTTGCATAGCTCTCCTGCAAATTCCCCGGAAGCATCCCGTGGGAATGGCCTTGCTGCTTCTTTAAGGAGCAAGTGAAATGCCAGCATTTCGCGCCAACCGTGGCCGCCGCGACCTTCCGCGTCCGGCTGCGTCTGACTCGGTATGCAAAGATCCCTGGGCTGTTCTCACCGCCCGCCGCTCCTGCCACCGGCGCTTCTGGCGCTGCTCTTTTTCGTACCGCAACTGCCGGCGCAGACTTACCGCTTGCAATCCATGGCGGGGCTGACGCCGGTCAACGTCCAAGCCGGTCCGGCGAATTGGCGCGGCCGGCCTGCCCTGCGGCTTGTAGACAATCCCGCCCTGCCGCACACTCAGGCGGGCGGCGGCCAGGCCATGGTAATTCTGGCGGATTCGGATTTTGAGGACGGCGCCATCGAAGCCGATTTCGCCGCCGCTCCCCGCGCGGGAGCCGCCGATTCGGCGCGCGGCTTCGCGGGCGTCGCCTTTCGCATACAGCCCGATGGCGCCCACTTCGAGTGCATCTATCTGCGGCCCACCAACGGCCGCGCCGATGACCAGCTTCGCCGCAACCACTCCACGCAGTACATCGCCAACCCCGATTTCCCCTGGGAGCGCCTGCGACGCGAGAGCCCCGGCGTGTACGAGTCCTATACCGATCTGGAGCCGGGTGCGTGGACGGCCATGAAGATTGTGGTATCGGGCACGCATGCCCAGCTCTACGTAAACGGCGCCACGCAGCCCTGCCTGATCGTGAACGACCTCAAACTCGGCAAGACCCGCGGCAAGGTCGCGCTGTGGGTCGGCACGGACACGGAGGCGTATTTTTCGCGACTCTCGATCCGGAAGGAATCTCACTGAGCCGGGACAATCCCGTAGAATAAAAGAAAATGTCTCCGGATTCCGAAGAGTTCTACCGCATCCAGAAATTGCCGCCTTACGTTTTCGCCGTGATCAATGAAATGCGCGCCAAGGCACGGGCGGCGCAGATCGACGTGATCGACCTGGGAATGGGCAACCCCGATGGCGCCACGCCCCGGGTAGTGGTTCAGAAACTGGTGGAGGCAGCGCGCAATGCCCGCAACCACCGCTATTCCCAGTCGCGCGGCATTCCCAAGCTGCGCGAGGAGATCACCCGCCGCTACCGGGCCAATTACGGCGTGGAACTCGACCCGGATCGCGAAGCCATCGTCACCATCGGGGCCAAGGACGCGCTGGCGCACCTGCTGTTCGCCACTGTGGGGCCGGGCGATGCGGTGGTTTCTCCCAACCCGGCGTATCCCATTCACCAATACGGCGTGCTGATGGCCGAGGGTTGCGGGTGCATGTTGCCGATGCCCGATGCCGCCACGTTCCTGAACCGCCTGGAGGATCTCTACCGGCAGTCCAGCGTGAAACCCAAGCTGCTGTTGATTTCCTTCCCGCACAACCCCACCACCACCTGCGTGGACCTGGATTACCTGCGCGAGATCGTCCGCCTGGCGCACCAGCACGGCACCATGATCATTCACGATTTCGCCTACGCCGACCTGGGCTTCGATGGCTATCGCGCGCCCAGCATCCTGCAGGTGGAAGGCGCCAAAGAAGTCGCCGTGGAAATCTTCTCGATGTCCAAGAGCTACAACATGGCCGGCTGGCGGGTGGGCTATTGCCTGGGGAATGCGCGGATGATCGCCGCGCTGGCGCGCATCAAGAGCTACCTGGATTACGGCGTTTTCCAGCCCATCCAGATCGCTTCCATCATCGCCCTGCGCGAGTGCGAGGAGGATACGCACAAGATCTGCGCCCTGTACCAGAAGCGCCGCGACGTGCTGGTGGCCGGGTTGAAACGCGCCGGATGGCCGGTGGAAAAGCCCCGCGGCTCGATGTTCCTGTGGGCCCCCATTCCGGAGCGCTACCGCTC
>DATJRE010000161.1:0-8006 GCA_035505095.1 Bryobacteraceae bacterium | reverse complement strand
GGCCGGCGACGGCGCGGCTGCGGGCATCAGCCCGTACCACGACCCCTCAAGTGTGCTACGGTAATGATTTCGCTGAAACTGGAGGAGAAATGGGCGAGGCCCTTGGCCTGATTGAGACGAAGGGTTTGGTGGGCGCCATTGAAGCCGCCGACGCGATGGTCAAGACCGCCAACGTGGTGCTGACCGGGAAGGAATTTGTCGGCGCGGGGTTGGTTTGCGTCATGGTGCGCGGCGATGTGGGCGCGGTCAAGGCCGCCACGGACGCGGGTGCGGCCGCGGCCCGGAGGGTCGGCGAACTGGTCAGCGTCCACGTGATTCCCAGGCCCCACGAGGAAGTCGAAAAGGCGCTTCCCACCAGCGGCCTCAAGAAGTAAGGGATGATCGAGGATAAAGACCTTCTCTCGATCCAGGAGGTCCGCACCAAGGTCGAGAAGGCCTATGCAGCCTGGCAGAAATACCGCTCCTATACCCAGGAACAGGTGGATGCCATCGTGGAGCGCATGGCCGCTGCGGCGCGCGCCAACGCCAAACGCCTGGCGGACCTGGCCGTGGAAGAAACCGGCTACGGCAATGCCAAAGACAAGTACGTCAAAAATCTGCTGAACTGCGACTGGCTTCCGCGCCGCATGCGCGGCATGAAAACGGTCGGCATCCTGCGCGAGCTTCCCGAAGAAAAACTGGTGGAAATCGGCGTGTCCCTGGGGGTGATCGCGGCCATCCTGCCCACCACCAACCCCACCTCCACGGCCATGTACAAGACCCTGATTTCGCTCAAGGCCGGCAACGCGGTGGTCCTCAGCCCCCATCCGCGCGCGTTTCGGTGCACCTGCGAAACGGTCGAGGTGTTGTACCGCGCGGCCATGGAGGCGGGCGCTCCGGAAGGTCTCATCCAATGCGTGGAGACCGCCACGCTCGAAGGCACCAACGCCCTGATGCGCCACGAACGCACGGCAGTCATCCTGGCCACAGGCGGGCACGCCATGGTGAAGGCCGCCTATTCCAGCGGCAAGCCGGCCTTTGGCGTCGGTCCCGGCAATGTGCCGGTGCTGGTGGATACCTCGGCCGACCTGGAAGATGCCATCGCGAAAATCGTCGCCGGCAAATCCTTCGATTACGGCACGGTCTGTTCCAGCGAGCAGGCTATCGTGGCGGAAGCCTCGCTGCGTGAGCGCATCCTGGCGCTGCTCCAGGCGCAGAAGGCTTACTTCGCCACCGACGCGCAGAAAGACGCCCTGGGCAAACTGCTGATCACTTCCAACTGGACGGTGAACCCCCAGTGCGTGGGCCAGGCGCCTACCAAAATCGCCAAAATGGCGGGCTTCGAAGTGCCGCCCGACACTTCCATTATCTGCGCCGAATTGAGCGGCGTGGGCAAGCAGCATCCGCTCTCGGCCGAGAAGCTCTCGCCGGTGCTCTCGCTGTATTTCGTGAAGGATTTCGAGGCCGCCATGGACACCTGCTTCGCCCTGCTGAAATTCGGCGGCGCGGGCCACACTGCGGCCATCTACGCCAAAGACGATGCGCGCATCCGCGCGTATGCCATGCGCATGCCGGCCTACCGGGTGCTGGTGAACACGCCCGCGCCGCAGGGGTCCACCGGCATCACCACCAACGTCTTTCCCTCCATGACGCTGGGCTGCGGCGCGCAGGCGGGCAACAGCACTTCCGATAATGTCGGCCCGCAGCACCTCATCAACATCAAACGGCTGGCCTACGTGGCGCGCCAGCCGGAAGAAGCCTTCGAGATGCCGCTGGATTACAACGCCGCGCCTTCCCCGGTGGCGGCCGGAACAGCGGGACCGGTGGACCGCGGAGCCATCGTGGCGGCTGTGGAGCGGTATCTGGCCTCGCGGGGAATCGTGGTGAGCGGGCAGGCGTCCGTTGCGGCTGCGCCCTCCTGCGGATGCTCCAAGCCGGAGGTGAAAGCAGCCGTGGTGGGCAACGTGGCCGCCGAGGTGGTGGACCGGTTTCTGGCGCGGCGCGCCGGCGGCTCCAGCCAGGGCGGATACGGCTGACTGGCGCCCGCATGTTCCCAGGCGCCGCCCGGGAAGTCCGAGGCGAGGCTTTCCACGCCCGGCCCTGCGCCCAAGCCGGTGGATTTTGTCTGCGAAGCGGACGTGCGCGCGGCCCTTCAGGAGCGGCGCAAAATCGTGATTGGGCCGAAGACCATCGTCACGCCTTCCGCCCGAGACATGGCCGGTCCCTCTGATATTCTGGTGTTGGCTTAGGGGTGAGGTATTCATTTGGATTTGAACCTGGACGTACTCAAGCACGAAATCGTGGAGTATCTCGAATCTCGCGGGTTTGCCGTGTTTCACGGCACTGCGGGCGGATTGGAGGGCATGCCCATGGTGCTCTGGGATGTCGATCAGCAACCCGACTACCGCGTCTTCCTGGAGACCGCCAAGAAGAGCGGGATCGTGCTGATCGTTGTGGCCGGGCGTAAGTTCGAAACCAGCGATCTGGACGAACTCCTGGAGCAACTCGAAAATTGCGACTTCACGCGCGAAGAACAGCGCGATTATGAGCGCCGCCTGAAGGACATGTACGTCTTCGACGGGGTCACCTGCGCGCTGGAACTGGCCTTCGACCTGAACTCCCGCTTCTACGTCTTCGAAGCGCAGACCGACTGGTACGACGATTTCGTGAGCATCGAGGACGAAGTGGTCTCGCGTCTCAACGAGGAAGACGAGGATACCGGCCACGACGAGTCGCTGGGCGGATTCTTCTCCAAGAACTGAAGTGCGCCACCACTGGAGGCTACCCTGTCCCGGCCGGGGCGCTGCCGAGCGTCTCGTTGGCGAGCTGCGCATCGGCCTGCCCGCCGCGCTGGTGCTGGCGCATCGGGGCTTTGCCGATCCCGCCGCCGCGCGCCGCTTTCTGGCGCCCGCGCTGGACGATCTGCACGACCCCTGGCTGCTGCGTGGGATGCCGCAAGCCGTCGAACGGCTCCGCTCGGCCATCCGCGGCGGCGAGAAAATCCTGATTTACGGTGATTACGATGTGGACGGCACTACCTCCGTCGTGCTGCTCACCAAGGCCATCGAATTGGCGGGCGGCAAGGCCGATTACCACGTGCCGCACCGCCTCAAAGACGGCTACGGCATGCGCGCCGAAGTGGTAGAGGCTGCCGCCTCGGCCGGCGTGAAGCTGGTGATCAGCGTGGATACCGGGATTCGCGCGGCGGAAGTAGTAAGCCGCGCCAACGAGTTGGGCATCGACGTCATCGTCACCGACCACCATCTGCCGGAGGCTGCTTTGCCGCCGGCGCTGGCGGTGCTCAATCCCAACCAGCCGGGCTGCCCGTATCCCGAAAAGAACCTCTGCGGCGCGGGCGTGGCGTTCAAGCTGGCGCAGGCGCTGTTCGGCAGGTTGGAATGGCCGGAGGGCCGCGCACGGCGCATGACCGAATCGCTCATGAAAATGGCCGCCATCGCCACCGTGGCGGATGTGGTGCCGCTCACCGGCGAGAACCGCGTGATCGTGAAGCACGGTCTCGATTCGCTGGGCGTGGTGCACAATCCGGGCCTGCGGGCGCTCTTGGACGTGGCCGGGTTCCCCGCGGGCCACGTGCCCACGTCGCGCCAGGTGGCCTTCCAGATTGCGCCGCGGCTGAACGCCGCCGGCCGCATGGATACGGCCCGCAGCACGGTGGAGCTGTTCCTCACCGCGGATGCGGAGCGCGCCCGCCTGCTGGCGTCGCAGCTTCAGGACCAGAACATCGACCGCCGCCAGGTGGAGGGGGAGATCCGCGAGATCTGCGAGCAGGTGGCCGTGGAGGAAGCCGCGGTGGCGCTGGTGTATTACTCCGAGAACTGGCATCGCGGCGTGCTCGGGATCGTGGCCAGCCGGCTGGTGGAGCGCTTCCACCGCCCGGTGTTCGTGCTGGCCTACAACTCCGAGGATGGTATGGCGCAAGGCTCGGGCCGTAGCATTCCGGCGTTCCATTTGCTGGATGCGCTGGAATCCATGCGCGACCTGTTCGTGCGCTTCGGCGGCCACAGCCACGCCGCGGGTGTGACGCTCGCGCCCGGACGCGTGGACGAGTTCCGCCGGCGTTTTAACGCCTACGCGGCAGCCTTGCTGCGCCCCGAGGACCTGGCGCCCGCCGAAGACATCGACGCCATCCTGGCACTGCGCGAGATCGACGAACGCAGCGTGGCCTCCGTCTTTTCCCTGGCGCCTTTCGGCCACGGCAACCCGCCGCCGTTATTTGCGGCCCTGAATGTGGAAGTGGCCGGACCGCCCGCGCTCTGGAAGGAAAAGCACCTCAAGGTGATGGTGCGGCAGAACGGGCGCACTCTGGCGCTGAAGGCCTGGAACTTCGCCGAACGCGCCGCGGAACTGCCGGCGGGAGGGCGCGTGGATGTGGCCTTCCGCCTGGAAGAAGACTCCTACTCGGGATGGGCCGCGGTGCTCAAAGACGTGCGCGGCGCCAGCGCAGCCGCGGCCCCGTAACGCCGCCGGTCTGGCCGGGCTCATCTAGTGATCGTACAGCACATGATTGGCGTAGGCCTTCTCCACCTCCGGGTCTTCCGCGAGACTCTGGTGTAAGATCCAGATTCCGTCCGAGGTGGCGATAAAGATCAAGCCGCGCCGCTCATCCCGGCTCATCGCCGTCACCCCCGTGAATTCACGCGCCACTTTGGGATGCTGCGGCTCCGAAAAATCCATGATGCGTACCGTCTGGCCTGCCGCCGAAGCAGTAGTGCCGCCCTGGCTCTCGGTGACCAGCGCCGCGGTCCCGGCAACTGCGAAGATGCTGCCGGAGCCGCCGCCCGCGGGGTAGGCCACATCGGCCAGCACCACCGGGTGGATGGCCTTGGTCACGTCGATCAGGGTGACGCTCTTGCCGCTATCGTGTTCGGCGTATAAGTAATAGCTGCTGTAGTGCTGCGTGGTCACAAAGCGCGTAATCGGTCCGCTTACGGACGGAATATGCGCCACCACTTCGATGGCGTCCTGCGGATCTTTAGGCGCAGTCTTGGGCTTCTTATTCTTGGCCTGCGCCGCCGCGGGAAATAGAATCCCCCCCGCCAGCGCGAAAAGAGACAAACGAACACACACCCATCGCATGGGATGAAACACCCTCCTTATTCAGTCGCTATTTAGTCGCTTAATTGCCTGGCTTAGGCGTTGGATCTTGCCGGCTGGCGTTTTTCATAAGCCAGGCAGAATCCGGCCGGAACCAGGAACACGGTCAACAGAACGGACATACTCAGCCCGCCGATCAGCGCGCGCGCCAGTGGCGCATACGATTCGCTCCCTTCGCCCATCTTCAGAGCCATTGGCAGAAGCCCGATGACCGTGGCAAGGGAGGTCATGAGAATCGGCCGCAGACGCACGCGGCAGGATTCGATTACGGCTTCACGCACCCCGCGTCCTTCGTTGCGGAGGTGATGAGCGAATTCGACGATCAGAATGCTGTTGGACATGGCGATACCGGCAAGCATCACGACGCCCATCAGCGACATTACATTCAAGGTGGTGCCGCTCAGAACCAGCGCGAGCAATACGCCTGAGATTCCGGGAGGCAGCGCCAACAGGATCACGAACGGGTCTATAGACGAGCGGAACTGTGCCACCAGGATCAGGTACAGCAAGACCACCGACAAACTGAGTCCGAAGGCGAAACTGCGGAACGAAGCAGCCATGGCCTCCGCGCTACCACGCACCGTCACGCTGACATTTCCCGGAATTTCCTGTTGCGCGATTGCCCTGTGCACATAATCCGCCGCGGCGCCCAGGTCTTCGGTGGCCGGCCGGACATACACATCCAGCTTGCGGCGAATCTGGTAATGGTCTACTTCCGTGGGCGCTTGAATGCGTTCGATGTTGGCGATCATGTCCAGCCGCGTCGGCGCGGTGACGGTGGCGGCGTGTAGAGGGATGGAGCGCAAATCCTGGATC
Organism: Bryobacteraceae bacterium; assembly: GCA_035505095.1. GTDB lineage: Bacteria > Acidobacteriota > Terriglobia > Bryobacterales > Bryobacteraceae > JOPF133. The sequence goes on along the minus strand of DATJRE010000161.1, from coordinate 2,096 downwards.
GAGTGAATCTGCGCCTCCGGATATTGCACCGTCAGAAAGTAATTGTTGCCGTTGCGCGGGTCGATCCATAAGTTCGGAGCGATCATCTGGTTCGAGGTGAGAGAGGTGATTACATTGGTCAGCACCTCGCGCTCGGTCAAGCCCAGTTTGGCGGCGTGCAGCCGGTCCACATCGATCCGGAGCGAGGGGTAATCCAGGTCCTGCGGCATGAACACGTCGGCGATCTGGCGCGACTCGCGCAGCCTGTCGGCAAGGTTCTGCGCCACGCGATTGTCAACGTCCAGACTGGAACCTGCGATTTGTACGTCGATGGGAGCCGGAGCACCCATGCTGACCACGGCGTCCACCAGGCTCCCCGTCGAGAAGAAAGGCGTGATCTCCGGCATTTCCCCGGCAAGCTGCCGTTTGATTTCGCGAATGTACTGGTAACTGCCGATGCGGTGTCCCGGCTGAAGCCCCACCTGCACGAATCCGGTGTGCATGGCGGCGTTCGACGTGTAGACTGCCGAGAACCCGTTGTCCACTCCAATGTTATCGACGATGATTCCCATATCGCCGGGCCTCACGATTCGTCTGATGAGGTCCTCCATGCGGGCAACCTCTCTCTCGGTCACCGCCAGGCGTGTCCCCGAGGGCGCTTTGAAGGTGACCACAAACTGCCCGGCGTCCGTCTGCGGGAAATAAGAAAAGCCCAGCCGGGTGTAGAGCAGCAGGCTGGCCGCAAAAGCCAGGAAGAAAATCGCCAGCACGCTCACCGGCGCGCGGACCACCCGCCCCACCACCACCTCGTAAGCGCGCAGCATGTGGTTGAATCCCGAGTTGAAAGCCGTATTAAAGCGCGTTGCCCAGCCCGTGGACCCGCCTCCGAGCGTGCGTGCCTCTCCGGCCTCGGATTCGCCGAGGTGTTCGGGATGTTGCAGTTTCAGAAACTGCGCGCAAAACAGCGGCACCACCGTCATGGCCACGAAGAAGGAAGCGAACAGCGAGACCACCACCGCCAGCGCCATTGCCGAAAACAGAAACTTGCTGACCCCCGCCAGCAGGGTTACCGGAAAGAACACCACCGCGGTCGTCAGGGTGGACGCCAGAACCGGCAGCGCCACTTCGCGTCCGCCGGTTTCGGCCGCCACGCGTGGGGGGTTGCCCATCTCCAGATGGCGGTAAATGTTTTCCAGCACCACCACGGAGTTGTCGATCAGCCGCGAGAGCGCCAGCGCCAGTCCGCCCAGCACCATGCTGTTGATGGAGGAACCGCCCAGTTGCAGCACAAAAAACGTCGCGCAGACCGAGAGCGGGATGGAGAAGAAAACCGCCACCGTCGCCCGCAGGCTGCCCAGAAACATCAGAATCATCACGCAGGTGAGGAACAGTCCGATGCCGCCTTCGTGCAGCAGCGTCTCGATGGCCGTTCGCACGAACCGGGACTGGTCGAACACCACGCCGGTCTTCATAGCCGCGGGCACGTCCACCAGGTGGCCCACCGTCTTGCGAACACCGTCCACGATGGCGATGGTGTTGGAATCGCCGCCCTGCTTCATCACGGGAAGGTAGACCGAGCGCTGCCCGTTCACGTGAACGACGTTATATTGCAGCGCGTGCGCATCGCGGAGCTGCCCTACGTCCGACATCAGGACCGGGTTTTCGCCATTCATCTTGATTGGATACTGATCGGCGTCCTGTAGCTTGAACTGCGCGTTGGAGTAGATGTTATAGTCCAGGTTGCCGATCTGCACATCGCCCGCGGGTAAGATGACATTGGCCTGGCTGAGCGCCCGCACCACGTCCATCGGGCTGATTTGCCGGGCCTCCAGCTTGTACGGGTCCACATAGAACTGGATTTGCCGCCAGGGTCCGCCGAATGGTTGCGGAATGGATGCGCCCGGCACGCTGGCCAGTTGGTTGCGGACGAAATTCTGGGCGATGTCCTTCAGGTTCCCGTCGCTCATTCCCGGGCCGTTCATGGTCACCAGGCACACCGGCAGGCTGGAAGCATCCGACTTGAGCACCACCGGCGGCAGCGTGCCCGGCGGCAGGTCTTTCATATCCGAAACGGCCAGGTTCGCGATGGTGGCCGCGTCGATATCCGCGTTGGTGTT
>DATJRE010000160.1:0-36754 GCA_035505095.1 Bryobacteraceae bacterium | reverse complement strand
CTACAAGGGCGACCACGAGAAGATGAAGCAGGCGGTCAATCAGGTGGGAGTGGTGATTCAGAGCCTGCAGAAGGAGTTGATCCGGTTGACGGACGCCTCCAGGGAAGGGCAGCTTTCCGAGCGCGGCAAGCCGGAACAGTTTCAGGGCGCGTATGCCGGCATCGTGCAGGGCGTGAATGCCATGCTGGACGCGATTCTGTTGCCGATTGGCGAAGGGAACCGCATCCTGGCGCAAATTTCCAACGGCAAGATCGACGAACTGATCGCCCATACCTATAAGGGCGATCACGAGAAGATGAAGCAGGCCGTCAACCAGGTCGGCGTGGCGATTCAGAACTTGCAGAAGGAGTTGATCCGCCTGACGGATGCCTCCAAGGACGGGCGGCTCTCCGAGCGCGGCAAGCCGGAACAGTTCCAGGGGGCGTATGCCGATGTGGTCCGCGGCTTCAATGCGACTCTCGACGCGGTGATCGGACCATTGAACACGGCCGCCGACTACGTGGACCGCATTTCGAAAGGCGACCTCCCTTCCAAAATCACGGACCAGTATAAAGGCGATTTCAACGAGATCAAGAACAACCTCAATGCACTGATCACCGGGATGGCCGACGTGACCCACGCGGCCACGGAGATTGCCCAGGGCAACCTGATGATCACCCTCAGGGAACGTTCCGCTCAGGATACGCTGATGCAGGCCCTGATCGCCATGGTGGCGGGTCTCACCCGGACGGTGAGTGAAATTCGCGGTATTGCAGGCGAAGTGGCGTCCGCCAGCCAGGCCATCAGCACGTCCTCCGTCCAGGTTTCGAACGGCGCCAGCTCACAGGCGGCGTCTGCCGAGGAGGCTTCTTCCTCGATGGAGGAAATGGTCTCCAACATCAAGCAGAATGCCGACAATGCCCAGCAAACCGAGCGGATCGCCACGAAATCGGCGCAGGATGCGCAGGAGAGCGGCAAATGCGTGTCGGGTGCGGTATCGGCGATGAAGGAGATTGCCAGCAAGATCTCGATTATCGAGGAGATCGCGCGGCAGACCAACCTGCTGGCTCTGAATGCGGCCATCGAGGCGGCGCGTGCCGGCGAGCACGGCAAAGGGTTTGCCGTGGTGGCCGCGGAGGTCCGCAAACTGGCCGAGCGCAGCCAGAAGGCCGCCGGTGAGATCAATCAGCTGTCCGGCACCACCGTGAAGGCGTCGGAAAAGGCCGGGGAGATGCTGGAAAAGCTGGTTCCCGACATTCAGAAGACAGCGGAACTGGTGCAGGAAATCACTGCTGCCAGTAAGGAACAGGATACCGGAAGCGAGCAGATCAACAAGGCGCTGCAGCAACTGGAGAAGGTCATCCAGCAGAATGCGTCGGCGGCCGAAGAGATGGCCTCGACGACCGAGGAACTCACCGGTCAGGCGGACCAGCTCATCACAGCGTTAGGGTTCTTCCGGACGGGGGATGGCGAACGGGCGCCGGGCGTGCACACGGCTTCCAAACCGGCAGCGTCGCTAGGGAAACTACGGGAGGCGGTGGCGCAAGCCCCGGTCCGTTCCGCGTCGAAGGCCGGAAAATCGGGGGTCGCCCTGAAAATGAGAGACAACGGCGACCACTTGGATAAGGAGTTCGAGCGCTTCTAGACCCAGGCGGCGGGGTCCCGCGGCGGCCCTCGCCGCACTGCGACTAGGGAACCTGCGACTTGAAAAGGAAACCGAATTTATGAGCGTTACCGAAATCACTGAAACGCGGCAGTATCTCACATTCCGGCTGGGAGAGGAAGTCTACGCCATTGATGTCGCCAAAGTCCGGGAGGTGCTCGATTTCACCACCATCACCAAGATCCCCCGCACGCCCGATTTCATGAGCGGCGTGATCAACCTGCGCGGCAACGTGGTGCCGGTGGTCGATTTGCGGCTGTGCTTTGAAATGTCGAAGACCGAGAAGACCGTCAATACCTGCATCGTGGTTGTGGAGATGCTGGTGGATGGCGAATCCAATGTCATCGGCGCGTTGGCCGATTCGGTTGAGGAGGTGATCGACCTGGAGCCGGAACACATCCAGCCGCCGCCCCGAATCGGCGTCAAGATCCGGACCGATTTTATCAAGGGCATGGGACGGCGCGACACGCAATTGATCATGATCCTGGACATCGACCGGGTTTTCTCCACCGAAGAATGGTCCGCCTTCCACGGTTCGGAGGCGGGCAAACCCCTGGCTGAAGTGGGCGCCTGAAAGCCGGCGGGGCGCGCTCCTGCGATCCCCGCCTTGCGCAACCACCATGGACACGCACAAAGAGAATTTATCGACCGCGGATTTCGAGAGGCTCCGCTCCCTGATCCATGCAGAGTGCGGCATTCACTTGAGCGGCGAGAAAAAGACGATGCTGGAGATCCGCCTCCGGCGGCGCCTCCAGAACCTGCAATTGTCGTCTTGCGCCGAGTACTGCAATTTTGTATTCGCGCCCGGCGGCAAGGATCAGGAACTGGTCCATCTGATCGACGCGGTCACCACCAATAAGACCGATTTCTTTCGCGAGCCGGACCACTTCGAGTTCCTGGCGACTAGAGTGCTGCCAGACCTTGACGCGCGGAATGGCGCGGACCGGAGAAGTCTCGTCTGGAGCGCGGGGTGCTCTACCGGCGAGGAACCCTACACCCTGGCGATGGTGCTCAGCGAATATGCCCAGGGCCACGCCGGTTTTCGGTTCAGCGTGTTAGCCACAGACATCAGCACCGCCGTTCTGGCCAAGGCACGCCTGGGTGTTTTCAAAGCCGAGGCCGTGAAGCCGGTGCGCGAGAACCTGCGCAGGAAGTATGTCATGCGCAGCCGCGATCCGGGGGCGGATCAGGTGCGCATCGTTCCAGAGCTGCGCGCCAAGGTAGAGTTCCGGCGGATGAATTTCATGGATGCGGGCCACGCTTTGCCGGCGCCGCCCGAGATTGTCTTCTGCCGGAACGTGATCATCTATTTCGACCGGCCCACGCAGCTTCGCGTCCTCGAACGGCTCACGCGGCAGCTCGCCCCGGGCGGATATTTCTTTTCGGGTCACTCCGAGTCTCTGCAAAATATGGGCTTGCCGCTGGTTGCCGTGGGGCCGGCGATTTACAGGAAGACTGAATGATAGAAAACTTGCCGGGAGTCAGCCTACAACCGGGGCAGCTCTATCTGGCCCGCAGCCCGGCGATCCTGCGGACGATTCTCGGCTCGTGCGTCGGAGTGACCTTCTGGAGTGCCCGGCTCCGGGTCGGCGCGTTGTGCCACGGTGTCTTGCCGCGATGTCCCCCTCACACCACGTGCAAGGAGGGTCACCGCTACGTCGATTTCAGCATTCGATACCTGGCGGAAGAGTTTGACGCGTTAGGCGTCGCGCGGCAGGAGCTGGACATCAAGCTTTTTGGAGGAGCGGACGTGCTTCCGGTGGCTACGGCCCCGCCGTGCAGACCGACGGTCGGCGCCATGAATTGTGAAGCCGCGTTGGCGGTTCTGCAAGCGGAAGGTCTTCGCGTGGGGGCCTCCGACCTGGGAGGAACTCGCGGCCGCACCCTCCGCTTCCATACCGGGACCGGCGAAGTGCTCTTGCAGCGCTTGAACAGGCTGCCCGGCGCGGGCCGGCGCGAAACCGGCATGGCGCCGGCCGCAAGCAGAAAGAGCCTATTCCTATGACCCCGGAACCAATCCGTGTTCTCGTCGTGGACGATTCCGCATTGGTGCGGCAGACCTTGAGCCAGGTGCTCTCCACCGACCCTGGCATCGAGGTTATCGCCACGGCCAGCGATCCCTTTGTTGCAGCCGAGCGGATTGCCGAGCAGGTGCCGGACGTGATCATGCTCGATATCGAAATGCCGCGCATGGACGGGCTGACGTTCCTGCGGAAAATCATGGCGCAGCACCCCATACCGGTAGTGATCTGTTCCTCGCTAGCCGAAGAGGGTGCCCAGAGCACCTTCAAAGCCCTCGAATACGGCGCCGTGGACATCATTGCCAAGCCGCGGTTGGGCAGCAAGCGGTTTCTAGAAGAATCGCGCGTCACTCTGTGCCAGGCCGTCCGGGCGGCTGCCGCGGCGCGCCTGCAAGCAAACCTTCCCAGCCGCGCGGTAGAGCCGAAGCTCACCGCCGATGCGATCCTTTCCCGTGGGACCGCCGCAATGCTGGAAACCACCGAGAAAGTCGTAGTGATCGGCGCCTCAACCGGGGGAACCGAGGCGCTGCGGCTGCTCTTGCAGTCCATGCCTCCCGATGCGCCTGGCATCGTGATCGTGCAGCACATGCCGGAAATGTTCACCCGGGCATTCGCGCAGCGCCTGGATGGCCTTTGCCGGATCTCGGTGAAAGAGGCGGAAGCCAACGATACGGTGCTCCGCGGGCGCGCATTGATTGCGCCCGGAAACCATCACACGCTGCTGAAACGAAGCGGCGCGCGTTACTATGTGGACATTAAGGACGGGCCGCTGGTCTCGCGGCATCGGCCCTCCGTGGACGTGCTGTTTCGTTCGGCCGCGCGTTACGCGGGACCCAATGCCGTGGCCGCTATCCTGACCGGAATGGGGGACGACGGCGCCAGCGGCATGCTCGAGATGAAGCAGGCGGGAGCGGTGACGATCGCCCAGGATGAAGCCACCTCGGTGGTGTTCGGGATGCCTCACGAGGCGATCAAGCGCGGCGCTGTGGATGTGATTCTGCCTCTGCCCCAGATTCCCGGGTCGATCCTCGTCCACGCGCGATGAACCGGCCGCGGCGGCAGAGCGTGGCCGGCCGATCCCGCCGATGCCGCAGCCCGATGGCGGCTTGAAGACGCATCGGACCGCGGTACTGTAGAGGTATGGCAGCCACCGAATCGACCATGCTCGGGCTGGGCACGCCGGCCCCGGACTTTGCTCTGCCGGATGCCGTGTCTGGCCGCACTATCCGCCTCTCGGACTTCGCCGGAAAACAGGGATTGCTGGTCATGTTTTTGTGCCCGCACTGTCCCTATGTGAAGCACATCCAGCACGGGCTGGCGGCATTGCTGAAAGAATACCGCTCCCGCCCGCTGGGCATGGTGGCGATTTCTCCGAACGACGTGGCGCAATTCCCCGAAGACGCTCCGGAAGGGCTGCGGCAGTCGGCCCTCGACCTCGGCTTCGAGTTCCCCTACTGCTATGACGAGAGCCAGGAAGTGGCCAAAGCCTACCAGGCGGCCTGTACGCCGGACTTCTTCCTGTTCGACGAGCAGCAGCGCCTGGTCTACCGAGGCCAGTTCGATAGCAGCCGTCCCAAGAACACCGAGCCGGTGACCGGCGCAGACCTGCGTGCGGCGCTCGACGCAGTGCTGGAAGGTAAGCCGGTAAGCACCGAACAGCGCCCCAGCATCGGATGCAATATCAAGTGGAAGCCGGGGAACGAGCCGGATTATTACCGATAAATAGACCTGATGTCGCTGCGGAGACGCGGAGAACGCCGAACAAACGCGGAGAAACACTACGGAGCATTAGGAACCTCTTCGCGGTGAATCGAGGGATCGGCTAGCACCCACGCGACGACCGTTTCGCCGGCTTGATCGAGGTCATCGTAATCAAACTCCACACGGCAGGCGGCGATTTCCTCGTCGGTGGCTCCGCGGTAGCACAGTTCGCATACCACCAGGGCTTCGCCGCCGCAGCTCACGGCAGGGCCGAACGTGCGGCAAGTGACAGGGCGAAAGGCGTACAGATCGCACGTGCCGGTGGCTGGATCGAGCGCGGGGCAAGGCTCGTCTGCGGCGGCTTCGTCCACCGCGAGCACGGTTGCCACCGGATCGTCCGGGAACTCGCGGCAGATGCGCGTCACGGACTGGCGGGCACGCTCTTGGACTCGTGCGGCGCGATCAGGTTCTGTCAGGGCCAGGGCGGCTAACCCCTCGCGCAGACGTACGGCATCCGCCCCGGTAATGGGGAACGGACCAATGCAGCACTCGAAGCATCCCGGGCGGCAGGCCAGCCACGAGCCGCTGAGGCGAACGGCCTCCGCCATGGTGGCATCCACAATCTGGATCAACGCCCGGTCGGCCGTCATGTCCTACACGGCCGATAGCAGGCTTTCGGCGAACGGCCAAGCCTGGTCGGTCCACTGAGCCGCCAGGCGGTAGCCGGCCGCGCGCGCCATGCCGCAAATCTGCTCGGGAAGAAATTTGTGGCACACCTCGGTGCGGATGGTCTGACCACGGGTGAAGTCCAGAATCAGATCGGCGCCGCGGATCGCCACAGTCTGGTCCACCTTGGAGCGCAGATGCATCTCGATGCGCTGTGCCCCGGCAGCGTACCGCGCCTGGTGCTCGAACCGCCGCAAGTCGAAATCGGCATCCAGTTCGCGGTTGATGCGCCCCAACAGGTTCAGGTTGAAGGCCGCGGTGACGCCCGCCGCGTCATCATAGGCGGCCAGCATGCGGGGCTCCTCCTTCACCAGGTCGGTGCCCAGCAGCAGAGCATCTCCGGGACTCAGGCACGTGTGGATGGCGTACAGAAAGTCAACGGCGGCCTCAGCCTCGAAATTGCCGATGGTGCTGCCCAGAAACAGCACCAGCAGCGTCTGGCCCGGCGAGCGCTGCTCGGCCACCGCGCGCATGCCCTCCAGGTAACTCATCGGCAACGGCCGCACCACGGCAATCGAGGACAACTCCTGGGCGCATTGCGCGAGCGGCTGCTCGGAGACGTCGATGGGGTAGTAGGGCACTCTTTCGCGGCGGCTCAACTCCTCCAGCACGAAGCGCGTTTTGGCGCCCGTTCCGCTGCCTAGCTCGGCCACCAACACATCGCGGGGAAGCGCTTCCATAAGCTGCGGCGCGCAGGATTCGAGGATGCGCGCATCGGCCCGCGATAGCCCGTACTCCGGCAGGCGCGTAATGGCCTCAAACAGGGCCGAACCGACGTCATCGTAAAAATAACGGCAGGGCAGCGTCTTCTGCCCCGGGCGCTTGAGGCCGGTCCGAACCTCGCGCGCGAATTCGCCATCGAGAGCTTGCGCGTACATCAGGATTGGACCAGCCGGAACGTGGCATAGACATACGGGTAGGCCGGCCGGAACCAGTTACGGAAACTGGGCCGCAGAAAGCAGGCGGCTGTGCGCGGAGAGGCGCCCTTCAATACGTAGTGCCGGCCATCGAAAAAAGGATCCGAGTAGTTGGGGTAAAACGGAAACGGCTCAAATCCGGGGAAGGGGGCAAACACGCTGGCGGTCCACTCCCAACCATTGCCGTACATCTGCACCGGCGCGGCGCCGCCACGGTCGCCGGCCGTTACGGGAACCGGGTCCCAGTGGCGGAAGTCCAGGTTGTCCGAGGGGTAAGCGTCCACGGCTGCGCGCTGCCATTCCGGCTCGTCCGGCAATCGCGAACCGCGCCAGCGTGCGTAGGCGTCGGCCTGCTCCCAGGTGACATACACCGGCCAATCCAGCGTCAGGGGCGTTTCGGCGAACATGCCGCGATAAAACCAACGGCCGCCCCTCTCGGCCCAGAAAAACGGCGCCGCGGCTCCATCGCGGACATATTCCAGGTAATCGCCGTTGGTCACTTTGTACCGGCCGATCGAGAAGCCCGGCACATCCACTGTGTGGGCCTGAAACTCGTTGTCCCACCCGAAGCCTTCCTCCGGACGTTTGCCCATGCCCACCGTGCCCGGACCGATTTGACACCACTCGGGGCCCTCGCGGGGCGCGTTTCTGGCGGCAGGCAGCGCGCCCATTGGCGGCGGCGCTTTGCGTTCATAGGACAACTGATGCAGGATATAAGCGAAAGTTTCGGCATGCATCAGGCGATGCTCGATGGCGGCGTGCTGCAATTGCTCGGGCACCTCGCCCAGCCAGTCGTCGATTTCATCGCGCGTGCGATGGTTGTAACGTTCGACTTCCGCCAGCGACGGCCAATCCGACGGCTGATCGGACGGTGACCGGCCCGGTGGAGGATCGATGCCGAAGGCAAACAGCCGGTCAAATGTTGGGTGGAAAGAAGGCCGGCCCAGAGCATTGCGCGCCATCAGGTTCCAATCGAACGCCTCCAGGTGTCCGAGATAAAAAATGATGCGGTGGCGCTCGGGGATGGGCCGATGGTAAAGGGAATCGGGCCGCACCAATCTGAACAATGCATCGGTCTGCGCCCGGGCGGCGGCGAGATCACAGGCCAACTCGTTTTGGGTCCGCAACATGGATCTTTAACAGTTTACCCAAATTGCGCGCACGGGGATGTAAGTTCGGCCACAAGTGGGTCGCCATTCCAGGCCACTTTCTGTCCTCAAGGAGTGGCCGAACCGGTTCGGCGGATGCCGATTTTCACTTGGCGGGCGGCTCCTCCACACGGTCGATGACTACATACTCCCGCGGCCCTTTCGCCGGCTCCAGTTTCAGGCCGAATTGTTTCTGCAGAACCGCGAAGATATACGGGCCGCCAGGGTCGTCCGGCGGGACGCCAAACACCGGGCTGCCCTACGGTCCGAGCAAAGGTGCGTCCCGGGTCGTCCCGAATGCCAAATGGGAATCATAGAGACTGGTGACGCCCTTTTTTATGGATGACCGGCGATCCATAACCAGGAAGAGCAGCTTGGCAAAACTTCTGGCGCTTACTCTCTGCGCAGTTATCTCGATGTTGGTCCCAGTTCGATTCTCCCTGCCGACCGAGGTGCGGCAGGCGTTCGGAGGCCGCGTCCCCAAAACGTCCGCCGGAGCCGCTTTCCCGAATTTCGACGGGCGTCCGTTTGCCAGGATAACCACGCGTTCCGTTAGGCGGCTTTCTCGCCGGCGGCGGAATCCGAATCGAGCTTAATTGGCGGACCGACGAGGTGCTCATAGACCCCTGGACCCAGCTCCTGCAAAATTGCGAGAGGCGCGTTTTCCTCGTGCAGCAATCTGATCAACTCCGCCGAAGCGCCCCCGACGCGTAGAACGCGCTGATTCGACCGATTAATCGCGACGATTTCACCCCACTGCTCGCCTGAGTCTATAAGAGAAAATACATGCCGAGTCAAAGCCGTGGCCGGAATCCCACCATTCAGCCGCAAACTCTTCCCTGCGGCGACGAGTTCTGCGGGGGCCATAGCCGTAAGGAGCGACAGCAAATGCTCTCTTGGAATCCATGCGGAGGCAAAGTACTTCGGTTTCTTTCGCGCATCCTCGTTCAGTTGGGCTGCCAATTCATCCGCCCGTTCGGGAGAAATTCCTCCCGATACCTGGTATTGATAATACACGTTGACGCTGGATTCCGCGGAAGGCTTGAGCTGCACCACGAAATCTTCAAGGTGCCGGAAAATCGGGGCGTTATGCTCAAGAGAAAAGGTCCCACATCCAAACGACCCGATTATGTCTTCGTTCTCCATAATAAAGTCATAAGTCTCCTTGGCATCGGCCTCTGTCTCGCCAGGGAATCCAAAAAACAGAAAGCAGTGCATCCAAACGCCGGCATTGCTGGCATCCGTCAAGTTCCGCACAATTGTTGCTTTCTTATTCGGTTTTCGCATCAGATCCAGAACCCGCTCGGAAGCTGACTCAAGGCCCACATAGAGCGACCGGAAGCCTATACGGCGCAAGTTGGTGAAGTCGCTGTCGTTGTAAAATTTCTCGAACTTGATGAGGCCGGTGAATGCCCAGGAAGTTGTGCTCGCATCCGGAAAGATGGCGCCCATTTGCCGCGCTATTTTCGGCGGGAGAGCTTCGTCATTGAACGCAAAGTGCCGGACACCATATCGCCGCGAGTGGCTCTGTACGGTGGCCAGAACGCCATCGGCTTCATACGCCCCATAGGCGTCGCCATAGACCATCCCGTGATGGCAGAACTCGCACTTCCCCCAGTAGCAACCGCGCGACGAGAGAAGGGGCAAGCTCAGATGCCCAGTGATATAGTCGCTGAGGGGAAGGTCATCGAAATCCGGTATTGGCAGTTCGCGGGGTTTGAGTGGCGAGGCCGGGGCCGTCGCCATCACGCGTTGCCCTTCGACGTAAACGATCCCTGGAACGCCCTGCTCGATCCTGCGATTGTTGACCAGGTTATCAAGCAGGGCCGACGCCGGTTTCTCGCCCTCGTTTCGCACAACGAAGTCGAAGTATTTTCTAAACCAATGAACGGGAAGAGCACCACGCTCGAAGATTCGGGAGAATATCGTCCCACCAATGAAGATCGGTACATTCAGCAGCAGTTTTGCCCTCTTCGCAAATAATAGAGAAAAGAATAGCTGTTCCTGGCCGATGCACGAAAGGCCAACTGATCTGGGGCGCATGGGAGCCACCCGGGCCGCTAAGTACTCGTCAACGAATATCTGGAGAATCGGTGGCGGATCATCCACTAACTTCTCGATGGCCACCGGATTACAGTCTCCTGCCGCCGTGGAGAAGGCGAATGGCGAAATCGTGAAAGTGCCTGCAATCCTCGAGACCGTATCAAGGAATAGCTCCATGGAGTTAATTGCCAGGAAGTGGGATCTGATGGCGCTTTCGCTGGTAACAGGTTCGGTCGTAGCGGCCTGCTGAAGGCCAGCGATATCCGCCGCAAGGTCGGGTGCAGCATCCAAGATCGCTCTCCAAGCCATTTTTTCGGACGCAGAGCCCACTGAGGTTTGAAGAAGCCTTTTGCATTCGGCAATGCACGCGTCACCATAAAGCCAGTGATAAAAGGCAACGTTAGCGTCCAGGGCGCGGACCGAAAACCCGTCACGTCTCAGCCATGCAGACAGAGAGGGCACCGAGAGCGGCGGCTGGAACGGACTCCACTGCGGCGGGAACAAAAGGGCGATGTCAGTCATTCTAAACCTCCAAGTTACTCACCAAAGGGCCTCGGGCCTGGATCTCCCCTGACGCTCCGTCAGTTTTACTTCCCAGTCGGGAAAGAGCCGACCGCGCGCGATGCGCCGCCAATCGGCCCTCACTCCCGCTCATGAGCCAGATGAGATTAATCTGGCGTAGTTACTTCTGCCTGGACTATTCCGCGCGCCTTCCCTGATTCTGATTGTTATTGTCTGCTGCCGCGGATTTCAGCAGGGACGATGGGTGGCTCATTATCTCGGCAAGATCGGATGGCTGTGCTGCCTTGATTAGGTCTGCCACTTTGCTGTTGAATGCTTGAACGCTGGCAGGTACTGGTTTGCTCGTCGTTTCGGCCATACTTACAACCTCCTAACATCCGGAAGTTATCCTCCGGTGGGGATGATTATATATTAACCACGTGTTCCGCGCAAGAACTTTGTAAGTGCAGTGTATGGTCGACTAATCAGTAGGCCACCTTCACTTAGTAATAACAAAGCCCCGGAGGCGGCGGGCCCCGGCGGGTGCGTCCCCGGACGAACCACCGGCGCCGCGCTGGGGCGCCATCTCCCAGACGGTGTGCAGTTATAGCTCAATTACAGTTCTCCCGTGTTCCACTTTCCGGTTCTTAAGGACACCATCCCCGGGCGCAATCCGAGCCTCCACGGTTGAGTCGCAGATCGCCTGCGGCAACAGCCGGGCCTATCGAACGTCGTTCTGGCTTTGTTGTCCCTTTTTGCCGGGCAAGCTGCCCGGCGTCACCCTAGAATTAGCAGGTCGCAAGTGCCTCCCCGAGGCCGTTACGCCGCTAGTAATTGCTAATCGGAGGATAAGGGCATCCGACCCTAATGTCAAGAACAAGCATGACGGGCTGTGAGCAATATCACACAAGTCATTCGCGACAGCGTCTGTGCATCGATCTTGCTGGCGCGCGGATTAGCCGCTTATGAACTCGGCGAAACTCCGGTGAGGGATGGTTCTGACGCCGAAAGTTCACCGGAAGGCCAAAGCCCGCTGAGACCGCCGTTAGATGGAACTCAGCCCTTCCCGCAGGGCGTAGCGGGTCAGCTCGATGGTGGAGTGAATCTCCAACTTATCCATGATGTTTTGGCGGTGCGATTCCACGGTCTTGGCGCTGATCTTCAGCTCAAACGCGATCTCCTTCACGCGTTTGCCTTCGGCCAGCAGGCGCAAGACCTCGCGCTCGCGCGCCGTCAGCAGGTCCAGCGGGCCGGTGGGCGGCCGCTCGGGCGCGGAGGCCTGGCGGACGAAGTCCTCCACCAGCAGGCCGGTGATGACGGCGCTGAAGTAAGGCCGGTTGGCGATCACCGTGCGCACCGCCTGGCTGAGCTCTTCGAAAGCGCTGTCTTTCACCAGGTAGCCGAGCGCGCCGGCGCGCACCATCTCGCTGACGAAGCGGCGGTCGGAGTGCATCGAAAGCGCGATCACTTTGGCCGCGGGAACCGCCATGCGGATCTGCCGGGTGGCTTCCACGCCATCGATCACGGGCATCACCACGTCCATAATCACCATGTCGGGCTGCAATTCCCGCGCCAGCTTCACCACCTGCTCGCCATCAGAAGCCTCGCCGACCACTTGCATGTCGGGTTCCTGGGCCAGGAGGCTGCGTAGCCCGTCCCGCAGGATGCGATGATCATCGGCCAACAGAATACGAATGCTCATGTTCGATTTCCACCGCGCGCGCTCCGCCCAATGGCAGGCGGATCTTCACTGCGGTTCCTTTCCCTGGTTCGGAGCGCAGCCGCAGCCGGCCGCCCAGATCGCCCGAGCGCTCCTGAATGTTGAATAGCCCGAATCCATTGGGCGATTCGGAAACGCCTGAGCCATCGGCTGCCACGTGGCTCGCAAATCCCCGGCCATCGTCGTGCACCAGCACCTCGACGGAATCCTCAAACCAGCGCAGCCGCAGGTCCACGGAATGCGCCTGGGCGTGCTTGGCCACGTTCACCAGCAGCTCGCGCACGGCCGAGTAGAGAAATACGCTGGTCTCTTCCTCGAGCGTGGCGGATTCGCCCAGGCGCGTGAAGTGAACCCGGAACCCGTACTGTTTTGCGGCGTTCTCGGCGAGCCATTTGAGGCCCGCCTCCAGGCCAAGCTGATACAGGATCGGAGGGCTCAACTGGTAAGTCAGCGAGCGGGTCTGCTGCAGCGCCTCTTCCACCAGGCCTTGTACTTCGGCTGCGCGCTCCTCGGCCGGACCTGCCACAGCGGTGCGCAAAGGCGCGATCTTCATCTTGGCCGTGGCCAGAAGCTGCCCCAGGTTTTCGTGAAGCTGTGCCGCGATGGCCCGCCGCTCGCGCGCCTCCACCACGGTCAGCTCGGCGGCCAGCGCGCGCAATTTGCGCCGGTACTGTTCGAGCTTCTCCTCCTTGCGGTTCTCTTCGGTGATATCGCGGATGACGCTGACCCAGCTTGTCAGCTCGCCCGATTCGTTGTAGAGCGGCATCACGCTTTGCTGTGTGGCAAACACTTCGCCGTTCTTGCGCCGCATGGAAAAGTGTTGCAGCCGCAGATAGCCTTTGCGCCGCACGGCGTCCAGAGCCGTCTCGCGGAAGCCCAGGAATGCCGCCTCATCCACGTGCAGCAGCCGCACGGAATGCCCCACCAGCTCCTCGCGCGCGAAGCCGAACAACTTGGTGGCCGCCGGGTTGCAATCCATGATGATGCGGTTCTCGGCGGCCACAATGAGCAGCGCGTCGCGCAGGCTGGCGAAGGTTTTGTTCAGCAGTTCCTGCGATTGCCGCAGCGCCTTTTCGGTGGCTTCGCGTTTGCGGATATCCAGGCGCAGCCGGCTGTTAAGGTTTTCCAGTTGCGCCGCGCGGCTGGTGACCAGGTCTTCCAGATGCTCCTGTTGTTCCCAGAGGGTGCGCTCGGCAGCCCGGCGCCGCCGGATATTCAGATACAGCAGCGAATTGATTCCGATCAGCAGCAGGCATGCGCCGCCCGAAAGCAGGACGGTCCAATAGCGGCTAAAGAACGACACCGGCCGGTTCACCACGATGCTACCGGCCGGAAGCCGGTTGAGCGGAATGCCCCACCGCCGGAGCTGCCGGTAATCGAACATGTAGCGGTTGGGGCGTTCGGCGCTGAACCGCACCACCGGCATGGCGTCGGGATTCTCGCCTTCCAGCACCCGAAGCGCCATGCGCCCGGCGGTCTCGCCCTGGAAAAACCCGCTGATCAGTTTGCCGCCTACAATGCCCAGGCCCAGATTGAAGTCCCACGCACCATATACCGGCGCATTGCTGGCCCGGGTGATGGCGGTAGCGGCCTCGTCGTATTGAAAATACCGGCCGGTATGGTCGCGTGAGAGGAACGAGTAGAACACCAGGCTTTCGGGCGGCAAATGGCGCAGGCGGTTCTCCAACTCGGCCATGGCGAGGTCTTCCAGGAAAGTGAAGCCCACACGCTGCCGGTAGCCAGGCAGCAGCCGCACAATCTCGTCGTGTACGGTCTGGCCGGTTTCGGTCAGTTCGTTGACCACATAGATGTGACGGGTCGCCGGGTGCAGACTGAGGGCTACATCCAGGGTGTCCTTTACGTCGGCCTCTTCGCTCACCCCCGTAAAGAGGCTGTGGCCCTGGAGATCTTCGTCGCGAAAGTAATTGACGCCGCAGAAAATTACCGGTGTGCCGGGAAAAAGCCGGTCGCGGTAGGCCCGCAGGAAATCGAAGGCGTTGTTATCGGTGGCTACAATGGCATCGAAGTGGTGCCAGCGGAATTTACGGCGGTAAATCTCCGGAAACTCCTCCAGCGACTCGCGGGTATAGAACCGCTTGGTATCCATGTACTCGATGTAAAGATTGGCCGCCCCGATTGCGGGTAGCAGGACGGATTCAATGCCTCGATTCTCGTCGTCGGTCCAGCGGTAGCCCTTGTAATAGGAGTGCAGCACCAGGATGGTTTTGCCAGAGCGGGGTGATGGACTGAAATCCGGCGAGGGGTCCGGCCTCCCCTGCGCCGCCGCCGCCCCAAGAATGACTGCGCAAACCCAACCTGTCCGAAAAGCCATCATAGTGTGGAAAGCGGATCGGACAGCACGGTCTGCTGGTTATACCTGGCAGGCTCTCAGGTATTACACCGATAGTAACATAGAAATCGGGCCAAAAGGACCGATTATAGGATTTTCGTTACCGCGGGATTTTGTTCCCCCGGACCGCAAGGTTGAGGGGAGCGCGGTTCGCACGGCGTCGGGCCCCGGCGTGGCCTTTGAGTGTACTTACCGTACCGCGCGTGCCTTCGGCGGCAGCTTTTGCCTGCTGGGCGGCTTGCGCTTGGGTGCCGGAGTCATCAGCCGATTCACCGCTCGCACCAGGTGGACGCCTTCCCGCGCGCTCTTCATCAGCACGATATCGGCGCCCGTATTCTCCTCCGTCAGTCCCATGCCTTCAACGAAGCCCGACAGCATAATCACCCGCACGGCGGGCTTGGCAGCGCGAATGCGATGAATCAGTTCAGCGCCATCCATGTCCGGCATGCAATGGTCCGTGACCACGATATCGAAATTGCCCACTCCCAAGAGGTGTAAGGCTCGGTCGCCGTTCTCCGCGATTTCGACCACGTGCCCAAATTCTTCCAGCAGCGCGCGGCGCACCAGAAGCCCATCGCGATTATCGTCAACCAATAGGATTTTATAGGATTCCCGCGGAGTCATCTTCATTGGTAGAAACGGAGGGAGAGTAACAGGAATGCAATCGGTCTGTCAAAGGTTTTGCATCGTCTTGAAAAACTTCCAGATTGAGCGCTTGACAAATCGATGACAGCGGCAGCGGGTTAAACACGCCTTCGATGTTCCGCTGTATCTCGCGCGCTGGCTTCACGCGGGGCGGCTTTCGACTTCGCCGGCAATTTCTTCGAGCACGCGAAGAGCCTCAGAAGCCGGATCGGCCGCGCGGGTGATCTGCCGCCCCATCACCAGGTAATCGGCTCCGGCGCGCAGAGCCTCGGCCGGCGTGGCCACGCGCCGCTGATCCCCCCGATGGCTGCCCGCCGAACGTACTCCCGGCGTGACCACGATGGCCCGCGGTCCCACAATCCGCCGCACCGCCGCGGCTTCGAGCGGCGACGTAATCACGCCTTGCACGCCTGCCTCCATGGCCTGCCTGGTGCGCACCGCCACCAACTCGGAAATCGCACAAGAGTATCCCATCTCCGCTACATCGGCTGGGCCCAAGCTGGTGAGCACCGTCACCGCCAGAAGTTGCGGGCCGTCCGGTCCCTTGCCCTCCACCGCCGCCCTCATCACCGAGCCGACGGCGTGAATAGTGAGGAATCGTACCCTGGTGCGGGCCACCTGGGCGACCGCGCGCTTCACCGTCTCGGGAATGTCGTAGAGCTTCAGATCCAGGAACACGTCTTTGCCGCGGTCCAGTAGTTCATTCACGATAGGCATGCCGGCGGCGGTGTAAAGCTCCATCCCCACCTTATAAAACCCGACCTGCGCACCCAGGCAATCCACCAGGGCGCGCGCCTCGTCAGCGGTCTCCAGATCCAACGCGACAATCAGAGGGTTGTGTGTCATAGAAGGCGAATGGGCTTCCTTTCGCGGGTGGTGACCCGCCCGATGCGGTAAGCGCCCGCAAGCGCGGCAATCAGGCCGGCCGCCTGGTTTTCGGGAAGCGAGATCAACAGGCCGCCCGAAGTCTGCGGGTCGTAGAGTAGCGATTCCATTTCCGGGGAAACCACCCCGGCCAGTTCCACCGCGCATGAGGCGAATTCCAAATTGTTCTTGAGGCCGCCGGGCAGGGCGCCGCGGGCGGCATATTCCAATGCCCCCGGAAGGAAGCGCACCGCAGCCGATTCGATCTCGAGAGTCACCCCGCTGGCCACCGCCATCTCGCGCGCATGCCCGATCAGGCCGAACCCGGTGACGTCGGTGCAGCCATGAACTTCAAATTGCAGCATGGCTTCGGCCGCGCGGCGGTTCAATTCCAGCATGGAGCGGATGGATTCGGCAACGTGCTCTTCGGCGGCCATGCCGCGCTTCAGAGCCGTCGCAATCACGCCCGTCCCCAACCGCTTGGTGAATACCAGCGCATCGCCGGGTAGCGCGCCGGCATTGGCTTTCACGCGTGCCGGGTGGATGGTGCCGGTGACGGCATAGCCGAATTTGATCTCTTCGTCCGCCACGCTGTGCCCGCCCACAATGGAGCAGCCGGCCTCGTGCATTTTGTCCGCGCCGCCCGTCAGGATCTGGTGCAGATCGGCGGGGTCCTCTTTGGGCGGCCAGGCCAGAATGGCCAGCGCTGAAATCGGCTGCCCACCCATGGCATATACGTCACTCAGCGAGTTGGCCGCGGCGATCGCGCCGTAGGTGTATGGATCGTCCACGATGGGGGTGAAAAAGTCTACTGTCTGCACCAGGGCAAGCTCCGCCGTCAGCTTGTACACGCCGGCATCGTCGGCCGTGTCAAACCCGATCAGCACGTTCTCGTCCGGCCAGCGGGGTACGCCGGCCAGCGCCTGGTCCAACAACTTTGGACTCAGCTTGGACGCTCAACCCGCGGCCTTCACGTGGGCCGTCAGCTTGCGAAGTTGGGTAGTATCCGCCATCGTCTTGGTGCGCCCGGACCCCCATGGTGCATTTCGCTGGGGGCGCCCCGAGCCTGCATTCACTATAATAGCGGTGATGCGACGTACGTCTGTGTTTTCTGCTCTGCTGCTTTTCGGCCTGGCGCTCACCCTGGTTTCGCGCCAGCCTGCCACTGACCCGCGCCTGAAGAAGGCGTATCGCCTGCCCGAACAACGCGGCTGGATTCAAGTGCACCTGGAGGGCACGCCGGGGCAGATGGGATTTCAGCACGGATACCTGCTGGCGCCCGAAATCAAAGACAACTATCTGGCCATCTCCACCGAATTGACGCATGAAGAGAAGCGGAGCTGGGCGGCCTTCCGCAAGCTTTCCCAGGACATGTTCTGGCCCCACGTAGAGCAGCAATACCGCGACGAGCTGAACGGCATCGCCGAAGGGCTGAAGGCCCGCGGCGTCAGTCTGGACGTATGGGACATCGTGACTATGAACGCCTGGCTGGAGCTGCCCTATTACGATAAGTGGCACGACCAGATCAACGCGCCGCATATCACCTCCACAGGGGCTTCCGCCGGAACGCCCCGCGGACCCGGCGATCATTGCAGCGCCTTTGTGGCCACCGGCAGCTACACCAAGGACGGCCGGGTGGTGATCGGCCATAATAACTGGACCAGTTATTCCTCGGGCGAACGCTGGAACATCATGTTCGATATCGAGCCCGCGAGCGGTAGCCGCATCCTGATGGATGGCGCCGCCGGCCTGATCCACAGCGGCGACGATTTCGGCCTGAACTCGGCCGGCATCATCATTACCGAGACCACCATCAGCAACTTCAGCGGCTTCGACCCCAACGGCATTCCGGAATTCGTGCGGGCGCGCAAGGCCATGCAGTACTCCAACTCGATTGACGATTTCGCCCGCATCATGACCGAGGGCAATAACGGCGGCTACGCCAACAACTGGCTGGTGGCCGACCGCAAGAACAACGAAATCGCCAGCCTGGAACTGGGCCTCAAGAACGTGACCCTGCTGCGCACCAAAGACGGTTTCTACGTCGGATCGAATTTTCCCGCCAACCCCAAGCTGATCAAAGAGGAGACCGATTTCGACCCCAACGACAAGAGCAAGAGCGAAAATGCCCGCCATATCCGCTGGCTGCAACTGATGGAACAGAACAAGGGCCGCATTGACGTGGCCGCTGGGCAGCGTTTTCTGGCCGACCACTTCGACACCTTCGAAGGGCGCGTCGATCCGAGCGAGCGCTCGCTCTGCGGGCATATCGAGATTTCGCCGCGAGGCATGGGCACCTGGCAGGCCCCCTACGCTCCCGCCGGCGCCGTGCAGAACAAGGTGACCGACGCCGCCGGCGCCGAGAAAATGTCGCTGACCGCGGCTCTCGGCCACGCCTGCGGGATCAGCTATAAGGCCCAGGAACACCTGGCCAAGCACCCTGAGTTCGCCTGGATGAAGGACATCCTCCACGACATGCCCGCGCGCGGATGGGCACGCTTCACGGCCAAATAGCGGCCATTCGGAGGTCACCGGTGGCCCGCTGGGGTCTGTTCCTGATTGGCGCCACGGTGCTGGCAGCCAGCGCCGGCCGCCTTTCCGTCGGCGACCCGCTTCCGCCAGTCAGTGGCGAAACTCTATCGGGCAAGCGGTTGGAACTTCCTACGGCGGACAGCGGCAGCACCCGCGTTCTGGTATTTTCGTTCGCCAAGGCGGCCAGCGCCGATTCCAAGCTGTGGAACCAGCGCATGGATAAGGATCTGGGACCCCTCCAGCCCCATCCTCCGCTTCCGGCTGATCTTTCTGGAATCCGTGCCGAGGCTTTTTCGTAGTATGGCCGTATCGGGCATCAAGAGCGGCCTGCCGCAGGCGGTTTGGGATAGGACGCTCCTGGTGTACAAGGGCGAAGATGCCTGGAAGGCCCGCCTGGCGGTGTCCAACGACAAGCACTCTTACGTGGCCCTGCTGGATGGTGAGGGACGTGTGCGGTGGATGAGCACAGGCGCCTTCAGCGAGGCTGAGTACGCGGAATTGGAGAAGGCGTTGCCGCGATAGGATACGGCCCGCGGAAAGCGACTGCGAATCAACGACTGCGAATCAACTTGACCCCGCCTCCCCCCTTGCTGTAGCATTGCGCCCATGAACCGCCGAAGCCTGTTCCAGTTCGCCGCCGCGGCTGCCGTGGCGGCCTTCCAGGACGATGCCATCCCGCGCGTTTCCGCGGCGGCTGCCTCAACCCGGGGCCGCAGCGCCGAAGACGTCGCCACCGACGAGGACTTCTGGAGCGAAGTTCGCGCCGCCTTTAGCGTCGACCACAACGTCATCAACCTCAACAACGGCTATTGCAGCCCCTCGCCGCGCTCCGTGCAGGACGCCATGCACCGGTATCTCGAGTACAGCGACATGGGGCCGTACCACACCATGGTGGCGGTTCTGGAACGGCAGGTGGAAGTGGTCCGCACTCGCCTCGCCGCCGCCGCCGGATGCGATTCCGAAGAGATTGCCATCACCCGAAATGCCAGCGAGTCGCTCGAAAACGCGCAGTACGGCGTGGACCTCAAGCCGGGCGACGAAGTGCTCACCACCAACCAGGATTACCCGCGCATGCTCACCACCTTCCAGCAGCGCGAGCGGCGCGAGGGCATCGTTCTCAAGACCATCTCCTTTCCGGTCCCTACCATCGGCATGGACGATCTGTACCAGCGCTTCGAGCGCGCCGTCACGCCCAAAACCAAGCTCATCCTGGTCTGCCACATCACCAACCGCACCGGCCAGATTTTCCCCATCCGGCGTATCTGCGATATGGCCCACGCGCGCAATATTCCGGTGATCTGCGATGGCGCTCACGCCTTCAGCCAGTTCCCCTTCCGGATTTCCGATTTGGATTGCGATTACTACGGCACCAGCCTGCATAAGTGGACGTATGCGCCCATCGGCACCGGCTTCCTGTTCGTCAAGAAATCGCGCATTGCCAGCACGTGGTCGCTGATGGCGTCGGGCGAAAAGCAGTCCGGCGATATCCGCAAATTCGAGGAGATCGGCACCCACCCGGCGGCCAACCACAACGCCATCAGCGAGGCGCTGGTGTTCAATGAGAACCTGGGCATCGACCGCAAAGCCGCCCGCCTGCGCTATCTGCGCGACCGCTGGGCGCACCGCCTGGCGGAGAATCCCAAGTGCCGCATCCTGCACAGCGCCGACCCCGCGCAAGGTTGCGGTATCGGCTTCCTGGCCTTCCGCGGCATCGACCCCGGCAAGATTCAGTCGGCGTTGTGGAGCAAGTACGCTATCCTCACCTCCCCCATGGCGCACCAGGAATACACCGGCCTGCGCATCACGCCTAACGTCTACACTTCGCTCCGCGAGATTGACACCTTCTGCGACAGGGTGGAGCAGGAACTGCGCGGGTAGCGGAAAATGCGCGGCTGCTTACTCGTAAGGGCCGTCGCCATTCCAGCCGGGAAAATCGTGGATGAGTTGCGTCTGCAGGTCGGCGCGCAGCCGGTCGACGGCCTCCAGCAGTTTCTCGAAGCTGAAGGCGACGCGGTGGTTCGGACCGTAAACGGACACCGCCAACTCGCATAACACCTGCAAACGTGCTTCGGTGGTGCGCAACTCGCGAGCCAGTTCCTCGTGCTCCTCCTGGGTCAGAGGCGGCGAATTATCGGGCATTCCCAAATTTCCAGGTCGAGGTCACGTCCAGAAACCGGCCTTCAGCGATCACTGCTTTGCAGTCTAACATGGCCGCCGCGATGGCATCCCGTGCGTGCTGGGAGGAAAGTACCTCCCGGCGGCAGCCCGCCGCCAGCCGGCCAACTGCTCGGAATTTCCGGCAGCCCGCCGGAGAGACCTGCCGAAGTGTGTGAATGGCAGGATTAGGCCGCCTGAAATCAATAGCTTGCCGGTCACGCCCGGGGCTTTCGCCGGCCCCCTAGTACCGTACTGCGCGCCAATCCTGAAACCATAACACGCTGGCATGTACTCTGTTATACAAGGGCCCGCAGGAGGGGATACCGCGCGGCCCGCGGAGGAAACACACCTTGCATCACCAAACCGTAAGAATCGCCGTGGCCGCGTCGTTGGCCGCCGGCACACTTTTTTATTTTGCAGCCACCGCGCAAACCTCGCGGCGCTCGCCTGCCATCGTCCAGCCTGTGAATGAGTCCCGGCTCGCTCGTCTTCCAGGCAATATTCGTCCGGAGGCCAATGCGTCCAATGATCGCGGGCGGGTAGACGATAATCTGCGGCTCGATCACCTTCTGTTGCAGTTGAAGCGGCCCGCCGATAGCGAAGCGGCCGTGGAGAAATTCCTGGAGAGCCTGCACGACGCGCAGTCGCCCAATTACCACCAGTGGCTGACCGCGGCTCAGTTCGGCGAGCGCTTCGGAACCGTGGGGCAGGATCTCGGCACCGTCACCCAGTGGCTCGGTTCCCACGGGTTCACCGTCAACCAGGTGCACCCCAACGGCATGCTGATCGATTTTTCGGGCACCGCCGGGCAGGTGCGCGAAGCTTTCCACACGGAAATCCATCATCTGGAGGTCAACGGTCAAAGCCACATCGGCAATATGACCGATCCACAGATTCCGGCGGCGCTGGCTTCAGTCGTGGCGGGAGTGGTTTCGCTGCACGATTTCATGCCTCACGCCCTGAACGTGCCGCGCGCCAAGTACACCTTCACATCCGGCGGAAACACCTACCAGGCAGTCGTCCCCGGCGATCTGGCGGCCATTTACAACTTCAACCAGGCGTACGCCTCGAATTACACCGGCAAAGGCCAGACCATCGTGGTGCTGGAAGATTCGGACGTCTATAGCGTCAACGACTTCAACACCTTCCGCTCCACCTTCGGCCTCACTGCACAATATCCTTCGGGATCGCTGACGCAGGTTCATCCCACCGGCGGCACGGGCGGCGCTTGCACCGATCCGGGCGTGAATTCGGACGATGTGGAGGCCGAAATCGACGTCGAATGGTCCAGCGCCGCCGCTCCCAATGCAGCCATCGAGCTGGCCTCCTGCGCCAATACGCGGACCAATTTCGGCGGGTTCATCGCCTTGCAGAACCTGCTCGCGTCCACTCATCCGCCTTCCATCGTCAGCATCAGCTACGGCGAAGCGGAAACCCAGAATGGCGCCACTTCCAACGCGTACATCAACAGCCTCTACCAGACCGCGGTGGCTGCGGGCGTTTCGGTCTTCGTGTCCTCTGGCGATGAAGGCGCCGCCAGCGCGGATGCGGGCGCCACTAGCGCCACCCACGGAATTACCGTCAGCGCCTTCGCTTCCACGCCCTACAATGTGGCCGCCGGCGGCACGGATTTCTCCGACACCTATCACGGAACCAGCCAGAGCTATTGGAATTCGACCAATGGCGCATACTATAACTCGGCAATTTCCTACATTCCCGAGATCCCCTGGAACGATTCCTGCGCCGGCCAGTTGGTAGCCACGGTGCTCGGTTTCTCAGTCACGTATGGACCCTCCGGGCTGTGCGCCAGCAGCACGGCGCGCTCGGATGGTCTCCTATCGGTCTCGGCGGGCAGCGGGGGCCCGAGCAACTGCGCCACGGGTTCGCCGGTTTCGCAGTCGGGGACCGCCTCCGGAAGTTGTCAAGGTTATGCGAAACCGTCCTGGCAGAGCGGGTTATACGGCAACCCGGCCGATGGGGTGCGCGACATCCCGGATGTTTCCATGTTCGCTTCGAACGGATTCTGGGGGCACTATTACGTTGCCTGCTACTCCGATCCCGGTAGAAACCGCGGGGGATCTCCCTGCACCGGCGCCCCCAGCACTTGGGCCGGTTTCGGCGGAACCTCGCTCTCGGCGCCAGTGATGGCCGGTGTGCAGGCGTTGATCAATCAGAGAATGGGCGGCGCGGCGCAGGGCAATCCCAATCCCGTCCTGTACCAACTGGCCAAGGCCGCCTATGGCAGCGGGGCCGGCGCCTGCAACTCTTCCAATGGCACCGGAACCTGCATATTCCACGATGTCACTTTCGGCGATATGGACGTGAATTGCACCCCCGGTTCGCCGAATTGCTACGGTACCGGTTCCACGGGAGGCGGCTTTGGTAATGGCGGCGGAGGTGGCCACGGCGGCTCTGGTGGAGGAGGATTCGGAGGCGGCGGATCGAACAATGGCGGGGTGCTCTCTACCTCCACGTCCACTGACGCGCCGGCCTACGGCACTGCGCCCGGCTGGGATTTCGCTACCGGCATCGGCTCCGTCAACGTGTATCTGCTGGTCACCAACTGGCCGTAGGGCCTGAGTGCCCGTGAGCCGTCGGTTCCAGCGTGCAACGAAACTGTCAGCCGTCAGCGATCCGCGATCAGCCGCTCCGGAGCGGGAGGGCGGCTGACCCACCAATCGCTGATGGCTGGCAGCTTCGATGCTTAAGCCAGTTGCCGTTGCCGCGGCACGTCGTTGATGCTCACCACGGCTTTATCGAACACCGTCATATCCTGCACCAGGCGGTCCACATCGGCGCCGTCCTCCACCACGATCTCGTGTTCAATCCAGTCCGAGAGCGGGATATTGCGGAAGTACATGCGCTCCTGCAGCACCAGGCTTTTGCGGCTGTGGGAGAGCAACCGGTTCTCGCGCGTGTAATGGCGCTGCTCCACGGTAATCTCGGCCAGAAAGTTGTCGAAGGCCTGGCGCCGTGCGCGTTCCTCGGCCGCCCGCAGCGCCGTGTCGAGCGACCCTGCCAGTGCGGCCTTTTCGGCCGTCAAGGCACCGCGCGCTTCGGCCAGGGCTTCGCGCTGTTCCGCGAGCCTCACCTCCATGCGCGACTGGTTGACGAACCAGGCCAACAAGCCCGACGCCACAGCTACAAAACCGGGCAGAAGAATCCACAGCAGGGCTTCCATGGCGTTAATGTTATCTATGTCGGTGGGCAATAACCAGATTCCAAAAGGTAAACAACGATTCCTAACAATAGGTAACCGGGGGCGCCCATGGGTAGTAGGCCAGACATTGACGCGGAGACGCGGAGGCGCGGAGGAAAGGCAGGAGGAACTCAAATTCGCGATGTCTTCTCGGCGTTTTTCTCCGCGTCTCCGCGTCAAGGGGTTTGCCCCCCGCTCACGCCTTGGTGCCGTCGATCTTCTGCCCCGGCAGCGTGTACTTCAGCTCGCCCAGGCGCAGCCGAACCAGGCCGCTCAGAACGATCCCAATCCGCGCTTGCAGACCGGCCACGAAACCGTGGTATTTCCCTAGAAATACCGCCCGCCCCAGCAGGAAATCGGCCTGCTCCTCGGTGGTGTAGCCATCCTGTCCGTAATGCCGCACGCGCGCGTCGGGCGCCAGCAGGATCTTCTTGGACGCCCGCCGCACCTGCTCGGCCAGGTCCGCGTCGCTCCCGAACTGGCCGTAGCGCTCGTCAATCTGGCGGATCGCCTTAATCACGTGTACCCGCACCATTAGCGCCGCGCCTCGCGGATACTCCACCGCAAACGGCTCCGCGCGCGTCGCATCGGCCGGCCGCCACGAGCCGTCCGGAGGCAGGCTGCCAAGCTGCGGCGCCGGATTCCCCGCCTCATCCACCAGCAGCGGGCACACCGCGGCCGCCTCGGCATGGCTGTCGAGCACATCAGCCAACCGCCGCACCGCCGAAGGCTCCACTTGGGTATCCTCGTGCAGAAAAAATACGTACGGCGCATCGGCCGCCCGCCAGCCCAGGTTCAGCGCCTTGGTCAGCCCGAAATTCTTCGGCAGCCGGATGAACTGGGCTTCCGGAAACTCGTTGTCCAGTTGCGCGCTGCCATCCACCGACCCGTTATCCACCACGATCAACTGCAGCCGCTCGCGTTCCTCAGAGGCCTCCACCGCGCGCAGGCAGCGGCGCAGCCACTCCTCGCGGTTGTAAGACACCACCACCACCGAGGCGCGCAGCGGCGGCGGACCCGGCTCCTGGGGCTGTAGTTGCGGCTCCGGTTTCGCCAGCGTGCGTGTCACCGGCTCCCTGATTCTTTTCGACTGGATGGGCAAGTCAATAGCATAACCCGCGGCGGCCCGGCAATGGTATGATTGCGGCCAATCCTATGAAACGAATCCCTATCTATGCGTTTCTGGCGGTCGCGGCCTGGGCCCAGCCGCGCCCTATAGTGCTGCATGCCGCCCGCCTTCTCGATGTGGAAACCGGCAAAATCCTTTCGCCCGGCGAAGTCCTGGTGGAAGGCGAGCGCATCGCGGCAGCCGGCTCTTCAGTGGCGCATCCGGCGGGCGCGGAAGTCATCGACCTGGGCGACCGCACCCTCATGCCCGGCCTGATCGACGCCCACGTGCACCTCTTCCTCCACCCCGGCGCCGAAGATCTGCAAACCGTCGAGGAATCCGTTCCCCAGCGCACCATCCTGGCCACCCTGGCGGCCCGTGCCGACCTGCTGGCCGGCTTCACCGCCGAGCGCGACATGGGCACTGAAGGCGCCGGCTCAGCCGATACCGCCGTGCGCAACGCCATCGACCAGGGCCTCATCCCGGGCCCACGCCTGAGCATCAGCGGCAACGCGGTGGATATCCTCGGCGGCCACGAAGATGCCAACCATTTCAACCCCGCGCAGCACGTGCTTTCCAACGCTACCCGCGCCAACAACGCCGCTGAGGTGGTGGCGGTGATTCGCGAGCAGGTCAAAGAGGGCGCCGATTTCACCAAGATGTACGAAACCGGTCCCGATTCGGTGGTGAACGGCCGCCTGGCCACCAATTACCAGTACACCGAAGCCGAACTGGCCGCCGCCGTTGCCGAGGCCGCGCGCGTGCACCGCCACGTGGCCGTGCATGCCACCGGCGAACCCGGAACCTTGTGGGCCGCGCAGGCCGGGGTGGTTTCCATAGACCACGCCCTGCAACTATCGGACGAAACCATGCGCCTCATGCACGAAAAGCACATCTTCGCCGTTCCTACGTTCACCATTTACGAGTACTTCGCGGAGCACGCCGCCACCCCGGAGGAAGGCGAGCGCGAGCGCGCCCTCAACCGCGTACACGCCGCCGAGTTCCGCAGGCAACTGGCCGCTGGTGTGCCCATCGCCGTGGGCAGCGACGTGGGTCCGTTCCCGCATGGCACGCAGGCCGCCGAATTCGGTTGGCTGGTGAAGTACGGCATGTCCCCCGCGGCCGCCATCCGGTCCGGAACGCTGAACGGCGCGCAACTGCTGGGCTGGCAAGGCCAGATTGGGGCGTTGAAACCGGGCTATTTCGCCGACGTGATCGCGGTGCCGGGCAACCCGCTGGTAGACATCACCGCGCTGCAGAAAGTGGAGTTCGTGATGAAAGGTGGGGTGATTTATAAGCGGTGAGGAGGCGGCGCGGGCACCGAGCGGGACGGGAGGTCCCCCCAGAGCACCAGGATTAGAGAACAGGGGACAAACCGCGCAGGCGGTGGTCCCGCACCCTAGTCCCCTTTGGCCGCCATCTTCTTTTCCAGCGCGCGCATCAGCCGGGCTTCCACATCGGCAGGGATGGGATACGGGTTCATCCCTTTGTAAATCTGGATGGTCTTCTTCATGGTGTCGAAGATGACCCAGCAGTTCGGGCACTCGGTGATATGCTTCTCCAGCTTGGCCTTCAGTTCCGCGTCGATACCTTCGTCGAGGTAGTCGCTGACCTCGTTGAGAAACTCCTTACAGGTAAGCAAAGGCGTCTTCTCCCTTGCGCTTGAATTGGCGGGTCAGCTTCTCGCGCAATTGCAGCCGGGCCCGCAACAGCCTGCTTTTCACGGCCGGAATGGAGAGGCCCAGCGCGTCGGCGGTCTCCTCGGTCGAAAGCTCTTCAATGTCGCGCAGCACGAACACCGAGCGGTAGGGCGGCTCCAGGCTCTGGATGGCCGAATCCAGGATTTCGCCCATTTCCTCGCGCGAGAACCGCTGCTCGGGGTTTTCGTCCCACGCGGCAATCTCCCGCACAACCGTGTCCTCGCCCGTGTCGATGGTTTCGTCGAGCGACACCGTTTTGCCGGTCTTCTTACGCCGCAGCTTCATGAGCGCCTGGTTCACCGCGATGCGCACGATCCAGGTGTAAAATTTGGAGTTGCCCTGGAACTGGTCGAGGTGCTCGTAGGCCTTCATGAAGGTCTCTTGCAGCACATCCTCGGCATCCTCGCGGTTCTGAGTGACGTGCTGCGCCAGGCGGAAAATCTTGCCCTCGTAGCGTCGCACCAGTTCGGCAAAGGCGGACGTGTTCCCTTCGCGCGATTGCGCGACGAGCGTGGATTCGTCGATGCCTGCCTGACTGGATGCGGGCATAGGAAGGTGGTAAATCCATGATAGCGCAGCAGGCAAGGGGCACGCTGTTCAGCTGTTCAGGGTCGTGGCAGGGCAGAGGCGCTTTACTATCGCACCACCGTCCGCAGCAGCGTACTTAGCCCGTTCCACAAGATCTGCACTCCGATGCAGACCAGGATAAAAGACGATAGCCGGATGATTACATTCATGGCCGAATCGCCCAGGGTACGGCCGATCCGTTCGGCGAACCGGTAGCTCAGATAAATGGACGCCGCAATCAGAAACGATCCCAGCAACATCCCGGCGATCAGGGGCCAGCGCCACTCGGAGCCTTCCGGCCGGTTGGCCCCCACCGTAATAGCCACCGAGATTGTGCCCGGGCCGACCGTGAGGGGCAGGGTCAGCGGATAAAAGGCCTGGCGGCTATAGTCGCCTTCCTTGCACTCCGTGCCGCCCTTCTCGCCGGCCCCATCGTCATCGGGTTGCCGCAGCAGGGCCCAGCCGGTGGAGATGACCACCAGCCCTCCGCCCACCTGCACCACCGGCAGGGAAATACCGAAAAACGCCAGGATGTGAGTGCCAATGAAGATCGAAGCGAGAATCAGGATCAGGCCGTTCAAGGCGATCATGCGGGCCAGCGCGATTCGCCCCCCGGCGGAAAGGCCGCGCGTCAACGAGAGAAAGATGGGTGTGTTGCCGATCGGGTTGACGATCGGAAACAGGGCTCCCACCACCAGGAGGGTGTACTTGGCGAGATTGCCCAGCGGGTCCGGCATCATCGCTCACTGTACACGAATCGGCCGCGTCGCGCCCACGGAATCGCGTGGCGTTTCCGAAAGTCTTCCGATATCGGAGAAACCCTCGCCGGCTGTAATGGGCTGAAATTACACAAGTCTTACAAATCAAGGCGAAAGCTCCTGTTAGGTTGAAATTGAACCCGACAAACCTGGAGAAACCTGTGCTAGCAGAAGCAGACCGGCAAGAAAAAGAGGCAGACCGGCAATACCCCCAAGTAGACGAGCAATACTATCAGGAAGGCTGGAACTGGGGCACCCTGGTAGTAATCGTGCTGTTGCACCTCGGCGCCATCGCGGCGCTCTTCGAATTTAATTGGCGCGCTTTTGCCAGCGCCGTGTTCCTGTATTGGATGTGCACCGGGCTGGGCATCAGCCTGGGCTATCATCGCCTGCATACGCATCGTTCTTATAAGACCTGGCTTCCCCTGGAGTACTTTTTCGCGTTGTGCGGCGCCCTCACCCTGGAGGGCGGTCCGATTTTTTGGGTGGCCACCCACCGCATTCATCATCAGAACTCGGATTTACCCGGCGACCCGCATTCACCGCGCGACGGCGCCTGGTGGGCCCACATCGGCTGGATCCTGGTGGGCGAATCCAAGCACAATAACACCCGCCTGATGGCCAAATATGCGCCCGACCTGGCCAAGCACCGCTTCTATCTTTGGCTCAACAACTGGCACTGGGTACCTTCGGTGGTCCTGGCCGGCGCGTTGTACGCCATCGGCGGGCTGCCTATGTTACTATGGGGCGGCTTCTTTCGGATTGTCTTCGGACTGCATGCCACCTGGCTGATCAATTCCGCGACGCACATGTGGGGCGCGCGGCGCTTCAACACCCGGGACGACTCGCGCAACAATTTCCTGATCGCGCTGGTGAGCTTCGGCGAAGGCTGGCACAACAACCACCACGCCCACCCCACCTCCGCGCGCCACGGGCTCGCCTGGTGGGAGTTCGACATCTCCTGGATCACCCTGAAGGTGCTCCGCGCCCTTCGCATCGTCACCAAAGTGCAGGTAGCCAGTGTGAAGAGCCGGGTGCTGGAAAAAGAAGCCGCGTGACCGTGGCGCGGCTGGCTTTCCCACGCCGGCCGCCAGCCTGAAGCTAGGCGGAGCCGGCGCTGGCGCCTCTGCTGGCCGGCTGAAACAGGCCGCTGAGGGCGGTGCGCTCCAGCATGCGGCGGGGCGACTTGTGGATCCCGCGGATGAAGATGGGAACGCCCGCGTCTTCCGCGTGGTGCGAAACCGCCACCAGCGCCCCTACGCCCGAGCTATCGATATGATGGACGCCCGCCAGGTCTAGAATCAACGGCCCCGGCCTCCCACGCTCTTCCCAAGCCGACAATATCCCATTCCGAATGGCGGCTGCGTTCCGCACCGTGACATCGGTAAGAACGCGCACCTCCAAGCATCGATGATCTTCTAGAACGGCAAGACCGGTGGTCATCGCCGACGCCTCCTGGACGCCATAAAGGCAATCGCAGGACCATCCGGCGTAAAGTATTCATATCGCGTTCCATGAGCTTCCGCCGGGGAGGCGCAGCCGGTGCCATCCGTGTAATTGGTACCACTGGCCGGCAAAGCGCTGGGAGAGCCGCGGGTAATTTGTTCCGGAATCGTTGCACTTTCGGACGGCCCGTCCGGAGCTGGTTGCGGGCCGAGGCAAGGGTATCGGCCCGCGCCCTGAAAGGGTCGGCCTAGAGGGGCCGTTGACAGCCCAGGCCCCATGGGGACCCGCTTCGAATCGCCCCGGCTGGCGTTTCCTTGACAGGCCGTGACATGTAAAATACCATCAGGGTTCCGGAAGGAGGCTCTCTTCTTCGCCGGAGACCCGGTTTGGCCATGCCGACTCTTCGCCGTAGAACGTTTCTGGCCGGTGCGGCGGCCATGGCGGCTGCCCAAGCCGCCGGTGCCCCGAAACCCCGCCCCGGGTGCCAAGCCAATGCCTGGAACCTCGACCCAGCCCGCTTTGACCTTTTGCTCACGGCCATCCGGGAAATGAAAGAGCTGGATTTTCAGGGCTTCGAAACCAATATCCGCTTCGTCCAGCCGCAACTGGAGCACGCCGCGGAAGCGCGCGCCCGCCTGGACGCCTTCGGGCTGGAGTTCATCGCCGCGCACACCAATCTGCCGGAGTATCAAAGGGCCGGCTTGGAAGGCGCCGGAGCGGCCGCCACCAAACTGGCCGGCCAGGCGCGGTCGTTCGGCGCGCATGCCCTGGTGGTGAGCCACTCGGGGCTGTCCGCCACCGGCCAGTTCTCTCAACAGGCGCTGGAGGCCAAGGTGCGCGCGCTCGATCTGGTAGGGCGCCGGGTGGCCGAAGCCGGCTTGGTGCTGGCCTACCATAACCACCAGCCGGAATTCCGCAACGGCGCGGCGGAAGAAACGGCGCTCCTGGCGGGCACGGACCCCAAGCTGGTATGGCTGATGTTCGATATCGGCCACGCCTGGCTGGCCTATCCAGACGCTGTCGCGTTCTTCGAAGCCCATCACGACCGGGTTTTTGGCCTGCACGTGCGCGACTTCCACAACCGCGTCTCGGTGCCGCTGGGCGAGGGCGAGTTCCCGCTGCGCGATCTGGCAGACGCCATCCGCAAGACCGGCTGGCATGGCTGGCTGATCGACGAAGAAGAGCGCCCCAACGACCTCGACAAGCCCGGCAAGCGCGCGACCGGCCCCTCCCGGCGTACCATGAAGGTGGTGTTCGGAGTGTAGGCCCTGAGTGCGGCGCGAGCGCAACCCTTGACGCGGAGGCACGGAGACGCGGAGAAAACAAGGGGATTTGGAGTCGTTCTCCGTGTTTTGGTCTCTGCGTCTCCGCGTCTCCGCGTCGGGAAGGTGTGAATTCCTATGACAGCTCCACAACGGAAAGAAGCGAGTCTCAACTATATCGGCGGCGCATGGGTAGATGCCGCGGACCACGAGGTGGTCAAACTGCCTTACGACGGGTCGGCGGTGGGCGAGGTTCCCCAGGCCGAGATAGACGCCGTCGACAAGGCTGTGGCCGCCGCGCACAAGGCGCTGGGGCCCATGCGCGAGATGGGCAACTGCGACCGTGCCGACCTGTTGTTGCGGATCGGGGAGCTGATCAAGCGGGACCTTGCCGAGTACGCCCAGCTCATCTGCGCCGAGACCGGCAAGCCCAGCAGGGAGGCGCGCGTGGAGGCGGAGCGTTCGCTAGCGACCCTGGTGGCCGCCGCGCACGAGGCCCGGCAGTTGCACGGTGAGGTGGTCCCCATGGATTTCGCCGCCATGGGCAAGGGCCGCATGGCCGTGACGGTGCGCGAGCCGTTGGGCGTAATCGGGTGTATCACGCCGTTTAATGTGCCACTGAACCTGGCGCTCCACAAGGTGGCGCCGGCGCTGGCCGCGGGCAATACGGTAATCCACAAGCCCGCCACCAAAACGCCGCTCAGCGCGGTGAAACTGGCCCGCACCATGGAAGAGGCCGGCGTCCCCAAGGGGGCGTACAACCTGATCACCGGCAGCGGCGCGCGCATTGGGATGGCCATGGCTGAGCATCCCGGCATCGCCATGCTGACGTTCACCGGAAGTCCCGAGGTGGGCCGGACCATTAAGTCCCGCGCCGGCTTCAAGAAGGTGACCCTGGAACTCGGCAACAACTCCGCGGTGATCATCGAACCGGGCGCGGACCTTTCCACGGCGGTGACCCGGTGTACCCAGGGCGCCTTTGCGCACAGCGGCCAGGTCTGCATCTCGGTGCAGCGCGTGTTTACCGACCGCTCGATTGCCCCGGAATTTGTGGAGCGCCTGAAGGCTTCCGCCGAGGCTCTGAAGATCGGGCACCCTTACGAGGATTCCACCGAAATCTCTTCGCTGATCGACGAATCCGAAGCCATCCGCATCGAGCAATGGATCGCCGAAGCGGTGGATGGCGGCGCCAAGGTGGTGACCGGCGGCAAGCGTCGCTTCGCTACCGTGGCGCCGGCGGTGCTCACGGATGTGCCGGACTCGTGCCGCATCTCGCGCCAGGAGGCCTTCGGTCCGGTGGTGGCGGTCTACCAATATAAGAAGCTGGAGGACGCCATCGACCGCGCCAACGCCACGCCCTACGGCCTGCAGGCCGGCATTTTCACCAACGACATCCAGACGGCCTTCCGTACCGCCCGGAAGCTGGATGTGGGTGGCGTGATGATCAACGACATCCCCATGTGGCGCGCCGACCACATGCCGTACGGCGGCGTCAAAGAGAGTGGCACCGGCCGGGAAGGCCCACGCTATGCCATCGAAGAGATGACTGAGATGAAGCTGATCTGCTGGAAGGTCTGAGCGAGATCTCCCACCAGGAGTAAGTACCAGGGACTGGGCCACGCGAGAACGTTACCTGATCGGCCTCCCCCGCCCGTAAGCGCTTTCAAGGGTCCGCTAACTAAAGAGAACTATCTTCGGATAACGATATGGACGGAAACGCTGCCGTCATCTGACTAAAGTAAACTATCGCCCGGCGGGTTGCCCTTTGTAAGCTGAGCTCGTGAGTACCCCAGAGCCAGAACTGCCAGTTCCCCAGGAGCCCGCTACCCTTGAGGATACCGGTTTAACCGAAACGCTCGTGGAGCAGCTCGTCTTCAAAATCCTATACTTCCGCGGCGAGCTTTACGGGCAGGACCTTTCCACCGCCATCGGCCTGCGTTTCAGCGTCATCCACGACCTGGTGGAATCGCTGAAGTTTCGCCATTACATACAGGTAAAGCGGTCACTGGGGATGGGCGGGGTGGGTGCGGTGCTGGCGCTGACCGAATCCGGCCGGGAACGCGCCCGCGAGTATCTGGAGGCCAATCAGTATGCCGGGCCGGCGCCAGTGCCAGTGGCGCAGTATATCGCCCTGGTGCGCCGGCAGAAGCCCCGTCAGGGCTGGATCAACAAAGAGGCGCTGGCCAAGGCTTTTCGCAGCATGGTGGTCACTGAGCGTATGCTGGCGCAGATCGGCCCCGCCGTCAGCGCCTCCAACTCTCTGCTGCTGTATGGCAAGCCAGGCGACGGCAAGACGTTTCTCATCGAATCGCTCAACAACCTGGACTCGGCCCCCATTTTTCTGCCGCACGCCCTGGAATGCCAGGGAAACATCGTGCAGCTTTTCGACCCCATCTACCACTCCCCGATTGAGGAGGAGCGGCCCTCCCCAACGGCCATTGCCGTGGAACGTTCCGGGTTCGACCGCCGCTGGATCAAGTGCAAGCGTCCGTTCATCGTAACCGGCGGCGAGCTTTCGCTCGACATGCTGGACCTGCAGTACAACCAGACCTCCAAGGTTTACGAAGCGCCCTTCCAGTTGAAGGCCAACAATGGCATGTACCTCATTGACGACTTCGGCCGCCAGCGTGCCACGCCGGCCGAGGTTCTGAACCGCTGGATCGTGCCCATGGAGCGCAAGATCGATTACCTGAGCTTCGTGACCGGCGGCAAGATGAGCGTGCCGTTTGAAACCTTTCTGGTGTTCTCCACCAACCTGAACCCGGCGGATCTGGGCGATGAAGCCTTCCTGCGCCGCATTCAGTACAAGATCCTGCTGCGCGGGCCGGCGGAGAACGAATTCGTTCGTATTTTCGAGAGCTTCTGCGCGGCGCAGGGCCTGGCCTGCTCGCGGGAAATGATCGGGCGGTTCATCTCCCGGCATTACCGGAACGGCGGGAAGGTATTTCGCCGCTGCCATCCGCGCGACGTGCTGACCCACGCGCTTAACCTGATGCATTTCGAGAAGTTGCCGATGATGCTGACGGACCAGATCCTGGACCACGCCTTCGAGAACTGCTTCCTGCAGGAGGCCACGGAAACGCCAGTGTCGGAAGCGGTGCTGGTGCCGGTGGCCGCGCAATCCGCCCAATCCTGCGCCGATTACTGGGAGGATCGCCTCACCCCCATCACGACTGTGTTCGGAGGCCTGGTGTTTGCGGCCCGCTGCCGCGACCGGGCCACCGGCAAATACCAGGAAAGCGAGAGCGTGCAGACCTACGGCGAAGCCGAGACCCAGCGCGTGCTGGCGCGGCTGCACAATCGCGCCTTCACCGAGTGGTTGGGCCTCACGCCCACGCAGCAGACCCGCGACCTGTCGCTGTACGTGGCTTCCAAGGACAGCAGTTGGCCGAAGCTGTCGGCCGGCCCGCGCGCCCTGGCGAACGACTTGGCGCCCACCGGCGCCCGCCAGGCGGACGTGGACCGGTTTGCAGCCTGTTTAGCCACTGCAATGGGGATGCCCGATACGGCCGCCGAGCCGGAGGTCATGGAGCGCATCGCGTAGACCACAGCTACATCGGCCGGCGCTGCTCGCGTAGTATCGCCATGCGTGGCCTTGCGCGAGCGCCTCGCCCGCATCCGCCAAACACCCAGCCGCGGGTCTTTCTGCTGGAAGCGTTCGCCACGGCGGAGGCGGCAGCATAAGCCGCGAGGGCCCCGCGGCGGCGATGTATGCTGGATTCCATGGATCAGGACCTGCGCTATGCCGCGCGCACGCTGGCCCGCAGCCCTGGCTTCAGCATTGCGGCCATGGTAACGCTGGCCCTGGGCATCGGCGCGAATACAGCCATCTTCAACACCATCGATGACGCGCTGCTGCGCCCGCTGCCGTTACCCGCGGCGGACCGGCTGGCGGACATCTATACCTATAACAAGGCGCTCCAAACCTACGTCTCCAGTTCCTACCCGGACTACGAAGATTTCGCGCGCCGCTCGCGCACCTTTCAGCAAATCTCCGCCTATGTGCGGCTGCCGGCCCGGGCGACCGTCGGCGACCAAACGGAGCAGGTCCCGGTGGAAGCCGTCACCGTGAACTACTTTTCCATGCTGGACCTGCCGGCCTGGCGAGGCCGCACGTTTCAAGCGGAAGATGGGGCGCCCGGAGCCGCTCCGGTGGCGCTGATCGGCGAGGATTTCTGGCGCCGCCATTTTCAGGCCGACCCGGCCGCCATCGGCAAGACCATTCTCCTTGAGGACTCCGCATTTACCATCGCCGGCGTGGTGCCGGGCCGGTATCGCGGCACCAACCTCAACTGGGGATTGCCGCCGCAAGTCTGGATTCCGCTGGCGCAAACCCCGGCGCTGATACCCAGTTTCCGCGCGTTGGACATTTTTCACCAGCGGCGGCTCCCATGGCTGGTGCTGATCGGGCGCCTCGGCCCCGGCGTCACCGTGGCCCGGGCCCAGGCCGAATTGCAGGCCATCGCGGGCGCGGTGGCGCAGGCCGAGCCGGCCACCAATCGCAACCTGACGGCGATGGTATTCGAGGCCAGCCACTCCAAATTCTGGCCGGCGTACCGCTCTTCGGTGACCGCCTCGCTGGTAGTGTTTGCGGTGGCCGCGGGACTGGTGTTGCTGTTGGCCTGCGCCAATGTCTCAAACCTGCTGTTGGAGCGCGCCCTGGGCCGCCGGCGGGAGTTCGCCATCCGCCTGGCCATCGGCGCCGGCCGCGCCCGGTTGCTGCGCCAACTCTTGACCGAGAGCCTGTTGCTGGTGCTGCCCAGCATCGCCCTGGCTCTGGCCATCGCCACTGGGCTGCAGCGGATCATGCTGCACTTTCCAAACGCGCTCGGCCTGACGCTGGCGCTCGATCCGGCCGTGGAGAGCCGCGCTCTGCTCTACTGCGTGGGCCTTGCGCTGGTCACCAGCCTGCTGTTCGGACTGGCCCCGGCGCTCCAGGCCACCCGGCCGGATGTGCTGCCGTCGCTGAAGGAATCGGGCAACGCCCTGGCCGGTGGCGGGCGGGACTGGTATCGCCGCGGGCTGGCGGTGGTGCAAGTGGCCTTCTCGATGGTCCTGCT
Source organism: Bryobacteraceae bacterium (assembly GCA_035505095.1). Classification (GTDB taxonomy): domain Bacteria; phylum Acidobacteriota; class Terriglobia; order Bryobacterales; family Bryobacteraceae; genus JOPF133. The sequence goes on along the minus strand of DATJRE010000160.1, from coordinate 687 downwards.
GGTGGGCGGCGGATTATTCGGGCGGAGTTTGCTGAAGGCCTACGCCACGGACCTGGGCTTCGGAAGCCAGGGCCTGCTGACGGCGGAATTCACCACGCCGCAGCCGGGAAAGCATGACAGCGCTCAATTCGCGCAGCTTCAACAGACTCTGGTGGGGCAACTGGCAGACCTGCCGGGAATCCAATCGGCTTCGCTGGCTTCGGAAGATGTGCTGAGCACGGTGCATTCTCGCGCCAGCCTGCAAACGCCTGGCAGCGCGGCCGCGCCAGTTGCCGCAGACCGCGAGTTCATTGGCGCCGATTTCTTTGGCAGCGCCGGCATTCCGCTGCTGCGCGGCCGCGAGTTCAGCCCGCGCGATGATGCGCAAGCGCCACGGGTGGCCATCGTGAACCAGACGCTGGCCGCGCGCCTGTGGCCCGGCGCCGATCCGGTGGGACAGACCATGCTGCTGTCGTCCGGCGGCGGCAAAACGGCGCCCTTGCAGGTGGTGGGCGTAGCGCGCGATGCCAAGTACCACTCGGTGTGGGAGGAAGCGCAACCGTTCTTCTACATGCCGTTGGGGCAGAGCGGATACCCGGCGAATTACCTGGTTCTCCGCACGCGCCTGCGGCCGGCGGACCTCATCCCGGCGATTCGCCGCGAGTGGCAGAGCCTGGCGCCGCGCAGGCCCTTCGAAGAGTTCCACAC
>DATJRE010000159.1:0-12686 GCA_035505095.1 Bryobacteraceae bacterium | reverse complement strand
GGCGCCGGGACATTGGAACCGGTTCCGTAACCCGTCCGACAACGACCGATTCTCTCCGCCCAGAGAGAACTTGCCGCTGCCGGTCGCCTTCCGAAAGCTCAAATACGCATGCCAACCGGACTTTAAGGCCTCTGATCAGTTCAGGCGCCGGTACGTACTCTACGAAACGGGCTGCGCTCGGCGAACGAGCAACCTTGTTTACATGCTGACGGTAACATGCGGGTTTGGGGGTTCCGGAAGGGTGAGTCTGTAAATGGCTGGTAGGATTGAGAAGATTGTGGGGCGATTTTTGCGAACAGGAGTCGGGCCGGGCGACGCCAGCACCAGGCGGAGCGGAACCCTCACAGGGTGTTGACCGCCGGGATGCGCCGGCTATTTAGCACACGCCGCACCGTGTGGCGGCAGCCCCGGTTCAGAGGAAGCGGCGCATTGCAGAGCGTTGAGGGCGCGAATCCGGTCATCATTTGGATTACTCCGGCGGCAGAGTACGGACGCTCGGAGGGATCGCGCATCAGCGCGCGCCGGATTGCCTCGTTCCAGGCGTGCGGCGCCCAGGAAACCACCGAGGCGAGACCGGGAGCACTCTCTACATTGCGGCGAATGGCGGTGGCAATGAGATCCTCGTCGGGAAACGGGCGCGCGCCGGCGATCATTTCGTACAGGATGAGTCCGAAGGCATAGACATCCGCGGCGGCCGAGATGCGCTGCGGGCGAAACTGTTCAGGCGCCATATATTGCGGCGAGCCGGCGACCCGCGGGGCGGGCCCTTCGCCGGCCGAAACCGCGAGTCCGAAATCCACAATCACAGGAGTGGGAACGCTATCGCCGGGAGCAAGAACGATATTGCCTGGTTTCAGGTCGCAATGAAGAATGCCCGCGGCGTGCATGGCGTCGATTCCCGACGCGATGCCGCAAGCCATCGGGAGGATCTCGCCCGGAGTCAGCGGGCCCAGAGAGAGCCGTCGAGCGAGTGTCTCGCCCGGGAAGTATTTCATGGTGAACGCGGCTATGGGCGCGCGCCGCTCGCATTCGAAGGTGTGGAGATCGAATACGGGGCAGACGTTGGGATGTCGGACAGAGCGCGCCGACGCTACCTCGGCGGCCATGCGTTCCACCGAATGGCCCCCGCTCAGCGGCGCATGCATCACCTTGAGAGCAACCTCCCCGAGGTATCGGTCGTCCGCCAGGAAGACCGAGCCGGCGCTGCCCAAGCCTAGCTGCCGGACAAGGCGGAAGCGTCCGCCGAGAACATCGCCGGGGCGAATGCCGCTGATCGCTACGGCGGGCGTGTCGAGGATTTTAGATGCTGAGCCGGCAAGCGCCAGAAGCTCGATAGCCTCGGCAGCGATACTGGTTTCAGAACCGCAACGTGCGGAGATCAAGGCCTCGCGGCGCGCGGCGGGCAGATCCAAGGCTTCGTCGACGACGCGGTTGACGAACTCAAAACGCTCATTGGGCGTCATGAGTCGGTTCCTCCGAGCGGGACGTCAGATCGTGCAGCAGGCGAAGCCTCGCCAATCTCCATTGGCGCCGCACCGTTCGCGCCGAAATGCCCAGCACTTGCGCGGCTTCCTCTTCGGTGAGGCCGGCGAAGTAGCGCAGCTCGACGACTGCGGCCAGGCTGGGGCATTGCAAGGCCAGTTTGTCGAGGGCGGCCTCGAGGGCCAGCAGGTTGTCGGGAGCTTCCCGAAGCGCCGCGAGGTCGTCGGCCCATTCGACGCGCTCGAGGGCGCCGCCGTTAATGAGGGCCTTCTTGCGGCGTGCGTAATCGATCAACAGATTCCGCATGACCCGGCCAATCAGCCTGACGTAGTGTGAGCCGTCGGCCACATTTACGGCCGTGGACCGGGCCAGGCTGAGCCAGGCTTCGTGCACCAGAACCGTGGGACTCATGGAGCAGGCGTTTCGTTCTTTGGCGAGATAGTACTTCGCCTTCTTGCGAAGGGTTTGGTATAAAGTTTCAAAAGAAAGGGCGCCATCCCCCAGTGCCGGTAAAGCGGTTGCAGCCATGATTACCTCCAAGTGCGTACAACCGAAGAGACGGAATCCGCGCGGCGAGTCCTTCAGAAATTGCCGCGCGGATTTCGTAAAGATGGCGCTTATGCGCCGATCATGACAATATTGCCGCAGGTGAAGAGGTCGTTCAAGACGTGCAACTTGGGCAGAGTGAATCTCTTGATCTCTGAGAATGGCTTATGATCAGTGGCGGCCGTCAAGCTTCTCATTTGCTCGATCCGGGATTCCAGAGTGTATGTGGCTTCTTCCGGAGCCAGGTTGGCCGGTAGGGACGACGCGGCCTGGGGCTTCGTCTGCGCAGGCCTCAGTTGCGCAGCGGCACCGAGGATGCCGGCGGCGAGGTAAAAAACCATGGCCGGATGGTCGGGCGAGTTCTCCACCGCGTCGGCCTCAGCATATACATGTAGCGAGTAGGCGCCGGAGCCAGTGGTGGGATTCTGGCCGGCGATCCATTGGGGGTCGGTGCCCAGCGTCGGTCCGCCGATCAAGGTCAGCCGCGGCACGAATTGGTCTTTGGGGCTGACCGCATACTCGAAGACGCAGCATTGGGTCATCTTAGCCGGTGGGCCGAGTAGCGAGACGCTCCCCGGCGCGAAAGTGATCGCATTGTTGGCAAGCCCTTGAAAAAGGGTCGACGTTATGCACTTGGGCCGCGGCAACCGGATCTCCAGACAGGACAACGAAGGGTTAGCCACACCGCCCTTAAAAACCACGAACTCATCTGCATGATCGGCCATTGACTCGCGGCCCGAGGACAGGACTCCGTCCAACCGCAGCGTAAGCGAGTTCGGAATCCGTTGTTCGCCCAGCCAGGGGCCGGCCATATAAACGTGCTCCTGCATGAGCGGAGCATAAATGGAAATGGGCAAATCACCAGCGCTGCGTTCGAAAATGGCGATTCCGCCATGGAGGACCAGGTAACAAGTCTGGCTCGCCGGTCCAAGATTTTGTTTCAGAGGGGGTTCTTTGCTGCTGTTTCTTTGAGACATGCTCTCTCCTCGTTTCGGTTTACAGATTCGAAGTTGGGCTGCCTGTGACGGCAGCCGTTGCCTAAACAGCTTCGGCCCTGGCTCAGGGTTCCCGAAGGGTGCTAAACGTATCGAACGCCGCCCAATAAAAAGGGTGGCTCCAGTTGCGCGATGCGGCTAAGTCTGCCGCGGCGCCGCCCAGAGATCGTGAAACCGGTTGTCCCGAAAGCAGCCGGGAATAGAACTCGCTCATGAGGGCGTGGGTTCCGGCCGAATCCACGCTCCATCGCGCGGCGATGACGCGCCGCGCGCCCGCCTGCAAGATAGCGCGCACGAGACTGCGGTTGTCGATGGCCCCGCGCTCCTCACCGGCGGCTGTAAGACAGGCCGAGAGGACCGCCAAAGAACACTGCCGCCAGTCCTGCATGGCGATTTCCCGGAAGGTTTCGAAACGCGGGCTTCCATCGGAGGCGGCGGCCAAGACAAGCGCTCCATCGCCTCCATTGGTCCAGCCGTGACCGGAGAAGTGAAAAAGCCTGGCTCGGCCGGACGAGGAAGCAATCGACTCCGGGCTGGCCGCGGCGTCCTGCAACAGGACGGATCGCCGGAAATACCGCGAGATCTCGGCGGCTTCTGCCTCCGCGGTCTCCAGAAACGGCAACGCCTGGTGTCCGGGAGCTTCCGCGCGCGGGACCGATACGATCAGCGCGGGCGAGTCTCGGGTGATCGGTTCTTCCCGCAGGCCACGAGTGGCCCCTGGCCCCACGAGATTGACGAACGAACGATCCAGCCCGGCATACCGGCCGGCTTCGTCTACGAAAGCGGCAAAGGGAATTGCAGCCAGCCAGGAATCCGTGCGGAGATAAACCGTTCCATCGGGATTGTCGCGCAGTTCGGGAGCGAGCAGCCAGCTAAATAACTGGGCACCTACCTGGCGGATCTCCGATTCGGAAGAGTTCGGCGAGGAACACAGGCGCAGGAAGCGGCGGCAGGCGCTTTCGACTTTGGATACCGGCGCCGCCACTATCCGTGAGCGCAAACCGCCGCGGGAGATCGACCACACGATCACCTGCGAAGGAAGGATTCCATAGACCAACGAAAGTCCGTTTTCGCGTCCGCGGGCTAATTCATCGGCGAAATCGCCTGCCGGGACGCCCTGGTAGAGCAGCCACGTCCGCAGGCTCCGGGTTGTGTCGCCCATGTGCAGCAACTGAATTTCAGCCAGATTGCGGTACGAAGGAGCGGCCGATTCCAGAACGGGAACACGATCGAGATAGCCGCCGAGCGAATTCACCTTGCGTTGGTTCGAATCGACCGCATTCTGGAAGGACTCGCCGGCCTCGCGCCATTCTCCGCCGTTGAGAAGAGCGAGACCGCGGACTTGATGGAGACGCATCTGCTCCGCGAGCGGTCTGGAACCCGCGCCCGTGCTCAGGCTGTCCAATTCGCCGATCACGTCGCGCGAATGTCCGGCCGCCGATTCGGCCTCGCAGCGTTGCAACTGCGCCAGCCACTGCAAAGCGTCGCGGGTGGGTCCGGGGTCGATCGAACGGAAGAGGCCCTGAGCCCGCTGGAATTCCGCCGCCGCGTCCGGATACTCGCGATTCTCTTCTAAAAGATTGGCCAGGTAGAGGCGATTGATCACCTCCATTTCCGGGTTGCCGGCCTGTTCCAGGGAATGCACGGCGGCGCGGTCCAGAACCGCGGCGGCCTCCATCCAACCCATGGCTTTCGCCGACCATTGCATGTTGAACTGAAAGTCCTGCGCGCGCAGAGGCGAGGCTGCCGAGGTCCAATAGTGATGCAGCCCAGGCGGGCCGTCTTCCCAGACAGGCGTGTAATTGCCGCTCAAGCGGTCCTGCCCGGTCACATAGCCGCTGGCGCGCAGAGCCAGCAACGCGATGCCGGAGCGGGTGAGAGATTGAAGTGCCGCTGCAATTTCGTTGCGGGCGGCGCCGAAGCGGGAGAGTTGCTCGGAGCAGCCGGCGTGCTCCAGGTGGGCCTGCCCCGACAGCCAGGCATAGCTTCGGACTCCCGCCTGGCGAATCACGGCGTCCGTGGCTTCGAGACACTCCTGCTCCTTTTTTTCGCTGCTCTGGCGCTTGACGGCATATGCGAGCTCTACTTTGGCGCGCAATACGCCGGCAATTCCGCCGAGCGCCTGAAACTCGGAGGCAGCCTGGCGCGCGGCGGGGGCTGCGCGATCCGTCTTGCCGGTGCGGTTAAGCATCACCGCCTTGGACAGGTCTGCGATTGCCTGCGGCCCGGCGGGCTGGCGGAGTGCACGGAGGATGTCCGCGAGGTACCCATCGCCGAAACGCCGCTGGAATTCGGCAGCCTCTATACCGGCGGCCGTAACCGCCGCCGCATTGGAGCCAATCGCGGAAGCCCAATCCGACCAAAAGACGTCCTGGTAGCGTTCGGGATCGAAATCGCGGGAATTCCCGAATCGGGCCGCGAAGGCCGCCGGATCTTGCAGCAGGCTGTTGCCAGCCTTCTTCTTTTCGTTCAGGATCTTGTCCAGCGCGGCACGGTGGGCCTCCGCTTCCCGGCGCCAACCGGGATCGCGTGTGCGCCGCAGCAGGTCGTCCCACGTCTGCCGCGCTTCCTCGATGAGCGACAAGTGTTCATAAGTCAACGCCAGGTTGAACAGGTTCCGTTCGTCTTCCGGCTTCTTCCGCCGCGCTTGCAGGAACAGATCCATCGCGTGGCCGTAATCGATATTGCGCTGTTCGGTTGCGCCGCGAACGGCGTATGCCGTGCCGAGTTCCGTGAGCCACTGAGGATCGCCCGGTTGGGCCTCCAAGGCTCGCGTGAGCGAGTCGATGGCGCCTTCGTAATCGCCCTCCAGCAACTGCGCCTGGCCTTTTAGAGATAACCACTCGGGATCGCCGCCGTGGGTCGCGAGCCGCCGCTGGATTTCGGATTCGGCGCGGCTGAGCGCAGCCGGGCGGTCGAACACCGACCCCACGCCGCGCGCCTGGCGCACCGGCCCGTACCCGCGGTCCGGCAGGCGGTATTCGAATGGCCGTGCTTCCGTGTAGGCCTCCGCGAGCAGTACGGAAGGCTCGGAGAGCCGGCGTTCGTTCCACCAGACGCCGGCGCCCGCCACGACCAGGGCTGCCGCGGCGATCGCCGCGTAACGCCGGTAAAGCCGGGAACCGCTCCGGCCCTCACGTGCAAACCTTCGCGCCATTTCGCGCCGCCATTCGCCGGTGTGGCTGCGAAGCGCGGGCGTCGCATCCGCCAGATCCGGCTCTAGGGCATGGTTTACCACCGAGGCGCAGCGAGCGCATTGCGCCAGGTGGTCGAGCCATGCGCCGCTTCGCTCATCGGCGGGGCGGCAGCAGTAATCGGCGAGTTCTTCCATCGAGGGACATCCACCGGGTGCGGCTGCCTGGTTGCGATCCTGCAAGCGTTTCAGATCCTCCGCCCCGGCGATCCATTCATTAAGGCTCTCCTTACATACCGGGCACCCCGCCAGATGCAACCTGGCCCTCTCGTCCAGGAGAGTTCCCGCGGCGGCATCGAGAATCTGCCCCGGAGCTAAATGGTCCGGCTGGCCTTCAAACAAGCAGCACCTTACCTGAATGGACGCAGTTCACGCGCGCACTCCTTCAAGAAATAGATGGGTCTGGCAGCACACCCGCCCTGCGCAGACAAGCCCGTACCGCCAGGGTCAAGCGGTAGAGCGCTGTTTCCACCCCGCTCACCCCCATTCCGATGCCCGGCAGCGAGGAGATCGACTTGGGTGTCATGCCCTGCCGGTGATACAGCCAGAAGATCCGGCGGCTGCGTTCGTCCTGCCCGGCCACGCACTTTTCTACCCGCCCGAGCAGCAGGCGGCGTTCCAGTTCCTCGACGGCGGGGTCGCGCGATACGAGCGCGCCGCCCGCTTCCTCCAGATCGACCCAAGGCTTGGACCCCGGACGCCGGAAGTGATCCACCAGGACTGAGGCCGCGATGGTTCTGAGGTAAGCCCGCAAGGCATTCGAGGCGGCTGAGCGGAAATTGCGCAAAATGCGATAGTTGTCGGCGCACATTTTGAGGAAACAATCCTGAATGAGGTCGTCCGCCAATCCGGCGCGGGCGGGGGAAGCCCGGGAAAGGCCTCGCAGGATCGCCGACGAGACTACCGGTTGCGCCAGCCCGATGAACAGTTCCCAATCGGCCGTGTTGCCACCGTTCAGACACCGAGCAAGAACCTGCACAAAATCATCATCGGGCATACAAGGGTCGAATCGCTGTGGGTCGATATCGCGGAGAATCACTGAGTATATAACAATGCCCTCGCGCCGATGGCGGCCGCCGGCCTGGTGCTGAGGGGGCTGGCCATGGCCTGCGCATATTCCAGCGTGGGGCCGCTTTTCAGGTAATCCGTTGTCCCTGTCGCCGCAGGTTGCGCCAGTTCGGCGCGCTGAGGCCTGGCGCGCTGCTTGACCCCTCCTGGCGCGATTCCGCGCTTACAAAAGCGAGAGGTTACCGAGTATGCGGCTCATCTCAACCATTCCCACAGTAACGATTTGGGTTCTGGTCTTCTCCGCTATTGCCGGAGCGGACGATGCAAATCAACAAACTTCCCAGCGGTTCTACGTGCAGCATTCTCTAGCACCCAAGGGTCCACCGCCCCATGAAACCATCGACCCCCAGAGGTCGGAGCTGATCTATTTCAATCGTCTCAAGCCTCTGCCGCCCGAGAATTCCATGGATCCGGCGGTGATGGCGGCGATTACTAATTCCAACACTCTGCTCAGTGGAACGGTCATCCGCCACAACGGTGTAGCTGGATGCTGGACGTATGATTGGACCACTACGGTTCTTAGCGAAGAATCGTCAAGCGTGATCATCTACCAGCCGTCGGATGTATCCGTCTACTGTGACCCGCAGCCGGCGTCCCCGGCGCCGGCCGACCCGATGCACCCGCCGGCCCAGGATCCGAACCAGCGTGCCAACCTTTATGTGGTGGTTCCGGTGAAGGCGATCTGGGCGGAGGTGAGCGGCTTTCGCGGCGACTTGAACGACCCGGCGAGAAAACCTCCGGGACCGCTTTCGGGAGTTCCCTACTGCTGGAGCAACGTGCAGGCGTCCCCCAGCCCAGAGCCGGCTCAAGGCATTGCCCCGTGCGATGTCGACGAGAACTGGATCCGTCACCGCTACTACAAGTCTGGTTGGCTCTACAACCGCTTGACAGCGCCGGGAGGATGGGCTGGCAGTTTTTCGATCGCCCCCCAGGTGGTGCAAAAGGCCAGCCAGACGCTAACCGAGGATATCCGTTTCAACGGATGGACGAAAGCGGGGTACGGGTGGCTCGGGCTTAATGTGATGTTCGAAAAAGGCGCCGCGCCGGCCAGCAACCTCGACAGCCTGACCGGCGGGCTCGTCTACGACGTACATCTTTCGCAGATGCCCTGGTGGGGTTACACGGAGAGCACAACCAACGAAGGGATCGGCGTGCGGCCCGGCGAGTTTGTTTTTTCGACCGGACCGGAATATGCCGATACCCGGACGAAGGGGCCGAGCGGCCAGCACTATCCCAAGGACCTGAACTTCATGGAAGGCATTTACTACAAGCAGCCATTCTCGGTTACCGCGTTCAGCTATCCCTCATTTCTGACCTTCTTTCCGCTGGTGGGCGCTGAAGGGGGCTGGCACCTGATTCGTTATCAGCAGGACGAGAGCGCGCAGTTCTTCCGCAAGGTGGTGGGTGCGGACGCGAGCATTCGCTATCCGTTCCATAAGGCGCCGAACTTCACCAGCACCAAAGGAGCGACGTTGGACTATTCGCTGCGCGAGCGCTTCCTTTCCGGCTACGAACCGTACACCGATACCCATCCGCTGGATGCCATGGGCGACCTGCTCCCGGTGACGCCGATCCTCTCGCGGCAGCGGCGGTCGTATTCGCGGATCGCGGTGACGTGGCCATTTTCTAACTATGTTTCGCTCAATGTGACCGTGCAGCGGGGCAGTCTGCCGCCGGATTTCCAATCGGTCTCGTGGACGCTGACGGTTGGGTTGGCATTCGCCAGCTCCGGGACCGCGGAGCACTAATGAGCATCGATGGCCCACACGCGCCTTCGCAGCGTCTGAATTACGGCGCCGCGGAGGTGTCCTGTTTCGCTGCGATTTTCCGCACTTATTGATGGAGACGCGCCAGACATCATGACCCAGTACGCCTCTTACGACGGAATGAATAAGGGGGAGAGCATCCTCTTCGCCGAACTGGATGCCCTTGCCGCAGCACTCGCGGAGCGGCTGCCGAGCCCCGGCTTTCTAACGGACGTGGTCACACTGTTGGCCCGTCATCGCACCGCGGTGGGATGGCAGGAGTGGCGCGAGTTTGCAACCGGGGCTTTTCGCCGTCATTCGATTGTTCCGCTTCTCCTTCAAGAGCCGTCCTCCCGCTATGGCCTCCGCAAGCCGCGCGGCTATGCCGGCGATGCCGTCCTCATGGATTTCGGATACGGCGCCGGCGGCAGCGAAAGACTCGTAAGCGAGGCCGGTCCAGTGGGGCAGGAACTCTATCGCCAGATGTTTGATAGCCCCTGGTCCAGCGTACTTCGCGCCCGCCGCAACTACCTGGCCGCGCGGATCGGGAAGGCGTGCTCTCGCCCCTCCAACCGCATTCTCGCCGTGGCGTGCGGCCATCTGCGCGAATTGCAGCAACTGCCGCCTCATTGCCAGCCCGGCCGTTTTCTGGCCCTCGATCAGGATGGCGAAAGCCTGGCCACTGCCCGCGCCGGCTTAAGCGGCTTCGCCATCGAATGCTGCAAGTGCTCCGCTTTCCGCCTGCTTAGCTCGCGCTTCGAAATCGGCGACTTTGATTTCATCTATAGCGCCGGACTGTACGATTACCTTGACGACACCTTCGGCGCGCGGCTGGTGCTCGCGCTGGCGCGTCGACTCGCGCCCGGCGGCACGCTTCTGGTGGCGAACATGCTCCCGGGTTTCGGATGCTCCGGCTACATGGAAGCGGTAATGGACTGGTGGCTCATCTACCGCTCCGCAGCGGAAATGCTGGCCCTTGCGCGCGGCGCCATCGAATCCGGCGGCTTTACGGCCCGCGCGTTCACCGCCAACGATGATTCGATTGCCTATTTGGAGATCTGCCGTGAAGGGAGCGTACATCCGTGAGCGCCACCTCCGTTCTTACCGCGCCGCAACGAACCGCCATCAGCCGGTTGCTCGAAGGCAGCCACACCCCTGACAACCGGCTGGCGCTGCTGCTGTTTTGGTGCGACTTGCTGTGGTACGCCTTGTGTCTTGGCGCGGCGCTGCTAGCGCCCTGGCCGGTCCAACTGCTTGCCGGGGTCTCGTCCGGCCTGGTGGCCTTGCGGCTCGCTGCGATCGCGCATGACGCGGGGCATCAGAGCTTCACCTCCAGCCGGCGCTGCAACCGCTTCATCGGCCGGATCGCGTTCCTCCCTTCGTTGCAGCCTTTGGCCACCTGGGAAGTCGCGCATAACGTCATTCACCATTCCTGGACCAGCATCCGGCATAAGGACTATGTCTGGATTCCCTTCTCCCCATCCGAGTATGCCGCCCTGCCGGCCGGCCGCCGGTTGCTGGAACGTATCTACCGCAGCGCCCCCGGCCAAGGCCTGTATTACCTTGTGGAACTGTGGTGGAAGCGGGTGGTGCTTCCGAGCGCCAATTGGAACCAGGTGCGTCGCCCGGCTCAACGCTTCGATATCGTGCTGGTGGCATCCGTGGCCCTGCTGTGGACCGGCGCCGCCGCAGTGCTGGCTACGCACCTGGGCAGAAACATCGGTTGGACGCTATTCTGCGCCGCAGCTCTTCCGTTCCTGAGCGCCTGCCAGTGCCTCGGCTGGCTGCTGTACGTCCAGCACACGCATCCGCGAACCCGTTTCTATAGCGACCGCACCGAGTGGGAATTCTTCGAGGCGCAATCCGCCAATTCGACCCATATCAAGTTCCCGCCCTTCCTCGACCGGATGCTGAACGGAGTGCTCGATCACACCGCGCACCACCTCGATGTCAGAGCTCCCTTCTATCGCCTGCGCGGGGTCCAGGCGCAGTTGGACTGCCTGTTGAACGGCAGGAATGTAGCGGTCCGGTGGTCCTGGCAGGAGTTCCTCCACACCACCCGCGTCTGCAAGTTGTTCGACTACGAGCGGGGTTGCTGGACCGGTTTCGATGGGCTGCAGGCGGTCTCCTCCGACCGCAGGAGGTGTTCATGACCTATTCGGAATATCGCGCGCGCACCGGCTTTAGCCGGCTTGATCTGCTCGCCCACGCCAACGGCACGCTCATCGAAGAACCTCACCCCGAGATGGGGATGCTGCCCGCCCCGCCGCTTCTCATGTTCGACCGCATTGTCGATATTCAACATCGCGATACCCGCGGCAGTATGGTGGCCGAACAGGACGTGGATCTCGGCGCCTGGTATTTCTGGTGCCATTTCCGCCACGATCCGGTTCAGCCGGGTTGTCTGGGAGTGGATGCCGTCTGGCAATTGCTGGGCTTCTACTTGACTCTCCGGGGCGCCGAAGGAACCGGACGCGCACTCGGGTGCGGCCGGGTGGAATTCAGCGGACAAATCCGTCCGCACAACCGGGTGGTGCGCTACGAGGTCGAAGTGAAGCGCTGCTCGGCTTTATCGAGCGGCGCAGTGGCGATTGGAGACGCTCGGGTGCTGGTCGATGGCAAGCCCATTTACACGGTCGCGAACGCCAAAGCGGGCGCCTTCCGCGGCATACGTTATCCCGACTATCCGCAACCATCGGAAAACAGCCGGGAGGGAGGCAAGCAGTGACTGACCGAGCCCCAACCTGTATCGATCTCCTGAATTGGCTGCCGCAGGCCCCACCCTTCCGTTTTGTAGATCGCATTCTGGAAGTAGACCGCGCCGGCATCCGGGCGGCCTGTCGCTTTCGCGAGGATGAGCCGTTTTACGCCGGCCACTTTCCCGGCCGGCCGATCACCCCGGGAGCGATCCTGCTGGAATGCATGGCGCAGTGCGGCGTGGTGCTCCACGGCTTATATCTGCTCGCCCTTGAGGGCAACGGGGATCACCGGCGCACGCACCGGACGTTGTTGACCGACGCCTCTATCGAATGGTGCGCCAGTGTGTATCCCGGCGAGACGGTCCAGGTAACTGGCTCAGTGCTGACCTGGCGCCGGCTGCGAATCCGCTCGCGCGTGCAGATGTACAAGGCGGGGGGAGAACGTGTGGCGATGGGCGAAATCGGAGGTATGGGAGTGCGCATATGAAACGCGTAGGGATCACAGGATTGGGCGTGGTGGCACCCAATGGCGTCGGCCTGGCAGCGTTTCGGGATGCTTTGCGGCACGGGCGCTCCGGCTTGCGATTGGAACCCCGCCTCGCGGAACTGAACTTCGGCTGCCACGTGCTCGGCGTGCCGCCGGCAGCGGATGGTATCGGCGCGGACGTGCTTACGCCGCAGCAGTGGCGAGCCACTAACAGCGCCATGCGGTTCGCAGCTGCGGCGGCGGTGGAGTGCTGGCGTGATGCCGGATTCGAATGGAACTGCGGCGAGGAAGGCCGGGTCGATTGGGATACCGCCGTCTGCTTCGGCACGGACACGCCGCGCTTTTCGCTCTTCACCCGCAGATCGCCCAGGGCCGCAACCAGCACCATGTCCGGGTCGTGCGGATCCACCAGAATCGCAGAGATGCCGTGGTGGTCGTCCAGTCCGATATGCCGCCAGGACGCGCCCGCGT
>DATJRE010000158.1:0-5010 GCA_035505095.1 Bryobacteraceae bacterium | reverse complement strand
GTTGGCTTCGAGAAAACACTCGTGGACGGCGCGGCGTATGGATTCCTGGCGAATCACGATGAAATCCCACGGCTGCATGAACCCCACCGAAGGCGCATGATGGGCGGCATCCAGCAGGCGTCCCAAGACGGCGTCGGGGATCGGGTCGGGCACGAAATGCGACCGGATGTCGCGGCGCTCATGGATGGCGCGATAGACGGCGCGGCGTTCGGCGGACGAGAAATCGCCGTGCACCGCCGGGGGCGGCGTGTCAGCGGGAACCTCACCAGGCACGCGACCACCTCGCGCCGGCCTGGTCCTTGTCGCGCAGGGTGGCATCGGCGCCCGCACGCAGCTCCAGAATCCGCCCGAACAACCAAAGCAGGTCCGAAAGCCGATTGAGATAGGCCAGTATGTGCGGATTGGGGAGTTCGCCTTCCTCGCGAAGGCGCACGGCCAGGCGCTCGGCGCGGCGGCACACCGTGCGCGCCACATCGAACGCGGCCGATCCGGCCAGCTCACCCGGAATCGACCAGTCGTTGAGCATGCCGGGGATGGCTTCGATGCGGTGCACTTCGTCGTCCAGGGCCTGCACCATTTCGGCCGTGATTTCGGGCGCGGGCTTGGCCGACCCGGGAGCCATGCCGATGGCGCTGCCCACCTTGAACAGTTCGCGCTGAATCTGGCGCGTCCAGCCGTTTACCTCCGCATCGCCGGCGATGGCGCGGGCCAGGCCCATCTGCGAAATCAGCTCGTCGATGGTGCCATAGCATTCCACGCGCAGGTTGCTCTTGGATACGCGTGCGCCGCCGGGCAGGCTGGTTTGGCCGCCATCGCCCCGCTTGGTTGCAATACTCATGGTGTACCTCCTGTCAGATCGGAATCGGTTCGTTCGGCCGGCGCCAGCTCCGCGGGAACCGCGGCCCCCACAGCATGCGCCAGAATCGCGTGCAACTGCCGGATGCCCTCGGTCAGTGCGGCCGGCCCCGGCTGCAGAATGTAGGTGGATTTGATCTCGTAGATGCGGTTGTTCACGACGGCGGCCACATCGCTCCATCCCGGGCGCGCGCGAATGGCGTCTTTATTGACCTTGCGCCCGCACCAGGAGGCAATCACCACCTCAGGATTGCGAACCGCGGCCGCGCCCGGGTCCACCGTGCGCTCCTTGGCCGAGCGCCCCTGGCGCAGCTCCGGAAACACGGGCATGCCGCCGGCGATTTCCATCAGCTCATCCACCCAGCGAATCCCGCTGATGAGCGGGTCGTTCCATTCCTCGAAAAACACCCGCGGATGCCACGGAAAGCGGGCGGCCGATTGAGCGATGGCTTGCAAGTCGCGCTCCAGCCGTTCCACCAGCACGGCGCCTTTTTCGGGCACGCCGGTGATTCTGGCAAGCAGCAGCATCATCTGTTCAATCTCCGCGACGCTGCGCTGGTTAAATGCCATCACGTTCAGCCCGCGCACCAGCAGTTCGCGCACGATCTCGCTTTGCAGATCCGAAAAGGCCAGCACGAGGTCCGGCTCCAGCTCCATGATTTTGTCGAATTTGGCGTTGATGAAGGCGGACACCTTGGGCTTCAGGCGCGCTTCAGGCGGACGCGCCGTGTAGCCGGAAACGCCCACGATGCGATGATCCTGGCCCAGCAGGTAGAGTGTCTCGGTGGTCTCTTCGGTGAGGCAGACAATGCGTTTTGGAAAATCGTCATGCATGGTGCGTCACATCGCGGAATAGCGCTGCTCGCGCCGCATCAGCCACAGGAAGAACGGTCCGCCCAGAATGCCGGTCACCGCTCCCACCGGCAGCTCGCTGGCGCCCAGGGCGGTGCGGGCAACGGCGTCGGCCAGGATCAGAAACGCCGCGCCCAGCAGGAACGAGCAGGGCATGACGATGCGCACGTCCTGCCCGAACAGCAGCCGGACAATGTGCGGCACAATCAGCCCCACAAACCCGATGGTGCCGCCCACCGCCACGGTCACGCCAACCAGCAGCGAAGAAATGGTGTAGACGAAAATTTCGCAGCGGCGGACGTTCACCCCAAGGCTGGCCGCGGTGTCCTCGTCCATCGCCAGCAAATGCAAATCGCGGCTGAGAGCCATCAGCAGAATCCATCCGGGAACCAGGAAAATCAGCATCTGGTCGATGGTTTGAAAGCCCACCGCGTCGAGGCTGCCGATCATCCAGCGCAGGATTTGCAGGGCGCGGGTCTGGTCGGCGAGGTATTGGATGGTGAGAACTCCTGCTCCAGCGGTGAGGTTCAAAACGACGCCGGCCAATAGCAGCGATCCGGGCATGATGGTGCCTCCGCTGCGGGCGATGCGATACACCAGCACGATGGCTGCGGCAGATCCGGCGAAGGCGGCCAGAAAAACCACCGGCACTGCGAAAACGCGGGCGCCCCAGCCCAGCGCAATGGCAATGCTGGCGCCCAGCACGCCGCCGCCCGAAACGCCAAGGGTGAACGGGTCGGCCAGGGGATTGCGAAACAGCGCCTGCAAAGAGGCGCCCACCAGCGCCAGAGTCGCGCCCACGATGCCGGCCATGGCCACGCGCGGCAGGCGCAGGCGGAAGAATACCTCGCGTGCCGTGGCGTCGTGGCTCAGAGCGTACCAATCCAGGCGCTGGTAGCCGGCCCAGGACGCGATCAGCGCGGAAGCCGCCAGCAGCACCACCAGCATCGCCAGCGAGCGTGCCAGGGCGCTTTTCGGTGTGCGATGCCGGACTGGGGCCAGGGAAACCGCCGGGATCGCCATTCAAACCTCCGACCAGATGAAAGTCCGTCCGTCTACGCAGCGGACCCGCAGTTGATTGTCGTCGTAAACCTCCGCCAAAACCGATTCGCGAAGCGTTTCCTGGGGAGGTCCCACTGCCGCCAGAGCTCCGTGGCGCATGGCGAAGACCATGTCGAATTCGGAGGCCAGCATGGAAAGATCGTGAGTCACCAGCAGAACCGTCAAACTGCATCGCGCACGCAACTCGGCCAGGCGGCGGATGATCACGGTGCGATGTTTCAGGTCGAGCGAAGCCGCCGGCTCATCCAGCAGCAGCAGGTCGGCTTCCTGGGCCAGCGCGCGGGCCAGCGAAACCAACTGGCGCTCGCCGGCGGAAAGCTCGGTAACCGGGCGGCCGGCCAATTCGGCAATGCCCACGGTCTGCATCGCCTGCATGGCCCTGTCCACGTCGCGGCGATCTTCGAAGGCGAAGCGTGGAAGGTAAGGGCTTCGCCCGGTGAGCACAATTTCCAGGGCGGTAAACGGGAAGGCCCGGGCGATGGTCTGCGGCACGTAGGCCAGCAGGCGCGGGCGATCCCGCGAAGCGATTGCCCCGAGCGCCGTGCCATGAAGCAGAATGCTCCCCGCGGAGGGCGCCAGCAGGCCCGCCAGCAACCGGATGAGCGTGGATTTACCGCAGCCGTTGGGACCGATCAGCGCGCCCATGACGCCGCGGCCGAGAGTCATCGAAACCCCGCGAATCACCGGCGGACCGGAGGGATAGGCGAATTCCAGGTCGCGGGCTTCGATCAACGCACCGCCTCCGGATGCAGAATCCGCGCGAACAGCTCCGCCGTGTCGGCCACGAATTGCGAGGGGTGCGGAAGGAACTCGTTGCGCACCGGGTATACGCGGCCGGCGCGCACCGCCTGCAGCTCGCGAAGATCGCCCCACACGGCATGGGGGTCTTCGCCCAACCGGCTGGCCGCGCCGTGCACGAAGTCGATGATCGCCTCAGGCGCGAGTTCCACAATGGCTTCCTTGCCGATCCGGACGTAACCCGCTGCCGCCGGCGTGCCCGCGCATTGCCCACCGGCGATCTCGACCAGGCTGCAGAGGAAGCTGCCCTGGGTGGCAATGTACAGATCGCGCAGCGTGCCGGGCGTGCGGTCCACCACCAGCAAAACACGGCGGCGCGGCAAGGCGCGGGTGCGGGCGCTCACCGCGTCCAGACGCGAGTGGACCTGCGCGGCAAGTTGTTGCGCCTGCGCTTCGTGCCCGGTGGCTTTGCCAATCAGGTCGATGGACGCGAACACGCCGTTCAGGCTGCGCGACGGAACGGCCAGATAGTGGACGCCCAGGGAGCGCAGGTGGTCCGCCAGAAAGGGTGTCTGGGCCTCGGTGAAGATCACCAAGTCAGGGCGCAGCGTGACGATCTCCTCCAGGTTGGCGTCTTCCCATTTCCCGATGCGCGGCAGGTTTTTGACAGCCGGGGGATAGGTGCAGTAGTCGGAAACGGCCACCACGCGGTCGAATGCGCCAATGCCGTAGAGGATTTCGGTGATATCGGGAGACGCCGAAATGATGCGCCGCGGAGGACCTTCGGCGCCGCCGGCGAGGACCACCGACATCAGCAGCGCCGCCATCCGCAAAACCGGGAATAGGCGTGCCGGCTTCATCCCTCAGAACTCCAGTTCCATGCCGGCCATTGCGGTGCGGCCCGGGGTAGGGAAGCCGCTTTCGAAATAGGTTTGCCCCAGCAGGTTCTGGGCGCGGGCAAAGAAGCGCACAGCTTTATATTCGCTCAAAGGGAGCCGGTAGCTGGCGCCCAGGTTCAACCGGTGGATTCCGCCAAACCGGTACACCTGCGTGACGGTCTCGCCGTAAACCGGCGCCAGATAGCTGGTGGAAGCCAGCGTGTCGAAGGTAAACAGCAGCCGCGAGGTGGCGCGCTCGGTGGCCAGAATCGAAAACTGATTGCGGGGGACCACAAAGGTCTGCAATACATTGCCTACGATGGGCGTCCGCTCAATGGCGTTGACCAGCGTGTAGGCTGTCGTCACATTCAGCGACCGGGCCGGCGAAACGGCGGCGCTGAACTCCATGCCGCGCGAAATGCCGCCTGGCACGTTGAGGTATCCGATCGATCGGCCGAACGGATCGGTGGCCGGATTGATGAGGCCCGAACTGTCAAACGCGATGGTGCTCTGTAGCGAGGTATAGAAGTAAGCCGCCGATGCCTTTACGCGGTCGCGCCAGAAGGATTGGTCGATTCCGGCATCCCCTTCGATGGAATGCTCCGGCTTGAGCACCGGGTCGCCA
>DATJRE010000157.1:0-2261 GCA_035505095.1 Bryobacteraceae bacterium | reverse complement strand
CGGATCGACGGGCGGATGGATGACCCGTCCTGGTCGAAAGCGGCGTGGACCGACTGGTTCGTGGATATCGAAGGCGCCTCGAAGCCCGAGCCGCGATTTCGTACCCGCGCCAAGATGCTGTGGGACGACAATTATCTTTATGTCGGCGCCGAACTGGAGGAACCGGACGTGTGGGCGACGCTCACCCAACATGATTCGGTTATCTTCCATGACAACGATTTCGAGGTCTTCCTGAACCCGTCGGGCGACGGGCGCAACTACTTCGAGTTCGAAATCAATGCCCTCAATACCGGCTGGGACCTTTTCCTCCCCAAGCCTTATCGCGAAGGCGGCAAAGCTGACAATAGTTGGGAGATTCCCGGCCTGCGCACCGCGGTCCACGTGGATGGAACGCTCAACGATCCGCGCGACCGCGACCGTGGATGGACCGTCGAAATCGCCTTTCCTTGGGCCGCCTTTGCCTCCCGGGCGCCAGTCGTGCGGCCCAAACCCGGAGAGGATTGGCGGGTCAATTTCTCGCGCGTCGAGTGGCGCACGGTGGTCGAAAATGGCAAGTACACCAAGCCGGCCGGAGAGAAGGAAGATAACTGGGTCTGGTCGCCCCAGGGGATCATCAACATGCACGTGCCGGATCGCTGGGGCTTCGTGCGTTTTGCGGAATAGTGAGATCGCTTCGGCGGCGGCACGGGAGGTCAAGCTCTGATATCCTCGAACTCATGGCAGACCGAAATCTGACCGACGTTGGTGGTACTCCCGGCGGGCTGGGCCACTTCCTGCTGGGCTTCATCATGACTTGCGTAGGGGGATACCTTGTGGCCCACCGGGTGAGCGTCGAGGGCGCCTACTGGGGCTTCTATGGCCCCAGCACTTTTGGCATTACGCTGATACCGATGTTGTTCGGCGTCGGCATTCTGTTCTGGAATGGGCGGAGTTGGATCGGCTGGATGCTGACGCTTGGCGGCGGCTGTTTCATCCTGGCCGGCATCCTCGCCAACATGCATATCTACTTCCGGCCCACCACGCTTTTCGACACCCTGGTGATGCTGATCCTGCTGGTGGGCGGGCTGGGTCTGATCGCCCGCTCGATGAAGTCTCACGGAGCCAGCGAATGAACTGGAACGATGCCGCCGAAGATTTCCTGAACCAGGTGCTGGCGCAGACGCCGCGGCCGGTGCGCGACCACACCGAAGCCGAATTGCGCGCCATGGCCGAGGGGTTGGCCGAAGATGAGGGCAAAGCGCGTGTGGGCGTCGAGACGGTGATTGCCGCCTGGGTGAACCATACGCCGCAGACCTTGCGCAGCGACCTGCCGCGGCAGATGGAGCGCTTCGGCCTCGATCCGGACGATTACCGCCACCTCCTGGAGTAGGCCGCAGCCGCGCGCAGCGTCTCATCGCCGCCGGCCGGGAATCCGCGGCGCCAGCGCGTAGTTCAGCTCCACCAGCACGATAAAAGCGATGCTCCAGTAAGTGTTGATCACGCACAGCAACGCGCCAAAAGCATACAACGCCTGCGCGATGAGGATGCGGCGCTTGATGGCGGAGGAGGTCTCAGAGGTCATGTCCTCCATCACCAGCCCCGACCCCACCGCGCACACCCAACTGACATACAAAACGGCGCCGATCAACAGAATGTTGATCCAGTAAATCACCAGCGCCAGCCGGTATTCGGTGAATTGCGCCAGCAGGCTGGTGGAGAACGGCATCACGGAAATCGCGAATAGAAAAACGATGTGGATCCAGGAGAGGCTGCGGTCGGAGCGGGCCAGGTAATTGAGCTGGGTCTGCTGCCCGACCCAGAAAATCCCCAGGGTCATGAAGCTGAGGACGTACATCAGCAGGCGCGGCGCAAGGGCGGCCAGGGCGGCCCACAGGTCCCGCTCGCTGTGAATGGCCTCCATCGCCGGAGCGCGCAGGTCGAGCACCAGCAGCGTCATGGCCACCGCGAACACGCCATCGCTGAGGGCCGCCAGGCGCTCCACACTGTGGCCGGCGATGCGGTTGTAGGAGTCGGGCATCTTCTGCCAGTGTAAGCGGTCGGGTGCCAGACTGCCGCGCGTGCGCCGGTCCATCGCGCGGCCCGCCGCACTCCGCCGGGATATCGCTAACGCTGATAGAATCGGTAATCCGCCCCATGGGTACCAACAAGAGAAGCATCTTCGTTACGGATGACGGCAGGAACCTGATGTTCACCTTCATCCTGGTCAGTTCGTTGTTCCTCCTTTGGGGGTTCTGCAACGGCATGATCGACGTGATGGACAA
>DATJRE010000156.1:0-6434 GCA_035505095.1 Bryobacteraceae bacterium | reverse complement strand
CCCCTCTTTGGGCAGCGTGCTGGCCATTTCGCTGACCATCAGGGCGGTGGGCAAGGCCCAAATCAGCGGCGTCACCAGCAGAATCAGGATGGCGCCGGTGTAGCCGGCCTTCGAGACGATATCCTCCAGGCCGTAGGGGCCGCCGGCCACGATGAAGTAGGTGGCCGCGATGAGCGGAAGGAGGGTCAGCTTGCGGGGCGCGGCGGAAGAGACGGCAGCGGGCACTCTTCGCCAGGATAGTACAGTTGGCGGCGTTGCCGTTGCGGAGGGCCCGTAGCGCACGGCCGGCGCCGGGTTCAGTAGGGGTTTACCCTACATCCCAGAGGAAGCGGGCGGCGTGTTCTTCGGCATGCCCGCCGAGGCCCAGAAACGGTCGGCCGAAGCGCGGGTTGTGCCGCCCGGCAGGATGGCCGCCGGGGTGGGCGGCTCAGCGCCTCCGTGGCCTGTTACGGCACGTAATACCTCGACCGCGCGAAGATCTGCATCCGCGGGCTGCCAACGGGAACCACCAGTTGCACTTTGATCCGGCGGTACTTGCCCTCCGCAGCGGCGGGCGGCGGTGCGATCCCCAGAACATACTGGTTGTGCAAGGTGACCCCGATCCGCGCCATGGCGTCGCGCATCCGGTTCACGTCCGAGATCATGAACCGCATGCCGCCCGTCAAATCGGACATTTTGTAGAGCAACTCGGGCCCATGCACCTCCTCCTCGGTCTCCGGCCGGTAACACAGGCAAATAGAGAAGATCTGGGCGTCCGATTCCACCGCCAGTTCGGATAACTCCCGCATCGTGTAGCGGCTGTTGTTATCGCCGCCATCCGACACCACCACCAGCGCCTTGCGGGGATTGTGGGCGTGTTTGAGCATCTGCAACCCCAGATACACGCCATCGAGCAGCGAAGTAGATCCGTCCGGATGGGTAAACAGCAGCGAGTTCTGAATTTCCTCGAAGTGCGAAGTATAGCTGGTGCGCGGTACCGGGCGGCTCGAGACGGTAACCAGGAAGGCTTCGTCCTCGGGGTTAAGCTGGGCGAATAGTTGCGACGGAGCCTCGCGGGAAACCGTGAATTTGTTGGTCATGCTGCGGCTGCAATCGAAAACGAGGCCCACCGAGATGGGCGCATCCTGGCGGCTGAAAGATACGATCGGGCGGGCTTGCGATCCATCCAGGACACGGAAGTTGTCGCGCACCAGTCCCAGCACGTTGCGCCCCGTGTCATCCAGTACGGTAACCGGCACAAGGGCCAGATTGACATCCACGCGGATATCCGTGGCGGCCTTCACCGCGGTATTTGAGCGTACCTGGGCGCGATGCCCAGCCTCGACCGGGGCACCCACCATGAGTATCATTAAGAAACCAACCGAAGACTGAGATAGTAACCGCATAATCCTCTCATCGCTTTCAAACGTCATACCTGGCAGCACGCCTGTAAGTGCGACGCTGCCGAGGCGCTTAGCGTTTGTCTATCACGCGGCGTACCTTTGTATCGGCGCGCGCGGCAAGTGTCTTCAGAGTGTTGAGATTACGACGGTCGTCGTGAGGCTTGTCTACGGGGGTTTCCAGAATGAAAGGTTTGCTGCGTAGTTTGGGATGGTGGAGGATGCGGCGGAACCCTTCCAAACCGATGTAGCCGTTGCCAATACCCGCATGGCGGTCGCGGTGAGAGCCGAGCGGCGCCTGCGAATCGTTGGCGTGGATCAGGTGGACGTGCGCAAGACCAAGGCACTCATCGGCGGTTTCGACCGCCTGCTGGAGACCACCGGGGGTCGCAATGTCGAAACCGGCCGTCAGTAGATGGCAGGTATCGAGACAGTAGCCCAGCGGCAGATCGGTAAGCTCGCCGGCCTGCCTGCGGATGTCGCGCAATTCCTCAAGCCGGCTGCCCAGATGGAATCCGGCACCGGCGGTGTTCTCCAGCAGCACCGTGAGGCCGGGCGCCCGGAAACCGTGCGCCGCCTCGCCGAGAGCCGCTGCGAACGAGGCGATCCCCTCCTCCATAGCGCGGCCTCGGGAGCTGCCGGGATGCAGCACCAGGTAGTCGGCGCCGAGGGCCGCAGCGCGCTGCAATTCGCCTCGAAAGGCCTCAATGGATTTGGCGCGGATCAGCGGATCGACGGAAGCCAGGTTAATCAGGTAATTGACGTGGATCGCCAGCGGATCGAGCGCAAAACGCTCGCGGGCGTCCTTCAGGCGTTTGATTTCAAGAGGGTCGGCCAGCCGCGCACGCCACATCCGCGGGCTGGCCGAGAAAATCTGAAAAGTATTGGCGCGTAGCTCTCCGGCCTTCAGCGCGGCCCTTTCGAGCGACCCGCCGGTGAATGTGTGGATGCCTAAGCGCAGAACTTATCTTAGAACGGGCGATTGACAACTGTCCACCGCGTGGACAGTGCCCACTAATGGGCTGGAAGACGCCAGCGCCACCTGCGCCGTCAGTCCCGCCATGGACTGAGCCATCGGCGCGGCAGACGCTTCCAACCGGTCGCCGTCCCAAGCCACGGGATACTCCCGCAGGCATCGCGGACAAACATATTTGCCGTGAATGGGCCACATGGCCCCCCGGTGCATCCTTTTGCACCAGACCTGTGCAATCCAGTCCGTCATAAATCCTCGCCGACCTCCGTTCTCCAACGCTCTAAGCGGCCCTAGCAATAAAATCCAGCAATTTAAGGACCACAAGGCGCCCCGACCGAGCGCATCTGGCAGAGGCCAGGTCTCTGATTGAGTCCTGTCCAACCGAATGAGCCCCCTGAAACTAGGTGACGAGAGTCGCCCGTTCCGCATCGCCTGAACCTAAACTTTTTTGCGAGATCGCGCCCGCTGGTGGGCTGATTTCGCACATAGGGTGACCCGAAATGACCTGCCAGTCCGCCTTGCAGTTGCGGTCATGCTCTGGGCCCAGAGCCATCCTGTGGATGGGGAGGAGGTCACGCACCGGCGCACCGGCGCTTTCGGCGGATCCCCATAGCCGCCGGATCGCCAGGCAGCGTCTTTTGGTACCATTGGGGAATTCTCAACCGCTTCGATAGGGATTCTCGCAGCAGTCCCGGCAGCCAGCGTGATGCCCGTCCGGTCAGCGCCGGAAGGGTTGCCTCCGCCGGGCGACCGGTACGAGCGTGCGTAGATTTTTCCAACTGTCGCTCTTCAGCCCCGCCCAACCTGTGGAGATTCACCTCCTTTTCTCTTGAAATTTGCATCACATTCGTGTAATACTTCTACACAAATCCCAACTTCACCAGCGTGTGCCCCTCCGGGCGGCGTTTGGGGGATTTTTGGAAACCGGGTCCCTATCAAGCTGGAGGGGCGAGACGTGACGACTCCGTGGTCGGCAAGGGCATTGGCGTGGTTCCGGACGCTGGCCTCCCCTCGCCAACCGGGAAATCCCCTGATGGCAACCAGCCAAGCGCAAGGTGAAACCATGACGCTGGTGATCGGCGCGTGCGGCAATACCTCCGGCCCGATCCTGCCGGGGCGGATGTCCGACCGGGCCAGGCGCATCCGGGTGCTGGGCATCGTGCTGGGCATCTTGATCGGCATCTGGGTGATTGCCATGCCGGTGCTGTATGCCGCGGGAGCCACCTGGGGCGCGCTGTACCTGGCGGTGTTCGTCGGGTACTGGAGCTACGGCGCACAGCTTTCGGTGAATGGCGCCGCCACGGCCGATTCCTGGGGCACCCGCAACGCCGGTATCAATTACGGTTTGCTGTTTACCTCCTGGGGCGTGCCCGGGATTATCGGCCCGCGCATCGGCGGAGTGTTGGTCGATAAGGATCATAATTACCAGGCAGCGTTCTATACAGCGGCCGTGCTGGCAGCCGTGGCCCTGGTCTGCGAAATGTTCGGCAGGCGGCCCGCCGCGCCGCAGCCTGTGCGTTAATTGAAGGAAGAGGATGCCAGATGACGATCGCCAGTCAACCCAATATCGATTCGATCCTTACGGAGAAGCGGGTCTTTGAATGCCCGGATGAGTTTCGCTCCGGCGCCCATGTTCAGGGCATGGAGGAGTATGAGCGCATCTACCGGGAAGCGGCGGCCGACCCGGCTAAATTCTGGAGCGAGATTGCCCACGAGCTGGATTGGTTCGAACTCTGGGACCAGGTGCTGGAATGGGATTGTCCGTGGGCCAAATGGTTTTCGGGCGGCAAGATCAACATATCTTATAACTGCCTGGACCGGCATGTGGCCAGCGGGCGGCGGAACAAGGCGGCCATCATCTGGGAAGGCGAACCGGGCGAAGTGGTGACGCTGACTTACCAGCAACTGCTGTTGGAGGTTTCGAAGTTCGCCAACGTGTTGAAGTCGCTGGGAGTGCAGAAGGGCGACCGGGTGGCCATCTACATGGGGATGTGCCCGGCGCTGCCGATCGCCATGCTGGCCTGCGCGCGCATCGGGGCGCCGCACACGGTGATCTTCGGGGGATTTTCTTCCAACGCGCTCATCGATCGCATCAACGACTCGCAGGCCTGCCTGGTGATTACGCAGGATGGCTCCTACCGGCGCGGCGCCGAAGTGAAGCTAAAACCGGCCGTGGATGAAGCGGTGCTTTCCTGCCCATCGGTGAAGCACGTGGTAGTGTACCAGCGGACCGGCACGCCGCAAAGCATGTTCGGTGGGCGCGACCTGTGGTGGCACGAACTGATGGCCCACGCCAGCGACGAATGCCTGGCCGAACCGCTGGATTCCGAGCACCCGCTGTATCTTCTTTATACGTCGGGCACCACCGGGAAACCCAAAGGCATCCTGCACACCACGGGCGGCTACTCAGTGGGCACGTATATCACCACTAAGTGGGTTTTCGACCTGAAGGACGATGATATCTACTGGTGTACCGCGGATATCGGCTGGGTGACCGGCCACAGCTACATTGTGTACGGCCCGCTGCAGAACGGCGCCACCACGCTGATGTATGAAGGCGCGCCGAATTTCCCGCAACCGGACCGTTTCTGGAGCATCATCGACCGGCACAAGGTGAACATCTTCTATACCGCGCCGACGGCCATCCGCGCCTTCATGCGGTTCGGCACGGAATGGCCGGCGAAGCACTCCATGAAGAGCCTGCGCCTGCTGGGGACGGTGGGTGAGCCGATCAATCCGGAAGCGTGGATGTGGTACCGGGAGAACATCGGCCACAACCGCTGCCCCATCGTGGATACCTGGTGGCAAACCGAGACCGGCATGATCATGATCGCTCCGCTGCCGGGGGCGACGCCCACCACGCCGGGATCGGCCACGCGCCCCTTCCCCGGGGTCATCGCCGACGTGGTGACGCGCGAGGGCCAACCAGTCCCGACGGGCGGCGGAGGGTTCCTGGTGCTAAAGCAGCCGTGGCCCGCCATGCTGCGCACCATCTATGGCGACCCCAAGCGGTACGTGGACCAATACTGGTCGCAGATTCCCGGCATGTACTTCACCGGCGATGGAGCGCGCAAGGACGCCAACGGTTATTTCTGGATTATGGGCCGGATCGACGACGTGATCAACGTGTCGGGGCATCGGCTGAGCACCATGGAGGTGGAATCGGCTCTGGTGGCGCACCATAAAGTGGCCGAAGCGGCGGTGGTGGCCCGGCTGGACGATTTGAAAGGGCAGGCGATTGCGGCATTCGTGACTTTGAAGGCCGGCTACAAGCCCGGTCCGGAGCTGAAGGAAGAGCTGCGCCAGTGGGTAGCCAAGGAGATCGGCTCGCTGGCAAAGCCGGACGATATCCGCTTCACCGACGCCCTGCCGAAGACCCGCAGCGGCAAGATCATGCGCCGGCTGCTGAAGGAGATTGCCGCCGGCGGCGAGATTAAGGGCGACACCACCACTCTGGAAGATCTCTCGGTGATCTCGAAGCTGAGCCAGCAGGAGGAGTAGAGGGGCGGGCGCGCGACTGTTTCTTCCGGCTGGTCCTATGTCCATGGCGAGGCGCGTCCGCGGGCAGTGACCTATGCGCGAAGCCAGTGTCGAATCGTAACTACGTTGGCTTGACCAATAGAGACGAGTGCCTCGTTGGCCAGGGGGACGAGGAGCAACAAGCCACCCAGGCGGTCAGCACCGGCGCAGAGTATCGGGAATGGGGGTCGCCAGCCTAACCCTGGTTTCGATGTCCGGCCCTGGCTGGACTTGCTCCACCAATACCTGCACACGCAGCGATCCGCTGAATCCCGGCTGCGGCTACGCCGCCATCATCGTGACGGTGAATGTGGTCCTGAATGCGGCCGCGCAAGTGACCAATCAGGTGACCGGTCTCAGGCGGTGGTATGCCCAGCGCCGGCGCGACCGACCCCACCGCCGTCGCCGGAATTCCGCCGCGATTGAGCTTGTGGCGCCGCGCAGCGCCTCGACGGAAGTCCGGTCGCTCCCGGACGAAGGACCGCCGCGCGCCCGGGAGAAACGGTGGTGCTCTATGACAATGGCTTCGGACCGGAGTCTTATCGCCGCCGCCCACGATCGCC
>DATJRE010000155.1:0-17663 GCA_035505095.1 Bryobacteraceae bacterium | reverse complement strand
GGCCTACGGCTACGAAATGGACGACCAGGGATACCGCGAGCTGGCCGGCGTGCTGCGCGCCGCGGCGGGCATGGTGGCGCTTTCGGGCTACCGCTGCGATCTGCTCGACACCTTGTTTCAGGGCTGGGCCTGCGCGGAAGCTCCCGCCAAGACCTGCCATTCGATCAAGAAGATGCGCCGCGAAGCGCTGTGGATGAATTATTGAGCCTCATTGAGCGGCAGGCGTTCGCCGCGCTGCGCCAGGACCCGGTACAATCCAAGAATCGAGGGAAAACCGAATGCATCAGCAGATTCTGGCCGCGGCGCTGGGTGTCGCGGCACTGGCAGTGGCGCCGCCATTGGTGCGGGCGCAAACCGGCGACACCAAAACCGCCGAGCAGGTCTTCAAGAACATTACCGAACTCAAAACCATACCCGCCGACCAGTTGGTGCCCGCGATGCAGTTCATCGCGGCCTCTCTGGGCGTGGAGTGCAACTTCTGCCACGTGCAGGGCAAAATGGATGCGGACGATAAGCCCGAGAAGAAGACCGCCCGCCGGATGATGGCCATGACCGCGATGATCAACAAGACGAGCTTCGGCGGGCGCCAGCAGATTACCTGCTACTCGTGCCACCACGGCCTCTCGCACCCGGCCAGCGTGCCGGCGGTTATGGAATCCGATGCAGCGATGCACACCGAGGCCGCGCCCCCGACGGCCGGCCCCACTGCGACGGTGGACGAGATTTTGGCCCGTTACGTCGCGGCCGTGGGCGGCGCCGACGCCATTCACAGAGCGACCAGCCGCGAGATGAAGGGCGTGCTTGTGACCGGCGGCAACCAGACGCCGATTGAGCTGTTCACCAAGGCCCCCAACGAGCGGATCTCGATTTCGCACATGGGCAGTGCCGACAGCTACACGGCGTTCGACGGCACTGCGGGCTGGATGGGGTCCACGGGCCACGTGGCGCACGCAATGAACACCGCTGAATCGGCCTCCGCGGGGCTGGATGCGGAGTTCTACCTGCCGCTGCGGCTGAAGGAGATTTATCCGCAGTTGCGGCGCGGGCGGCCCGAAGAGATTCGCGGCGCGGAGTGCGACGTGGTCAGTGGCAGTGCTCCCGGCCATCCGGCCATCCGGCTGTACTTCGAGAAGACTACCGGGCTGCTGCTGCGCATGGTGCGGTCCTCCGAGACGCCCATGGGACGGATGCCGGTCCAAATCGACTACGCCGATTACCGGAACTCAGGCGGCGCCAAGGTGCCTTTCCGCTGGACGCTCTCGCGTCCCGCCGGCCGCTTCACCATCCAGATCGCCGAAATGAAGGTCAACGTCCCTATCGACGACGCGCGATTCCGGAAGCCGGAGGGCGAACTGAAGTAAGCGCGGGCGGAAGCGCGACCTCTTGGGCGGGGTGAATTGCGTGCAAGTCTTGCGCCTGCAAAGATGAGGCGTCGGAACCCGTGCTGCCATCGGCCCGCGGTCGCGCAGCTGGCTTGCACGCGGCTTAGCGGCGCATGACGGTCTCGGTTACGGCGCCGTCCGCACGGATTGGCGCCCGCCCAGGACGAAGGATTCCATGGCGTTGGCAAATCCTTCCTGCTCATTCGACGTGGTCACGAATCTGGCCTGTTTTTGCACTTCCGGGCTGGCATTGCCCATGGCGATACTCATGCCGCTCTTCTCGAACATGAGCACGTCGTTGGGCATATCGCCGATGGTGGCGATCTGCTCCGGCGGGATGGACAGCGCTTTGGACAGCACGGTGACTACGTGGCCCTTGTTGGCATCGGGGTCGGTGACGTCCAGATAATAGGGCTGCGAGCGCGCCGCCGAAACGCGATTGCCGCAGTCGTGTTGCACGTCGGTCTCGCAGCGGGCCACCGCGGCGAAGTCGTCGCTGACCCCGACAATCTTGGCCACGTGGTCGAGGTGGGCGTCGAAACTGTCAACCACCACGGGGGCGAACTTCACGGTCCACTGTTCGCGCTCCACGTGCGGGCCGTTGGCCTTGCGCACCAGCCAGTCGCGCTCGGTGTAAACCCAGCAATCCAGCCCGTGATGGGCGATGGTGCCGATTACGGTGGCGGCGACGTCCGCCTTCAGGTAGCTTTGCGTCATCACCGACAAATCGGGATGAACCATCACGCCGCCGTTGAAGGCTGCCACCGGTTCGGTGAGGGCCAGCGCGTCGATCAGCATCTTCATGCCGAGCGGGGGCCGGCCGCTGGTCATGGTGAAGGCGATACCCGCCTTCCGCACGCGATTCACGGCTTCGATGGCGCGCGGGGTCAGCACTTTTTCCTGCGTGACCAGGGTTCCATCCACATCGGCAATTACCAGGCGAATATTGGTACTCATAAGGACCTCACTTCTCGCGGCTCAAGACCGATCATACATAGTAGTGATGAAGCCTGTCACCCGCGCGGTGCCGCTGGATGCGGCCTGAACGGCCGGTTACTGTACGGCGCGGTACCGTCTTAGTCCGCGATCACCACGGTAATCTGCCCTGGCCCGTGTACGCCACGCACCAGAATCTGCTCGATGTCGGCGGTGCGGCTGGGGCCGGTGATCAGCAACATGGAACTGGTCTCGCCGGCGGGCTGGGGAACCACCGTCAGGAGCTCATCGAGGCCCGTCAGAATGCGTTCGCGGCGCACCACCGCCACATGCGCGGGCGGCAGCAGCGAAATGAGGCGCGCTTCCCGCTGGCTGGAGAGCAGCACCAGCGTGCCGGTATCGGCCAGCACATAATCGGCGCTGGTGATGCCCACGTCGGCCGTGGCGCACAGTTCGCGCAATTCCTCGATCTCGGTGATTCCGGAGCGCACGCCGGGCAGGCCGGTGATGCCGCATTCGGCCAGAAACGGCGCGTTGGAAGCCACGGCGGTCTTGCCGGCGATGGCTTCGGCCACGTAGGCCAGCGGATCGGCGGTGTGGACGGCTTTGCCCGCCAGCGCCTCCACGCGCGCAATGGTGCTGGCGATGCGGGCCTGCAGCGGCATTTCCGGAACGCGGAGGCGCACGGGCGGCGGGTCGGCCGGGGGCTGGCCGGCGCTACGGCCCACGGCGGTGCGGATGCGGTGCAGGATGCTATCGCGCGACATCAGCGCCGTCTCCACATTTCGCGGAAGCTCTTGGAGGGCGGCGGCGGCAGATCGCGCTGGCTCAGCCAGGCCCTCACCGGGCCGAAATTCATGATCGCGGGGACCGTGCGGATCCAACCGCCATCGTCCGACGGGGCGACCGAGGCGGCGATGCGCCCGGCCATCTCGTACAAACGCGGATGGGTCATCAGCCAGGCGAACGCGCGGAAGGCCAGTTTCTCCAGGCGGTTCTGCTTCTCGCGCGCCTCGGCCTTCTTCACGTCCGAGCGCAGCTCCAGCAGGATCTTGGGAATATCGATCTTCACCGGGCAGACTTCGCCGCAGGCGCCGCACAGGCTGGAGGCGAAGGGCAGCGCCGGCTCGTGCGAAACGCCCATAAACTGCGGCGTGATGATAGCGCCTATGGGTCCCGAGTAGACCCACGGAAAACTGTGCCCGCCGATTTTGCGGTACACCGGGCAGGTGTTCAGGCAGGCGCCGCAGCGGATGCAATAGAGCGACTGGCGCTTGGAACGGTCGGGGAGCAGCTTGGTGCGGCCGTTATCGAGCAGCACCACGTAGAACTCCTCGGGCCCGTCGATTTCGCCGGCGCGGCGCGGGCCGGCCAGGAACGAGGTGTACACCGAGAGCAACTGTCCGGTGGCGCTGCGTGCCAGCAGTTTCAAGAAGGTGGCGAGGTCTTGCGCGCGGGGAATGACTTTTTCGATTCCGGCGATGGCGATGTGGACCCGCGGCGCGGTGGTGGTGAGGCGCGCGTTGCCTTCGTTTTCGACCAGCACCACGGCGCCGGAATCGGCCACCAGAAAATTGGCGCCGCTGATGCCGATATCGGCGGCCAGAAACTTCTCGCGCAGCACGGCGCGGGCGATGGCGGTCTGCTTCTCGGGCACGGTCTCCGTGGGCAGGTGCAGGCTCCGGCTGAGAATGTCGGCCACGTCGTAGCGCGTTTTATGCAAGGCCGGCGCCACGATGTGATAGGGCTTTTCGTGGGCCAGTTGCAGGAGGTACTCGCCGAGATCGGTCTCCACGGATTCCAGGCCGTGGTGCTCCAGCCGTTCGTTGAGGTCGACCTCCTCGGTGGTCATGGATTTGGATTTCACGATCAGCCGGGCGCCGCGCTCCTTGGCGAGCGCCAGCACGAAATCGGAAACCTCGGTGCCGTCCTTGCAGTAAACCACCTTGCCGCCGTGCGCCACCACGTTGCGCTCGAACTCTTCGAGGTAATAGTCGAGGTTTTCGATGGCGTGCTTCTTGATGGCGTTGGCCTGGGTGCGCAGCTCCTGATAATCGGGGAGGGTTTGGGGCGCCACCACGTTGACGCGGCCGTCCTTCAGCCGGGCGGTGGAGGTGTAGATGGCAAGCTGGAGATTGGCGTCGGACAGGGTGGCGTGGATTTTGCGGTCGAATTCGGCGGACATGAGATTAGCGGCTCGCCAGGACCTCGGCGAGGTGCATGGTGCGCACGGTCGACCCGGCGCGCGCCAGGGCGCCCTGAATCTGCATCAGGCAACTGGGGTCGAGCGAAACCACGGTGTGGGCGCCGGTGCGCAGGATGGCCTCGATCCTGGTCTTCGCCATGGCGCCGGAAAGCTCGGCGAACTTCACGGAGAAAGTGCCGCCGAAGCCGCAGCACTCCTCGGCGGGCAGCATTTCGCGCAACTCCAAGCCGCGCACGTGGGCCAGCAGGCGGCGCGGCGCGTCCTTCACGCCGAGTTCCCGCAGGGCGTGGCAGCCATCGTGAAAGGTGACCACGGCATTCATACGCGCGCCGACGTCCTCCACTCCGGCCACCTGGGTGAGGAAAGTGGAAAATTCCCAGACGCGCTTTTCAAGAGCGTGCACGCGCGCCAGGGTGTCCGGTTCCTTAGTGAAGAGTTCGGCGAAATGGTGGACCACCATGGATGTGCACGAGCCGGACGGAACTACGATGGCCTCGCAGGTTTCGAAGGTGTCGAGAAAGTGGCGGGCCACCGTGCGGGCCTCTCCGCGATAGCCGCTGTTGAAGGCGGGCTGGCCGCAGCAGGTCTGCTCTTCGGGGAAATCCACCTGGTAGCCGAGGGACTCCAACACTTCGGCCATGGCCATGCCAACTTTCGGGAAAAGCTGGTCCACGATACAGGTGACGAACAGCGATACGCGCTTTTTCCCCATCCGGAACTCATATGGTAGCAGTTGGTTGAGGGCTGAGGGGCGCCGGGTGCGGTGCGCGGGCGGGTACCGCACGGTGGCGGGTGGCTCGGGGAGAGCGGCCTGGGTACGGGTGACGACGAGGGCCGTGCGGATGGGGCGACGAGTGCGGCGTTGTGGCTGGGACGGAATGGCGCGAGTGTGCAGTGGCTGAAGGCGGCAGGTGCTGCCGTGTGCTGGTTTGTGCGCGTGCGGGTGGGACAAGTGTGGCGCAGGTTTAAGCGAGTGCGGTGCGGCCGGGGCGGCTGGGGCTATGGCGTCTTGTGCGGCCCCCTTGCCGGAATTGCAGTGCGGCGGGGCCGCGGAGGGTGCTTGTTTCTTCGATCGTTGCTGATCTATTCACTTACGGGCGCTCAAAAGCGCCCCGACATTGGAACCGGTTCCGTACTCCCCGAAAAGGGAGCGCTCCCCGAAGGGAACGTGCCACCAAGGGCAGGTTGTAACGCCCCACGGCGAGGTATAGGAAGCGTTGAATGCCTGTTTGCCCGGGTCTATTTTAGCCCCCTAGGTTGGGCTCCGGCAGACATTACCGCGAGGACCGCTTCACCCCAGAAGCAGTTCCATCTTCAATTTCACGGTAGCACGCGGATTTTCGGGTTCCGGATGGGAATATCTGTAAAGGCCTGAGCCGATTGAGAAAAATGCCGGCCCAACTTGGCGACCGGGTCCGCCCGGGGGATTTATCCGAGCAGGTCCAAGGCGGTCTGCAACTCGCTGCGCGCGTGCAGGTCGCCTTTGCGGGCGGTCACTTCGATGCCCTCTTGATACCAGTGGCGGGCTTCCTCCAGAAGCCCCAGCCGCTCCAAAGTCTGCCCGCCGTGAAAGTAGGCCGCGGAATAATCGGGGTGGGCTTCGCGGAGCGCACGGAACTCGCCCATGGCGGCCTGGAGGTCGCCCGTATTGCGGTATTCCATTGCCAGTCCGTAGCGCAGAAAACTGTCGCCCGGGTTCTCGGTGACCATGTTTCGGAGGGCCTCTAAGCGTGTACTCGCCATGTCGCTTCCATTCTACGCCGAGCCGCGTGCTACTATCGAGCGGAATGGCCTGCCCGTACTTCTTTCCGGTGGCGCCGGACCCCGACCGATCGCCGGCCGCGCATGCCATGCTGCCGCTCGGTGACGCGTGGTCCGGGTTGTGCCATGCGGACCCCAACGCGCCTTGGCAACCGGGCGCCGAGACGCTGTATCCGCTCTGCAACATCGGCTACGCGCGGACGCGCTGCCCACGGTTCCCGGCGGGGGATGGACCGGATGCGGTGCGCTTTTCGATCCGCGCGGAGGAAGGGCCTTCGCTACATCTCTATTATGTGGTGGAGCGCGATCATCTGCCGTTCGCGCACGGCGCCCTGGAATACACGCGGCCCGAGGCGGAACTTCATCCGGCGCCGGAATTGGCCGCCGTGACGCCGCTGGCGCGTGCCTACGTTTCCAGTTATTTCCGGCGCCGCTGCGAAGCCCCGGCCCGCTGAGAGGCATCGCCGAACCGATGGAGCCAGCTAAGACAGTTCACGAATCGATCTCCGAGTATGCGGAGTTCGCCTTGCCGAATGACGCCAACGGCCTGGGCAATGTGCTGGGCGGAAAGGTGATGCACCTGGTGGATCTGGCCGCCGCCATGGCTGCCATCCGCCATGCGCGCAAGCCCGTGGTGACCGCCTCGGTGGACAGCTTGCAGTTTCTGCACCCGGTGCGGATCGGGCAATTGATCATTCTGCGGTCGTCGGTGAACCGGGTTTTCCGCACGTCCATGGAGGTCGGCGTCCACGTGCAGACGGAGAATCTGATGACCGGCCACCGGTTGCACACCTGCTCCGCCTACCTGACTTTTGTAGCGCTGGACGAAAACGGCAAATCGACTCCAATCCCACCGGTGATTCCGGAAACGGAGGACGAACAGCGCCGCTACCGGCAGGCCGGGGAACGCAGAGAGTACCGCCTGGCGCGCCGCAACCGGCGCGAATAGCCTGGGCCCCGGCGCACCCGCGCCAGGAATTTCACGCGCTCAATACGAGAGCCGCTTGGACAGAAAGGTCACCCGCCTTCTGCCGTCCGCCGGCGATTCCGAGGAGGTTGGCGAAGATCGGCCGATGGTACTAGGCCTCCTTGTACATGTACTTGATGGCGGGCTTATACAGCAGCAGGTTCGGCCCTCCGCTACGATTGACTTTGAGGCAGCACTTGTCGTACCACTCAATGGTTCCATGCAGCGTCTCACCGTCGCAGAGCACAAACACCATCGGGGTCTTCGCCTGCATCTGCTTCACATAATAGAAGTTCTCAGCGTTGGTCTGATCCGGCGGAACAGGCCTTTTTTGCTGGGGCGGCCGCCGGGGAGGCGCGATCTGCTCCTTGATCTCATTCAAAGACGGACGAATAAGTTTGCGATTGACAGCTTCCACGGGATGCCATCCTTTGAAGGGTTATGATTCGCCGTCGCCATACCCGATCAGCGGGGCGGTTCAGTTGGATCGTAAAATTTCCGACTTGAACCCATAAATAACACAATGGACTACCCGCCGCAATGGCCCCGACGACCCAAGGTTCGGAACAGCCGGTTGCAGCCGCGTAGGGCGGCGCGGAGGGGCTGGTGCGGTGCAGGCGGGCCGGCAGGGCAAAGGGCTACGCAGGGACCGATCCAGGGGCGAAAGGCGGCGGGGGCAAGGGCGGCGGCTGGAGTCGGCCGGAGTGAGCGGTTCAGCCGACGCGGTGCGCGGCGAAGCCGACGTACCAAACCACGGCGCGGAGGGGCTGGTGCGGTGCTGGCGGACGGCGGCCGGAGTTGATCGGAAAGAGCGGTTCAGCCGACGCCGTGTGCGGCGAAGCCGACGTACCAAACCGCGGCGCAGAGGGGCTGGTGCGGTGCTGGCGGGGCGGCGGCCGGAGTCGATCGGAGTGACGTGTTGAGGCGACGCCGTGTGCGGCGAAGCCGAGGTACCAAACCACGGCGCAGAGGGGCCGGTCCGGTGCTGGCGGGGCGGCGGCCGGCGTCGATTGGAGTGAGCGGTTGAGGCGACGTCTGGGCTAACTATTCCTCCCAGCGCGCGGTGAAGATGTTGAACTCGTACTCGCTCCGGGCGTCCCGGTCCGAGCAGAAGACCAGCGTCCTGCCATCCGGCGAGAACTCGGGAAAGGACGTGAACCCTCCGAAATTGGTGACCTGCTGCAGGCCTTTGCCGTCCACGCCGATCAGGTACAGCTCGAATTTCCGGCTGTCGCAATCCTGCTTGTTGGAGGCAAACAGAATCTTTTTTCCGTCCGGGGTGAAGGTGGGCGCGAAACTGGCGCATCCGAAATTGGTGATGGTGCGGGCGTGGCTGCCATCCGCGTCGGCCACCACGAGCTCCATTTTCATGGGCGCAGTGAGATTCTGGGCCAGCAGATCCCGGTAGCGCTTCATCTCGGCCTCGGTTTTGGGATAGTTGGCCCGCCACGCCAGGTGTTTGCCATCCCGCGAATAGACCGCCCCGCCATCGTAGCCAGGGCTCCGGGTGAGCTGCTTCTTGCTCGATCCGTCGGTCTTCATGGTCCACAAATCGAGGTCGCCGGAAGCCAAGGAGGTGTACACGATGTTCCCGGTCTTCCAGTTCACGGTGCCCTCGGCGTCGTAGCCGGGAGCATCCGTCAGCCGCTTTTCGATCTTGCCATGGTCGTCGGCGAGAAAGATGTCGTATCCGGCGAACACACCCCACAAGTAGCCTTTGCTGCGATCGGGATTGGCCGGACAAGCCGCTCCGGCCAGGTGCGTGGAGGCGTAAATGATGTGCCGGTTATCACCCAGGAAGTAGCCGCAGGTGGTGCGGCCCTTGCCGGTGGAGACCAGGTGCTGGCCGGAGCCATCGGCGTTCATGACGAACATCTGGTCGCATCCGTAGGGCGGGCGGGTGCTTTGGAAGATCAGGCGTTTCCCGTCCGGGGCCCAGTATGCTTCTGCGTTCTGGCCGCCGTGGGTCAACTGGCGGATGCCGGTCAAGCGGGGCGTCTGGGCGGTGGCCGCCAGGGCCGCGGCCATCAGCCAAAGGAGAGCTTTCATACGCAATAGAGCAAGTATACCCTCGCCGCCGCGGGGTCAAATGGCGTGGCGGCGGCACTGGGCGGCCCTGGATGCAGGATGGCTGTGCGCCGCTGCTATCATCCAATAAACAGATGAGTCCGGATTTCCTAGTGATCGGCGCGGGTGTAGCGGGGTTACGCGCGGCCATCGATCTGGCGAGCGGTGGCGCAGTGCTGGTGGTTGCCAAGGAGAGCCTCCGGGAGTCGTCTTCCGAATACGCCCAGGGCGGAATTGCGGTAGCCCTCAGCGACGACGACGAAGTCGAGTTGCATGAACAGGACACGCTTCACGCGGGCGATGGGCTCTGCAACCGGGCGGCGGTGCATACGCTGGTGGAGGAAGGCCCCGCCGCCATCCAGCAACTGATCGAGTGGGGAGCCGAATTCGACCGCAGCGGATCGAGGCTGGCTTTCACCCGGGAAGCGGCTCACAGCCGGAGCCGCATTCTGCACGCGCACGGCGATTCCACCGGCCATGAGATTGCCCGCACGCTGTACCGCAAAGCCGCGTCCCTGCCCAACGTCGTGTTTCGCAGTTATTCAGCCATCAACGACCTGCTGCTGGACGATCGCGGTATCGCGGGCGCGCTGCTCAACCACGAACCTCTGGCGGCCCGCGCGGTGCTGCTGGCTACCGGCGGTCTCGGCCACGTGTATCTCAATACCACCAATCCCGAAGTGGCTGCCGGCGACGGAGTCGCCATGGCTTACCGGGCCGGAGCGGAGATCCAGGATCTCGAATTCGTTCAGTTTCATCCCACGGCACTGCACCTCCCAGGGGCGCCGCGTTTTCTCCTTTCCGAAGCTCTGCGCGGAGAGGGAGCTTTGCTGCGCAACGTCGCGGGCGAACGCTTCACCGACGAAATGGCGCCGCGCGACGTGGTAGCCCGCGCCATCGTGAGCGAAATGGAGCGCACGGCCAGCCCGCACGTGCTACTCGACCTGACGCACCGCGAACCGGGCTTCATCCGCCGGCGGTTTCCGCGAATCTACGAAACCTGCCTGCACTATTCGATCGACCTGGAGCGCCAACCCGCTCCGGTAGCCCCTGCCGCACACTACGCCATGGGGGGCGTGCGCACCGACCTGGAGGGCCGCACCTCGCTGGAGCGTCTGTATGCCGCCGGCGAAGCCGCCTGCACCGGGGTCCACGGCGCCAACCGCCTGGCCAGCAACTCCCTGCTGGAGGGCCTGGTTTTCGGCGCCCGGGCCGCCCGGGCCATGCTTGCCGACCGGCTTGCCGCGCCCGCGTCTCCGCGCCCCGCCAGTCCGGCGCCGGATGGACAGCTAGACCTTCGCCAGGTTCAGGAGACCGCCTGGCAATGCTGCGGCATTATCCGCAGCGGGACGGGACTGACCGAGGCCGGCCGTATCCTGGGAGCCGCTCCGGCTCCCGGGGCCCGCAACCCACACCAGGTGGCGTTGCTGATCGCCCGCTGTGCCTTGGCCCGCCGCGAAAGCCGCGGGGCCCATTACCGCACCGACTATCCCAAACCGTGCGCCTCCCCGGCGCTGCACTCGATCGTTCAAAAGGATGCCGCCGACATCGCTTTCCGATAAACGCCGGCACAGTGTCGCCCCGGTCTGCGCGCTCCTCGCGCTCGCCGTGGGCGGGATCCCGCTCACCACCCCCACGTCTCTCTTCTGGACCGCGCCTTCCATCCTGGCGGCCGCCATGCTGATCGCCTGGGCCGCCGAATCCGCCCAATTCTTCATCGCCCAGGGCTTCGCCCTAGCCATCCTGGCCTGGCTGCAAACGCTGCCCGAATTCGCGGTTGAGGCAGTTCTGGCCTGGAAGCAGCAGGTACCGCTGCTGATGGCCAACCTCACCGGTGCTCTACGCCTGCTCACCGGGCTGGGCTGGCCGATGGTCTATGCGACCGCCGCCATTTTCCACCGCCGCCGCAGTGGCTCTCCGCTGGGCGCCATTCATCTGGCCAGCGAGCATTCTGTAGAAGTTATCGGCCTGTTCGCGGCAATGCTTTATAGTCCGGTGATTTTTTTTAAGGGCTCGCTGCACCTGGCGGATGCCGGGGTGCTGATCGCGGTCTATGCCGCATACCTGGCGGTCCTCAGCCGCACGGCGCCGGTGAACGTGGAAACGGTCGAGCACCTGGACACGGTCCCCCGCGCCATCGTCAAAGCCCCGCGGGGGCGGCGCATCGCCGCGATTGCGGCCCTGTTCCTGGGCGGCGGCCTGCTTATTTATCTGACCGCCGAGCCGTTTCTGGCCAGCCTGCTGGCGGTCTCCGCCGCGGTGGGAATCCCCACCTTCGTTTTCGTGCAGTGGGTGGCGCCGTTTGTCTCGGAATTTCCCGAGAAGGTTTCCGCCTTCTACTGGGCGCGGACGGTGGAGCGCGCCTCGACGGCGTTGATGAATATGATCTCCAGCAACATCAACCAGTGGACTCTGCTGATGGCCATGCTGCCGATGGTTTACGCGCTGAGCCGCGGCGCCGCGGTTCCCATCCACCTGGATCCGGAGCAGGAACTGGAGCTTCTGCTGACCTTCGCGCAGTCCCTGCTGGCGGGACTGTTTCTGCTCGACATGCAGCTTACCTGGTGGGAGGCGGGCGGCCTGTTCCTGTTGTGGCTGGTGCAGTTTGTGCTCTCGCCACTGGCTGGGGGGATGGTACACCGCTGGATCACGGCGATCTACTTCATATGGTCTGCCGTGGAGATCGGCCGAGCGGCGGCCGCTCGCCGTATGCCCCTGGTCTGGTGCAAGTTCGCGGAAATCTGGCGCGAGGGGCGCTGCGCTTAGGAGCGGTTGATCGGCTGGTTCTTGGGGAATCCGCCACCGCCAGGGAGCAACGGTTTCGGGGCAGACGGTAAGGATGCTGTCCGCTGAGCGCTGGCTTACGCGCCCGGCTCCGAAATGGCAGCCGGGAACACGAAACGGCCGGCCCTCCAGGGGAAGACCGGCCGCGGTTGGATGGAACCGTGAGGCGGTTTAGAACCGCAGATAGCCGCCCACCTGCAGGTAGCGCGGGCCGATACCGTCAGGGTTGGCCGTGCCGGTGATAATGCCGAAGCTGTTGTAACTGGTGGTGCCGTTCGAATTCGTGGTCCAGCAGCAACTGCCGCCCGGGTTGCTGAACACCGGGGTATTGGTCAGGTTGTAGGCTTCGCCCACTAACTGGAACTTGATCTTTCCTTCCTTGAAAAGGAAGGTGCGCGAGATGCTGCCGTTCATCTGGAAGAAGCCGGGCCCGATCAACAGGTCCCTGCCGGTGGTTCCCAGGACGCCGTTGGGCGGATTGGTGAAAGCCGCGCCGTTGAAGTAGGGGTCGTTGGCGTCGTGTCCGCCCAGGATCTGCACGTTGGGCAGAATCTGGGTGGCGCTGTCGGCCTGGCCGCCGGCGTTGATGGCGGAAGTGGTTCCCACCGTGAAGGGCAACCCGCTGTAGCGGCTGATGATGCCGCTGAGCTGCCATCCGCCGATAATCCAGTTGGGCGCCCCGGTGGTGGCCCAGCGGTGGCCTTTCCCGAAGGGCAACTGATAGACGTAGTAAATCGACAGCGTCTGGGCGCGATTGATGCCGGAGAGCGCCTTATCCAGAGTGTAGGACACCGGGTAGGCACGCCACAGGGTGGCATCGCCATTGTCGCCGTTCATGTTATCGAGGGCTTTGGAGAAGGTGTAGTTGGCGCCGAACAGGGATGGGCCGATGCGTTTGCGCACGCGCATTTGCAAGGCATCGTAGAGATAATCCCCGAACGGCTCATACTCATTCATGTCGCTGGTGACATAAGGATAAAGCAGGCGCCCGGCGGTGCCGGTTCCGGGAGCGGAACCATTGATGTTCACGCCCATCTGGGTGTGGACGGCGTGCATGCCGGCATATCCGGCTTCCGCCCAGAGGGTGGGCGAGAACTCATGCTGCAAGAAGAAGTTCCAATTCTGGTAGTAGCCGCGGTTGAAATTCTTGGGGAACGTCACCGTGCTGGTACTGGGCAGATAGGTCGTCAAAGACGCAGTGGGCGACGGCGTGATCGTGCCGGTCGAGATAATCGGGAAGTTAGGCAAGGGAACGCCATCGGCCAGCGAGACCTGCGTTGAGCCATCGGAGTTCGGCACGCCGGCGTAGCTGATGAATTGATAGGTGTTGGGCGGTTGGTAGACCTGGTTGACGATGGAGGGGTACTGATTCCGCTGGTTGCGCATGTTATCCGGATCGATGCTGATGCCGTAACCGCCGCGGACCACGGTCTTCTCGTTGAGCCGGTAGGCGGCCCCAATCCGCGGAGCAAAATCGTGGGTGTTGGCGGTAGCTCCGGTATTCCAGGGTATGCCGCCTTCGCCGCCCACCAGGATATCGTCCGTGACCGGGTCGAAGCGGGTAGCGCCGTAGTGATCGTGGGAGTAGATCGGATAGTATTCCCAGCGCAGGCCGTAGTCGATGGTCAGTTTGCTGGTCACCTGCCAGGAATCCCGCGCATAGAGGCTCCAGGTGGAGAAGCGCAACGAGTTAGGATCGGTGAACTGGGTGACCTTGCCGGTCTCCGACGGAAAGCCGAGAAGGAACTGGGCCCACGAGTTGATCGGGAGACCGCCCTGGTCGATGGCGGTGCCGCCATTGAGCGACGCCAGCGAGCCATCGAAGCCGAACGTGCCGCGGGCCGTTCCGAAGGTGCCGCCCTGCGGCTGGAATTGATTCAGCGCGTACTTATCGTATTCGAAGCCGTAGCGCATGTTGTGCGCGCCCTTGATCTTGGTCAGGTTGACGTTGAAGGTGTATTGGTTGTCGCGGAACTCGAAGGGGCTGCCGGTGTTGGTGTTACCGATGTTGGCCACATTGGCAATCTGGAAACCCGGGATGCCTTCGTAGTTGGGGCCCACGCCGTTGGTGCCCGGAATGTGGAGTACGTCGGTTCCGTAATCGCCATCCTGCGGGTCGCCATCGGCGCCGATATGTTGCCGCGTGTAGCCTCCGTTGGCATCGAGCAGCAGGGTGGGCGTAAAGCTGTAGGTGATGCCGGCTGCGGAGACCTGTACGCGGCCGCCCGCATGACCTGGATTGCCTCCGTTGAAGGCATCGCCGCCCGCCTTCCCCAGAACCAGCGGCGCGTAGATATCCATCGGAGATACACTGTAGCGGCCCCAGATGGTGGCCTTTTGAGTTGGATTGTAGGTGGTCTTAAAATCCCAGCGATCCACACTGTAGGTGGTCCCGCCGTACGCGTCGTAGTTCAAGGTGTACTGGTTGGGCCTGGTTAGCGCCGGCAGCAAAGACGTGAGGGTGGCGGACGCCGGAGCAATCCGGTTGGAAGGAATCACGTTTCCGGGGAAGGGTGTGCGGCCGGTGCCGTTGACGTTACCGGTCAGGGGATCGTAGATGGTGAGGGGGGCGGCGCTGAAATCGCCGGTACGCATGGCCGCCGTGGGCAGAGTCAGGTTGGGGTCGGATGCGAATTGGCTCTGGCGGGTGCCCTCGTAATCCATAAACCAGAACAGCTTGTTTTTGCCGTGGATGACCTTGGGAATCCACACTGGACCGCCGACCGCAAAGCCGAACTGGTTGATGATGTTCTTGGCCAGGCGGCCGGGATGGCTGAAATAGTTGTTGATGGCATCGAAATCCTGATTCGTATTGCGCTCAAACAAGACTCCATGCAGATTGTTGGTTCCCGATTTGATGGTCACATTGATGGCCGCGCTGCCCGCGGCGCCCTGCTCGGCGTCGAAGGCGTTGGAGCTGACGCTGACCGTCTCGATGGCTTCGGGCGGCGGCACGTAGGCCACGTTCACCGGCAGCCACGGGTACGAATCCATGGTGCCGTCGATGCGGGTGGCATTGGCTTGGGAGGATGCGCCGTTCATGGACACCGTGATGGCGCGTTGCGGGTTGCCCGCGGCTGAGTTCGCTTCGCCCGTTCCGGACGTAGTCACCGCGCCGGGCAGCAGGAGCAGCAGGGCCTGGGGGTTCTTGCCTTCGGTGCCGTTATATGGCAGATCGGTCACCTCTTGGGGGGTGATTTCCGAATGGATATCGGCCTTGTCGGTCTGCAGAACCGCGGCGGAGGCAGAGACCTCCATGGTTTCGCTGGTGGTTGTGATTTGCAGGCTGAAATCGACGCGGCGCACCTCGCTGGTGTTGACGATGACGTTCTGTTCCACGGTGGTTTTGAAGGATTTGGCGGTTACGGTAATTCTGTATTGGCCGGATCCGATGTTGGTGAAGAGGTAGACACCACGTTCGTCGGTGGTCGCCTCCCGGCTAACGCCGGTTCCCACATTCAGGGCCTCCACTTTGGCGCCGGGAACCGCCGCGCCGCTGGGGTCGGTGACGTTTCCAGTCAGAGTTCCGTATAGGACTTGGGCATGCGCCATGCTGCCAAAAATCGCGAGCAGGGCGGCCATGGCCCAGATTTGAAGACGCGTTCGCATACTCATACAGCTTGGCTAACCTCCACAGCGCGCGGCGCGACAGACCCGTTCGTCCGCGCATTCGTTGCAGTCTCAAACTATATATAGCAATTCAGCGCCGAAGTCAAGGGTTTCGAGTGGCCGCATGTTTGACGCGGGGGGTGCCCTTTGGGCCCGGAGAACGCAGAGGAAGCGCGGAGAAGACCAATTCAAGAGTTCTCTGCGGTTCCTCTGGGTTCTCTGC
Source organism: Bryobacteraceae bacterium (assembly GCA_035505095.1). Classification (GTDB taxonomy): domain Bacteria; phylum Acidobacteriota; class Terriglobia; order Bryobacterales; family Bryobacteraceae; genus JOPF133. Next base: position 1,728 of record DATJRE010000155.1, on the reverse strand, counting down.
GTCTCCGCGGTGAGGACTCAGCCGCAGTTCCCGGTTGCCCATTTTGTGTATTGTTGTACTATGAAACTTAATATGCGAATCCGGGACATTCGGGCCACTACCGTCACCGTCCCGCTGGAGGCTCCGTTGCGGCACGCCAACGGGTGCCACTGGGGCCGGTTTGTCCGCACGATCGTGGAGGTGGAGACGGACAACGGTCTGATCGGGCTGGGCGAGATGGGCGGCGGCGGAGAGTCGGCGGAGGCCATGGTGCGCGCCATGAAGGTGTACCTGGTGGGTCACGATCCGGCGCGCCTCGAAGAGATGCGCTTCCTGATCGCCAATCCCACGGCCTCGCTCTATAACAACCGTACCCAGATCCTGGCGGCCCTGGAATTTGCCTGCCTCGATATCCTGGGGCAGGCCTGGGGCGTGCCGGTGAGCGAGATTCTGGGCGGACGGCTGCGCGACCGCGTGCCCTTCGCCACTTACTGCTTCTTCCGCTATCCCAATCCGCGTACGGGCGCGGGCGAGGTCCGCACACCCGATCAACTGGTGGCCTTCACACGCGCGCTCAAACAGAGCTGCGGATTCCGGACCCACAAGCTGAAAGCCGGTGTGTTTCCGCCGGATTACGAGCTGGAGTGCTACCGCGCGCTGGCGGCGGCCTTTCCGGAGGATTCGCTGCGCTTCGACCCCAACGCCGTGTGGTCCACCGAGCAGGCCATTCGCTTCGGACAGGCCATCAAGGGCTTGCGCAACGACTACCTGGAAGATCCGGTTTTCGGTTTGAACGGTATGCGGCGGACGCGCGCCATGGTGGGCATGCCGCTGGCCACCAACACGGTGGTGGTCAACTTCGAGCAGCTTGCCGCCAACGTGCTGGACACGGCCGTGGATGTGATCCTGCTGGACACCACTTTCTGGGGCGGCATCCGGCCGTGCGTGAAAGCCGCCGCGGTCTGCGAAACCTTTCAACTTGGCGTGGCGGTGCATTCGTCGGGCGAACTGGGAATTCAGCTTGCCACCATGCTGCACCTGGGCGCGGTGCTGCCCAACCTCTCCTTTGCCGCCGACGCCCACTACCACCATCTGACGGACGACATTATCGAAGGTGGCCTCATGAAATACGAAGACGGCGCCATCCGCGTGCCCGAGGGGCCCGGCCTGGGTGTGCACCTCGACCGCGAAAAGCTGGGCGAATACCAGGAATTGTACCGGCGCCTGGGCGGCTACCCATACGATCAGGATCCGGGCCGCCCGGGCTGGACTCCGATTATTCCCAATGACCGCTGGGCCGATCCGCATTGCGGCCGGACGCCGGCGATTCCTTATTGATATGCGAAACTGCCTGGACCTGACCGGCCGTGTGGTGGTGGTGATCGGCGCCACTTCGGGCATTGGCCGCGAGATTGCGATGGGGTTGGCCGCCCACGGCGCCGACGTGGTGCCCACGGGACGGCGCCAGGCGGCGGTGGAAGAGGCCTGCTGCGCCATCCAGGCACTGGGCCGCCAGACGCTGGCCTGCCCGGCCGATGTGCGCGAAAGGCAATCCATCGACGACCTGCGCAAGGCGGTGCTCGACCGCTTCGGATGCGTGGATAACCTGGTGAATGCGGCCGGCTACACTTTCATGCAGGACACCGCGACGGTGTGCGACGACCAATGGACGTCGTTGCTCGATACGAACCTGAGCGGCGCGCTGCGCGCCTGCCAGTCTTTTTATGAACCGCTGAAAGCCTCGGGGCG
>DATJRE010000154.1:0-16242 GCA_035505095.1 Bryobacteraceae bacterium | reverse complement strand
GCAGCCATCCTCGATCACGAAAGAGTCGCCGGGCGGGGATTTCTTGGTCGGGTCCACCCAGTTGGCGAAGGTCTTGCCGTCGAAGAGCAGTCGCCATCCGGCGGCCTTTTCCTGGGGCGTGAGCTGATTATCGGCCGCTTGGGAGACTCCCGCCAGCAGGGCGGCCAGGAGCAAAGCGGCAACAGGGGCGCAGTTTCGCATAGGTCCATTGTGCCATTTCCGGGTGCGCCTGCCATGAGCGAGCCGGCCCGGCCCCGGAGTTTCGGCAAACGCGCGGGCGCATTATTTCGGGGAACGAGCTGGCCGGCGCACCGGGAACGGGTATTGGCGACCTGCTCGAGAGGATCCGTGGCCCAGGTGGCCGCGGAGTTGCGCCGCGAGATTCAACCCCTGACGGGCGGCGCAGTGCAAGTCCGCCCGCTGACCGCGCAGGTGGAAAAGACGCTGGTGGAGGAGCGCCTGGTGGCAGCCCTGGCAGGCGGCTTCGGAGGCCTCGCACTGGTGCTGGCGAGCATCGGGCTGTACGGGTTGCTGGCCTACACCGTGGCTCGCCGCACCCGGGAGATCGGCATTCGGATGGCCCTGGGCGCGGAGCGGGCGCGCGTGCTGCGGGGTACCATTTTCGACGCGTTGCGATTGGTTGTGTGCGGCATCGGCCTGGGCCTTCCCGCGGCGGTGGCGGCTTCACGATGGATCTCCTCCCTGCTGTTCGGACTGACGCCGACCGACCCTGGAACGATGCTGGCCGCCACCGCCTTGCTGGCCGCTTTCGGGGTGTTGGCCGCATGGCTTCCCGCGATGCGTGCGTCGCGCGTCGACCCCACCGTGGCCTTGCGCTACGAGTAAACCTTCATTGCGAAACGGCGGTGCACCTGTGATACATTCGCATCATGCAAACGATCAGAACCGCGGTGTTCGGAACCGGCTTCGTCGGCCGCGTCCACCTGGAAGGCATTCGCAGGTTGGGCTTCGTGGAATTGTACGCCATCGGCGAAGTGCAGGTGGAAAAGGCCCAGCAACTGGCGGCGGAATTCGGCGCGCATAAAGCCGAAGCCGATTACCGCCGTATCCTGGAAGATCCGGCGGTGGAAGCGGTGCACGTATGCACCCCCAATTTCCTGCACTTTCCGATTGCCAAGGACGCCCTTCTGGCGGGCAAGCACGTGATTTGTGAGAAGCCGCTGGCCACCTCCGCTGCCCAGGCCAGCGAACTGGTAGCCTTGGCGGCCCAAACCGGGCGCCGCAACTGCACCTCCCACAACCTGCGCTACTACCCCATGGTGCAGCAGATGCGCCGCATGCGCGAGGATGGCGACCTGGGCGAAATTCTGGTGGTGCAAGGCACCTATTCGCAGGACTGGCTGCTGCTGGACACGGATTGGAACTGGCGCCTGGATTCGAAGCACAACGGTCCTTCGCGTTGCCTGGCCGATATTGGTTCGCACTGGTGCGACATGGCCGAGCACATCACCGGGCAGCGCATCACCTCGCTGTGCGCCGATTTGCAGACGTTCCACAAGACCCGCAAACAGCCCAAGGGGCCCATTGAGACCTTCGCCGGTAAGACCTTGCAGCCCACGGACTACACCGAAGTGCCCATCGACACCGAGGATTTCGGCGCGGTGGTTTTCCGCATGGGCGACCGCACGCGCGGCGCCTTCACCGCCAGCCAGGTTTCGGCCGGCCGCAAAAACCGCCTCAACATCGAGATTTACGGCACCAAGTGCGGCGTTTCCTGGGACCAGGAGAAGCCCGACGAACTGTGGATCGGCCAGCGCAATTCCGCCAGCCAGCTCATGCTCAAGGATCCCTCGTTGCTCAAGCCGAAGGCCAAGTCGTTTGCCGACCTTCCGGGCGGCCACAGCGAGGGTTACGACGACACCTTTAAGCAGGTGTTCCGCCGCTTCTACCGCTCCATCGGCGACCCCGCGGCCGAAATCGAATACCCGCAGTTCGCCGACGGCTTGCGCCAATTGAAGATCCTGGAAGCCGAGCTGAAGAGCCACCAGGAGCACACCTGGGTGGATGTGCCGGCCTTCCAGCAAGCCACCGCGTAGCTTGCGGTTAGCGGCCGGCCGGGACGATGCGCGGCGCGCCGGGGCATTCCGCCATTACCCGCACCGTCACAATTTTCCACTCGCCCCGCTCGCGGCGGAGGATGACTGTGACGGGCGAGCGGACGGCTGCCACCACAGAGCCGAACTGCAGATACTCGGTGTCCGCCAGGGCCACGTCCGGTTCGATGAACTGCACCTCGGGCTTGGTGAATCGCGGGGACGTAACTTCGCTCCAGACCCGGGGTTCCAGCATGTTGCAGCGCGCCCGCGCCAGCCGGCGCAATTCCGCCGGAACATCCGCCCCGGCCACAAACAGCGCGGCTCGCTCGTCCGGGAAATTCAGCCGTTCGATGACCGCTTCAATGGCCCGGCGGTCGGCGGCTTCCTCGGCCCACAGCACGCCCGCCAGGAGCAACGGAAGGAACCACAGGATTCTCATGCCATGCCTATGCCTCCAGGCCGGTTTTCCTTTCACCGCGGGATTGGGCATAATGAAGATTATGCGGAGAGTACCGCGTTGGACCCTGCTGTTCTGGACGGCAGTTGTGTTTGCGGGTACCCCGGGCTTCCAACTGCGAGACACCGAGGGCCATGTTCACACACCCGCCGAGTGGACCGGCGAAAAAGCCGTCCTGCTGTTTTTCGTGACCACGGATTGCCCGGTGACCAATAGCTATGTGCCGGAAATGAATCGCATCCGCGACGCGTATGCGCCGCGCGGTGTGCGCGTGTTCGCGGTGCAGTCGGATACCACCATCCCCGACGCCGATGTGGCCCGCTACGCCCGCGATTACCACTATGAATACCCGCTTCTGCTGGACCCCCGGCAGGTGCTGGTGCGGATGGTGAATGCCACCATCACGCCGCAAGCCGCGGTGCTGGCTCCCGATGGCAAAGTCCTGTACCTCGGCCGGATCGACAACCGCGTGGCGGACTTCGGCAAGCAGCGCTTCAAGGCAACCGAGCAGGATCTGCGCGACGCGCTGGATGAGGTGCTGGCCGGCAAACCGGTGGCGCATCCGTTTACCAAATCGATCGGCTGCGCCATTAACCGCGTGCCTTGAGGCAGCGATTGTCAATTCCTGGCTGGGACAGCCGCTGGCGACAACGGCCCCGTTTGAAGTGAAGAGATCGGCAACTATGCCCGTGGTTGGTTACCGGCCGTTGGAAATCCTGATTGACTAGCCCGCGTCGCTGTGCTTTGCTGAGGCTGATACGATAACCCTGGCGATCAAGCGGAATCGAACATGCTGACCCGGCGGCTTCTGCTACTCACCGGGGCGGGCGCGTCCCTGCTCCCGAGCGCCGATTCCGCCGCGCAAACTCCTTGTGCCCAGGCGTTTACGGGGCAGGCCCGGGTTTCGCTGAACGGCCTGTGGCGCTTCCGTCTGGACCCGCAGGCTAATGGCGATGCCGCAGGCTGGCCGCTTTCCGAAACGCCGTCCGCGGGCTGGCGCGAGGTCTCCGTTCCGCATACCTGGCAGGTGGAGCAAGACAACGCCGGGTATCGTGGCCTGGCCTGGTACCGCCGCTCGTTCGAGGCACCCGCGGCATGGTCCGGCCGCGCCGTGCGGCTGGAATTCGAAGCCGTGTTCCACACCGCCACCGTGTGGGTCAACGGCAAGGCAGCCGGCCGGCACATCGGCAAGGGCTACACCGCGTTCACCCTCGATATCGGCGGGCTACTGCGTTACGGCGCTTCGAATACCGTCGCCGTAAAGGTGGATAACGCCTTCGACGATTCCATGCTCCCGCGCGGCCAATCGAGCGATTGGGCGCACGATGGCGGCATCTACCGCTCCGTCCATCTGCTGGTTACCCCGCCGGTATTCATCGAGAGCGTGGCCATAGACGCCGATCCCGATCTTGCCGCCCGGCTGGCGCCCCTCGCCGTGACTGCCGTCATTCGCAATACCTCGTCCTCCCTGTGGACCGGCGCAGCCAGCTACTTCATCATCGACGAGGCCACCGGCAACCCCGCGCTCGCGGCTCCCGCGGCGGCCTCGCTTCGTATCGCGGCCGGAGAAACCTTAACCGTCCCGCTTCCTCCGGCGGTCCTCCGCGATCCAAAGCTATGGCATTTCGATCGCCCCAACCTCTATACCCTCCGCGCGGAACTTTCGAGCGGCCACGCGCTTGAAGAAACCTTCGGCGTCCGCAAAATCGAAATCCGCGGCGCCTCGTTCTACCTTAATGGCGAACCAATCCGGCCCATGGGCGTCGAGCGGATGGCCGGCAGCAATCCGGCTTACGGCATGGCCGAGCCGCCCGCCTGGATGGAGCACGATTTGGCGGACATGCAGAACCTCAACTGCGTCTATACCCGCGTGCACTGGCCGCAGGACCGCGCCGTGCTCGACTGGTGCGACCGCCACGGCATGATGATCCAGACCGAAGTTCCCACCTGGGGGCCGGGCACGTTCCACGGCATGACGGGCGAACCGGCGCCCGCCATCATGAACAACGGCCTCGAACAACTGCGTGAGATGATTGCGCGCGACCGCAACCACCCCTGTGTTTTTTCCTGGGGCATGTGCAACGAAATCGGCGGCCAGAACCCCCCGGCATACGCTTTCGCCAGGCGCATGGTCGAGGAATCTAAGAAGCTCGATCCCAAGCGGCTGGTCTCCTATGCCTCCAACTCTCTGTTCACCACTCCGGAAAAGGATGTCAGCGGCCTGATGGACTACGTGATGTTCAACGAATATTACGGAAGCTGGGAGCGAGGCACGGTGGACGACTTGGCGCGTACCCTCGACCACATTCACAAAGCCTTCCCCGGGAAAGCCGTGGTGATTTCCGAGTATGGCTACTGCGCCTGCACGCCGGACCGCCCCGAAGGCGACCAAGCGCGCATCCGCGTGCTTGTCGATCAGGATCAGGTTTTCCGGCAGCGCGACTATATCGCCGGCCTGATTTTCTTCTGCTACAACGACTACCGCACACACGTCGGTGATCGCGGCGTGGGTCCGCTGCAGCAGCGCGTCCACGGCGTGGTGGATGTCTACGGCGCGCGCAAGCCTTCCTACGAACAATTGCGCGCGGAAAGCAGCCCCATCGAGTCAATGGAAGCTTCCGGCTCGCCGGCCGGGTTGCAGGTGCGGATCCGGACGCGCAGCGTAGTTCCCGCATACCATCTTCGCGGCTATTGCCTGAAAGCTGTGGCGTATGGTTTCGGCGACATCCCCGTGGAACGCATCGAAACGGCCCTGCCGGATTTGGCGCCCGGGGAGCAGACGGCGCTGACGCTGAAGTTCACCGAAGCCCATCCGGTTCGCATAACCCTGGATGCCATGCGCCCCCAGGGATCCTCGGCGTCTTCCTGCATATGGAAGCCTTAAATACGCCGGATCAGAAGAACTCGCACGAGCGCTACCACGCGGGCTATGTCTGGCTCCTGGCCGGCGTAGCTGCCCTCGGCGGCCTGCTGTTTGGCTACGACTTTGTGGTGATCGGCGGCGCCAAGCCGTTCTACGAATCGTTTTTCCGCCTCACCTCCGCCGCTCAAATCGGCTGGGCGAATAGCTGCGCGCTGGTGGGCTGCCTGCTCGGATCGGTTTTCTCTGGCGCCGCCGCCGACCGCTTCGGCCGCAAAAGACTGCTCACTGCCTCGGCCGCGCTCTTCGCCGTCTCTTCGGTGTTCACCGGATGGGCGCCCGTCTTTACTGCATTCGTTATCTGGCGCATCGCTGGAGGTATCGCCATCGGCATCGCCTCTAACGCCTCGCCAGTGTATATAGCGGAAATCAGCCCCGCTCCGTGGCGTGGACGCCTGGTGTCCATGAATCAGATGACCATTGTGATTGGCATTCTGGCCGCGCAAATCGTCAACTGGCTGATCGCGCAACCAGTCCCCGCCGGCGCCACCGCGGAAACGATTCGCCAATCCTGGAACGGCCAGGCCGGCTGGCGCTGGATGTTCACGGCCGTCGCCGTTCCAGCGCTCATCTTCCTCGCCGGTTCCCTGTTTGTTCCGGAAAGTCCGCGCTGGCTGGCGCTGAGAGGTCGCACCGGTCGCGCCCGCCGCACGCTGGCCCGCATCGGCGGCGAGGCCTATGCCGATGCCGCCCTGGCCGACATCTTCTCAACCGCCGAACCGCAGGCTCGCCAAAGCTGGCGCGCACAGTTGCTCGCACCCGGCATGCGGGGAATCCTCGCCGTGGGCGTCACCCTGGCCGTTCTTCAGCAGTGGAGCGGCATCAACGTCATCTTCAATTACGCCGAGGAAGTCTATCGCAACGCCGGCTACGGCGTTAACGACGTCCTCTTTAACATCGTCATCACCGGAACTGTCAACCTGGTGTTCACGTTTGTGGCGCTGGGATTCGTGGACCGCGTGGGCCGCCGTCCGCTCATGCTGGCCGGTTGCGCGGGCATCGGCCTCTGTCACCTGCTGATCGGCCTCGCCTACCGCTTCGGTCTAAAGGGCTTGCCGGTTCTGATCTGCACGCTCGGCGCGATTGGCTGCTATGCCATGTCGCTGGCGCCGGTCACCTGGGTGCTGATTGCGGAGATCTTTCCGAACCGCATCCGCGGCGCCGCTGTTTCCGTCTCCGTTTCGGCGCTGTGGATCGCCTGCTTCGCGCTAACCTTCACGTTCCCGTCGCTCAATGCGGGCCTGGGTCCCGCGAAGACGTTCTGGGTTTACGCGGGAATCTGCTTCGCCGGACTTGCCTTCGTCTTCGCTCGCGTATCGGAAACCAAAGGCAAAACGCTCGAGCAGATCGAGCGGGAGTACGCCCGAAAGCGCTGAGCCACCGGCCTCGGAGTGGCATCGATCTTGATCGTCGCCTGTCCCGCCCCCTGGTAAATCAGGTCTTGCAGCAACCGGACTGAATCGGGAGTGTTCGCGACCCTGGCCTCTGGCGGGGCGCCAGCATGCATCATGCACGCCACCTGGCGCCCCGTCGTCGGCGCCGGCCGCCGTGGGATGGACGCTCTCGGAGTCGATGGTGGGCGCAGGCGGCGGGCGCTTTTGTCGTCACGGTTCCCGCAGGTAGGGCGAGTATGAGACGCCCTACTCTCCGCTGGTGGTGTACCACGCCCGAGCGTCGCACGCCGTGGCTCGGCGTCCCGGCCGGCAGCCCCACCGGGCGCCCGGCGACGACGGCGGTCTGTGCAAACCTCATAATTTCAGACTGTATGTGCGCGTAGAGGTTCCCAGTGGTGCCGGTGAACGTCCGTCGCTGGTTTAGCCTCCGGAAGCGCCGAATAACGGATCGGCGCCGATGGTGCCCCTCAATTCATTCACATAGTCCGATGAGGCGACCAGCGCCAGTGTTTCCTTGGCAACTCTCAGGCCGGCTTCCAAATCGAGTTGCGGGGGAGTTTCCAGCCCCGAAGCGCGGAATTTCTCTAACGCCGCCAAGTGGCGCTTCCACAACGCGATCTCTTGGCGCTGCCGGGTGCAGAGGCGTTGCCCATACCAATCGCTGGCCAGCACCTTTTGACGTGTGAATTGCGCGCGCAGGCGCGGATCTTCGACGGTCATCCCCTGATAGCTGCCGTGGGCCATGATCTCCAGCAAAATCCGCAGCGGGGGGCACGCATCTTCCACGCTGCCATCTTCGAAATATGCCTGAGCCACGCGTTTCTGAGTCTCCACAATGGCATCGACACCGGTGGCGAACAGGGCTAGGTCCTGTTTTTCCGGGCGCAATAGCTCTTCCGGAAAGACCGCGTCGGGGGTTTCGAAGATGCGTCCCAGGAAGACGTCGGCGAAGCGCGGTGTAATCCGGTAGCCCAGGCGGCTGGCCAGCACTCTACGGCCGTCCAGGGAGAAATCTTCCACCCTTTCCAGGTAGCCATTTTCGATCAGGAACCGGGGGGCGCGCTCTTCCACCTTCATCCGGCACCAAAGCTCCGGCACCAGCAGGCTGATGTCGTGCTCCACGCGATAATGGGGTCCCACGTAGCCCGCCGAGGTGATCATGACCGGGTATTCCGTCAAGATCGTGGAAAGCAGCGCATTGTTCACATCGATTACCGGCAGCAAGGCATTGAACGGCCCCTTGGTAAGCGCTCCTTCGCTGCCGAATCCGGTCGTGGAAGGCGATTTGCCAGTCAGGCTGGAGATAAACTCCATGAACAATTCCGGCGTCTCCTGGTAGTGGATCGGACTGTAGACTGCCATCGGCGCGATGCCCAGCTTTGGTTCGGGCGGATTATTGCGGCGGCCGGGCAAAACGGCGTTGACCGGAAAGAACGCCGGCTCATTTTCGGGAATATGGCGGTCCAGACGCGCGGTAATTTCGGCCAGGTAAGTCTCGCGGGCCCGCTCCAGATCCGGCCGCTTCTGCAGATACCGTGGGTTCTTGGATGGTTTGCCATCCAAAAGGCGCGGGTGAGCGGAGGATACCACGTAGGCGCCATTTGCCGACGATACGAACTTCGAAATGAGCTGCTTCATGGGCTGGCTGTAACGATCGAACTCCACCACATGATCCACAAGGCGCGCGGCTTGCTCGCGGGTGAGAGGCTCGAAGTTGGAAAGGAAAGTTCCCGGACTGGCGATATCGGCCTCCGCTTGCTGGTCCGCGCCGCGGTGAATGGCTTCGTCCGGACGCTGAAACAGCATGGTTTCGCAATTGACCACGAGTTTGACGCTGGAGTTCCCGTATGCCTCGTCCAGATGGGGCAGCGCCTCGCGCGGAAGCACCACTGACGCGGTGATATCGTCCTCCACCTGCACCTTATCGGCCGGATGAAAATCCGGACGCAGCTTATAAATGCGCCAGGCGCCATCGGGGTCGTACCCCACCCGCAGGTAATTGCTCACCAGCCTTTCGCCATCGAACTTAAGCTCGTGGCCCAGAAAGCCGTTGATGCGGTCCACGGTAAAGTGCTCACGCCAGGAATCGCCCCATTCCGGCCGGTAGTAGCGCTTGACGCTGAAGACAAGCTGGCGGATGGTTTGCGGCAGGCTACGCACCCACTGGTTGTGCTCGCTGGTGTAGTCGTCGGAAGGGGTCAGCAGCTTGATCACGGAGCCGAGCGACCGCTCCACGCTGAGGATCGGGCGGCCCGAACGGGGACCCGTGGGCCGGTTCCGGAAAACCCCCGAGTAGTCTTTGTTGAGTATGGTAGCCACCTGATCCATGTCGTTGCGGTAGTCCCTGACGAAAACGGGACCCTTCAGCAGAAGGTCGGTGAGGGATTTGGAAATCTCGCTCTTGCCGCCTCCCGAAACCGTGGAGGGCTTGTGGCAGAGGGTTCCGTCCGGACGCGTGCCGACCAGCCGCCAGGCTGTACCGCTGAGCTGCTTTTCGAGCCGCACCCGGTACCCCGAAGGAAGCACGTAGACTTCTTCGGCGCGCAAGGGGATCTGCCGCGGTTGTCCCAGCGAATCCCATTGGACCACGCCGTCGCGCACGCGGAATACCGAGGATTCGGGGACGTAAAGGATACTGGGAAACCGATGGTCGAGGGCGTAACCCTCCGGTTGGACGTCCGCTCGGCTGCCCAGCAGGTGCATGGCGGCTTCGAAGGTGGTGCGTTTCAGTTTCACCGTGCGATCGGCGATAAAGTCCTGGCCGAGCACATAGGTGGGGAATGCGATGGCGCCGCCGGCATGCTCCTCCTCGCACAGCCCATACAAATTCGCGGCGAAGCTGATTTGGGTTTTGACTTCCTTTTTGCAATACCCGAAATAATTGTCCGCGATGATGGTCACCATGACCCCGGATTCGTCCCGGCAGGCGATCTTAAAAACCTTGCCGCCATTGTAAAGCTCATCCGGTTGGCTCCAGCACATGCCGTCGCGTTTCTGTCGTTCGGTGGCCTGGCTGGCATGGGGCAGGCCCAGCTCCCTTTTTGTCGTCGAGACAAGGTGAGGAGCCAGAATCACGCAGCCGGAATGGCCGGTCCAATGGAGCACGTCAAGAGCCGCGTCATTTTCCGGCAGGTAGGGGTCGCCGCCGTTGCCGAAGAGGCACTCCAGGAAGTCCAGGTTGCTGACCAGCGTTCCGGGAGCGAAGAAGCGGATCTCCATGCTTTTCTCCGGCGCCAGACTCGTCGCGGGGCACACCAACGGCCGTAGAAGCAGCGAAACGAACAAGCCCACCGACGCATGTTCGGCGGCGGTATACGGCAGGGCCAGCACGTCCATAGCAGGATGCAGCGCCTTTTCCAGCAGGGCCGCGAAGACGGGTTTCGGAACCGCAATTTTGTCCCCCGGAATAGGCAAGCCGCCTTCCGCGATGTGGAAGACGCCTTGCGTGGTGCGGCGATCGTTCTTGGGATTATGCAAGACACCCTGCGCCACGCGGTAGGAGTCGAGATACGGAGAGTGAAAGCTCTCCGCGCCGGGGGGAAACGAAACGGCGCGCGCCATTCCCGGCAGATCCAGGGTCAGGGTGCTGGATGGCAGGCGCGGCGCTCCGCGGGGACAAATATCCTTCAGGTAACGGTCCAGGAAACTTTGGATGCGTGCATCCGCCGGACAGAGGAGATCGTGCAATAACTGGTCTTTCTGGCGGATATTCCGGAGAAGCGGTCCGGCAATCTGGAGGAAGTAGGGGTCCGCGGCGGTGCGGGGCGTGATTTGGCCCAATGCCGCCAGCTTGAGACTGATGTAGCGGTCTAGTGCTCGATGAATGTCCATAGGGAAACAGATGCGGCGGTCAGCGCCGCTCCTTTCAGGTTAGCCGCTCACATGTGCCGTGGCCAGCGCACAGTCGCTTGTGCACGTGCTCCAGTCATCTGGAGATTGGCAACCGAATTCAACTTTGATGCAACAACAAGCAAATAGGCTTTGCTCGCCCCGGGCGCCGGCAACCCAGGAACGCGCAGCGGGAAAAGGCGCAGAATTCTCGCGGCGGTTGGCTTTCCGGGTGAAGTAGAGGCCCTTACGTCCCGCTTATCAGTTTGCGGGCGGGGACCTTACCCTCACCGGGCAGTCTGCGGCTTGAGCAGGCGCGGGAGTTGCTCGCTGGCATGGCCCAGCGCGCGAGCGAGGTTCAATTTCGCCAGATTGTGGGCGAACACGCTGTCGATCAGATCCAACTGCGCGCTGGAGACGGTTTGTTGCGCCTGCACCACCTCCAGCGTGTTGATGACGCCCGCTTCCATGCGCGCGCGGGTCATCTCCAGGGTCTCTTCAGCCACTTGCAGATTCTTCCGCGCCACCTCTACCTGTCCGGCGGCGGATTCCAGGTCGAGATAGACCTCGCGCACTTCAGCTTCGATCTGCCCGCGGGTGTCCTCCATCTCGGCCTGCCGCTGCGCCAGCACCGCGCGCGCCTGGGCGATATCGCTGCCGGTTCGCCCGCCCTGCCACAGCGGAATGCTGAGGGTGCCGGTGGCGCTGAAGGCGCCGTGCGATTCCGAGGGGTTGGTGCCGATCACCTGGTAATCGCCGCTGATGGCGAGCGAAGGCAGGCGCTCGGCACGCGCCGCGGACAAGGCCTTGGCGGCCGCCTCTACCTGGGATTCGGCGGCTTTCAAATCGGCGCGCTGCTGTTCGGCCTGAGCCACCGCATCCTCTACGCTTGCCACCGGCGCCGGGCTGAAGGGAAACGTATCGATGAGTTGATAGCCCGGATTGGGCGGCAGCCCGGCCAGCCGCGCCAGGTTGATTTTCTGTTTGGCCAGATCGTTGCGCAGAGTGATGATCTGCTGCTGCTGGGTGAGCGTGCGGACCTGGTTCTGGTCCACGTTCAGTTTCCCCAGCACGCCTTCCTGATGTTGTTCGGTGGATTGGTGGAAGACCGCATTGGCGGTGTCGAGTTGCACCTGCGCGGCGTCCAGGCGGGCCTGCGCAGCCAGCACTTGCAGGTAAGCGCCGCCCACCGCCAGGGTGATCAGGTCGCGTGCGTCTTGCAGGCTGTACTGGCTGGCCCGCGCCGTGGCGCGCGCCGAGCGGTAGTTATTGATGGAGGTCAGGTTGGCCACTTCCTGGCTGAGATTGGCCTGCAGGCTGATGTAGTTGAAGGGACCCGCCACGGTGGGAATGCGAACGCCGGGGAAGGGGGAACTGATGCGCAGGCCGAGCGCGGCCAGATCCACCTGCTCCACGGTTTCGCTGAGTGCGCCGCTGACGTTCGGCAGCAGGGCGCTGCGGGCTGCGCGGGCCTGGGCCTCGGCTTGCCCTAACATGTGTTGCAACCCTACGCCCCCCAGGTTGTACGAGAGGGCGCGTTTCAGCGCGTCGGCCAGCGACAGCTTACCGCTAAACGGCATCGCCACGGTGCTGCGCATGCTGCCGCTGTAAGGTCCGGAGATGGCGATGCTGGGGTTCAGCGTATTGACGCTGGTGGTGGTGCCCGGCACGGGTTGTTCGGCGGCGCTGACGGAGCCGCCCTGGTTATTGCGGCCCGAGGCCGGCAGAATTGTTGCGGAGGGAGTGCTGGCGGGCGGCGCTCCAAACGAACCCTGCGCGAAGCCGCAGCGCGCGCCCGCCAGGAGGGTGAGAAACAGAATGCTGCCGATCGGTTGCATGGCGTGTCTTGTCATTTCGTCGTCACCAATTTGCGCATGGCGGCCACCAGCAGGCGCTGGTGGGCGGGAGAGAGCACGGCCAGTTGCTGCGCTTCGGCGCGTTGGGCGCGGGGCAGGGCGCGGTTGAACAATTCGTCCCCGGCCTCCGTGCGCTGCACCCATTGCATGCGGCGGTCGTGGGGATTGCGCGTCCGGCGCAGCCAGCCGCGGCGCTCCAGGCCATCCAGAATAGCCACCAGCGAACTGGGGTCGAGGCCGCACAGGTCGGCCATCTCATGCTGGGAAATGTTGCCGGCGCCGGCAATCGCCAGCAGCCAGAATTCTCTCGACCGCAATTCCAGCGGCGCCAGGGCCACATCCAGACGCCGGCGCGCCTCCAGCCAGATCTTCCAGTTGCAGAACCACAATCCCGGCGGGGTCTCCTCCAGTGCTGCGGGCACCTTGGTCGCGGTGGTTTTCTCGTGGGTCTGCGGCATGTTACAAGGTCCTGCGGAACAGCAGCGTGGCTCCCGACAGCACGAACGCCGAAGTCAACGCCAGAGCAAAGATATCGCCGGTGACGGCGGTGAAGCCGACGTCTTTGAGCAACAGCGTGCGGAAGCTGTGCACGGCGTAAGTAAACGGGTCGCACACCGACATCCACCGCAGCCAGCGGGGAAAGCCGGCAATCGGATAGACGGCGCCGCTGGGAAAAAACAGCAACGTGTTCAACACGCCGAAAATGGCGCGCGGCACCAGCGGATCGCTGATGCGCGCCATGATGAAGAACATCATGCCGATCAGCGCGATGGACGTGAGCACCACCATCAGGGTCAGCTCCGCCAGGCGCACCGGTTCGAAGAAATCGGGGACCTGGGCCACCACGGCGCCGAGAATCAGCACCGTCTCACCCGCCAGCACGGCCTTGATCACGCCCGAAAGGTTGAAGCCCAAAATCAGCTCCCACTTGGTGATGGGGGTCACCATGTAGCCTTCGTGCAGACCGCGGGACTTATCGTCGATGAACAGCATGCCGCCGCCGATCATGGCGGTGACGAAAATCGCCAGCACCATGGAGCCGGGCAGCAAATATTTGATGTAGTTGATGTACGGGTAAACCTCCACCACGTCTAGGGCGGCCTGTTTGGGTTCGCGAGAGGCGACCTCCGGTGCATTAATAGAGGCCACCAGGCTGGACATCTGGTCGCCGATGGCTCCCGCCACCGAACGGTCGGTGTTGTCGGTGATCAGCGCCAGGTGCGGCTGGTGCTGCTCGAGAAAATCGCGGGAATAGTGCTGCGGGATGATCAGCACCCCGCCCAGCACGCCTTTGCGCAGGTCCTTAAGCGCGGCGCCCTCGTCGACGTAGTCGGTGGGCAGGAATGTGCGGGCGTTGGCGCCTACCGCCCGGACGCGCTCCAGCACGTCCACCGATTCCGGTCCGTGATCCAGGTTGACCACGCCCAGGTACACATTCTTGATGTTGCCGCCGAAGGCATTGCCCAGAATGACCAATTGCACCAGGGGCAGCACCAGCGAGGCGAACAGCAGCGCCGGGCTGCGGCGGAACTTGCGCATATCGCGTTCCACCAGGGCTAACGCGCGTTTCATCGGGAACCTCCTTTCCGTCCCCGGGCGGCGGGAGCGGAGGCTTCGGCCGTCTCCGCCAGCCCGTGGCCGGTGTAATGCAGGAAGACGTCATCCAAGCTGGTGGATTCCACCGACAGGCTTTTCAACTCCAGCTTGTGTACCCGCGCCAATTCCATCAACTCCTGCGCGGAAGCCGGGCCGCGGTCGCTCGAGATGCGATAGGTGGCCGACCCCAGCGCGCGGACCGATTTGGCCGCCGGCAAGGACTCCAGATCGGCGGCGCCATTCGGCAGATCGGGTTCGAACTGCACCTCAATGCGGCTGGCGCCGGGCACCGAGGCTTTCAGCGCCACGGGCGTATCCAGCGCCACGATGCGGCCCCGGTCAACGATGGCGACCCGGTCGCACAACCGGTCGGCTTCATCCATGTAATGCGTGGTGAGAAACAAGGTGCGGCCCTGCTGCACGCGCAGGTGGGTGATCATCTCCCAAACCGAGATGCGGGAGACCGGGTCGAGGCCGGTGGTCGGTTCGTCTAAAAACAGGATCTGCGGATCGTGTACCATGCCGCGGGCGATCTCCAGCCGCCGCCGCATGCCGCCGGAAAGCGTCGCGGCCATGGCATTGGCGCGGTCGCTGAGGCCCACGGCTTCCAGCAGTTCTGCCGTGCGCTGGCGCCGGCGCGCCCCGGTAATGCCGTACAACCGGGCGTGAATGCCCAGGTTCTCGGCGCAGGTCAGCTCGGGGTCGCTGGTCATGTTTTGCGGGATCACGCCGATGTTGCTGCGCACCGCGGTGGGGTCGCGAATGATATCGTGCCCGGCTACCACGGCTGTTCCGCTGGTAGGCGGCACCAGGGTGGTCAGCATGCGGATCAGGGTGCTTTTGCCCGCGCCGTTCGGCCCCAGCAGGCCGAAAATCTCGCCGCCCTCGACCTGAAAGCTGACATTGTCCACCGCCAGCAGGATGCCAAAGCGCTTGCTGATGCCTTCGACAGCGATGGCCGCGCCGTTGGCGGCTTGCTTTTGCGCTTCCACGGCGCCTAGTCCTTCACCGTATTCAGCGGTGCACGCGGCGGCAGCGCCGGCACCGGCAGCATCACCCACGCGGTCATCCCCAGCGGGAGCCGGCCCTCGGGATTGGCCACGCGCACCCGGATGGCCACCGTCTTGATGTCGCGCTTGGTGCGGCTGACGTCGCGCTGGGTGGCGAAATCGGCTTCCACCGCTTTGTAGATCACCGGGCCGGTAACCTCGGTGCCCGAGGGTAGGCGCACGCGCAATTTCTGCCCCATGGCGATCAGGTCGGCGTAGGTCTCTTCGACATCCGCATCCACCCAGGTGGAGCTTAAGTCGAACAGAGTGACGATCGGGCTGCCGGGGCTCACCACCTCGCCTTGCCGCGCCGCGCGCAGCGTCACAATGCCGCTGGCGGGCGCATAGATGCGAGTCTGGTCGAAGCGGGCGGCGGCCGCTGCCTCATTGGCCTGGGCTTCCGCTTCGGCCGCACGAAGGGCGTCGGTTTGGCGCTTCTGAACGGCGACCTGGCTTTCCTGGTGGCGGGCATCCGCCAACGCCGCCTGCGCTGCCGCCACGGAACGCAGCACGGCCTCCTGCCCGGCTTTCGCCGCCGCCACGGCGCGCTGCGAGGCTGCGACGCCGGCTTCCGCCGCAAGTTCATTGGCCTTGGCCGAATCGAGATCGGTTTGCGCGGTGACCAAGTCCTGCGGCGGATTGATGTCCCGCTGCACCAGTGGGCGGATGCGGTTCAGGTTGTCCTGGGCCTTGGCCACCGCCGCCTGGGTCTGCACCACCTGCGCCTGGGCCTGCTGCAACTGGGCTTGTGACTGGGCCACCTGCGCCTGCGACTGCTGCAGTTGCGCCTGGGATTGCTCCACCTGCGCCGCCGCCTGCTGGACTTTGGTGGGCAGGGTATTTTCCAGCAGCTCTGTCTGGGCTACCGACTGTTGGGCATTGGCGCGGGCCTGGGCGATGGCGTGCCCGGCGGCGCCCTGGTCGGCTCGCAGTTCCTCCTGGTCGAGCACGGCGATCAGGTCGCCGGCTTTCACCCACTGCCCGTCATCCACCGCCAGGCTGACGATGCGGCCGGTAATCTTGCTGCCCACTACCACTTCGTTGCCGTCCACCGTGCCGGTCAGCACCAGGGTTTGCGGGCGCGG
>DATJRE010000153.1:0-35562 GCA_035505095.1 Bryobacteraceae bacterium | reverse complement strand
CGGATCCGCTGAAGAAATCGTCATTGGTCTTTGTTAGCAACTCCACGTCCGCTACCGGCGCAGTTCACCCGGCATCGATGATGGCGGAGCCTGCCCTCCTGGAGCGCCGAGTCAACGACCTGCTCCCGAATGGCAGCCGTCGGTAGTGGGGTCATTTCAATTTCCACAGGCTTGACGGGGCCTTAAGGCTTGTGCTTCAGAAATTCGGCAGCCAACTCCGAGAAGTCCTTGCGCAACTGCCTCAACCACCCGTTTATTTTGCGCGGACGCTTCAAATCGTCGGGTGCTTGCTTCCCGAGCGCATAGAGGAAGGCGCTGTGCTCGATGCCCGCGTACCTAGCGAAGAGCTTTTCGGCTTCTTGCACCAGGTAAGGGGGGACCGTATAGGCAAGGTTGTCCTTCAGGAAGACGACCATGGTGCCCTTCCCGCAGTCCTGGTCGTATTCCTTTGCCAGTGTTACGCCGAGGACACTCAAGATGGCGGCGCTCTGCGCATCCATGTACAACGCCCGATTCTGGATCGCCATCCTCGCGAAAGGATGTCCGGCCCCAATTGCTTCGAAGCCGAGGCTCGGCTTGACCACAGAGGCTTCTGTCACCCAGAGGCCCTGGCTCCCCTCGATCTGCGCTCCGACTATCAGTTCGAAAGTCCTGTCGATATGGGAGGGCTTGTTGGCGACGTGGCGAGCGTAGAAATCCTCAAGGGTTTCTTTCAGGTGGAGCTCGAAAGATGCAATATCGGAGTCCTGACTGCCGTGAAATTTGCGAATGATTTCTTCTGCGATGCCATCTAGATAAACACCGGGACCGGCCCCGGTCACAGCTATCGCTGATTGGACGGTCGAATGGACGCTCGTCTGGGTCATTGCCTCGTGGATCTTCAGCGCAAATCCCTTGAAGTACCCGGAGGTTTCCTGCGCATCGGCCGCGATCACCACCCCGTCCGACGCCAGTATTCCCAGAGCAATGGTCATGCGCCTCCCTTCGCCTAACCGCTTTGGCTGCGGTAGCAGCCGCGAGAGCGGCTTAGGGCGAAATTGCATCTGGGCGCACTCCTCTGATATCGTTTGAGTGCAGCCCAAACGTTTCGCCGAGAGGCCCGATTCGCAGTCGGGCCTTTTTGCTTTGCTGTCCGCTAGTGTAGCGCTTAGGCGACGGCTTGAATCGGTTCGCTCATCAAGGCCACAACCTCCCGCCACGACCACAGGTGGTTCGAGATCCCCGCTGCCATCGCTGGCGTAACTCTGAGCGTCTGGTGAATGCGCAGGAAGTTGTACCACATATAATGGAGCGCCACGGCGGCCTCATGGTTCTGAATCTTCTTGGAGAAACCGTTGGTCAGCCGGGTGAAGCGGCGCATGGACATCCGCATGGTGAGATTCTGGCGTTCCACGTAGCTGGTGCTGATGAGATCCACCTCGGGTTCGCCGAGACGAATGACCTTCTTGCAGCCGGTGCAGATCGCTGGGCTGTAACGGCCCTTCTGGCTATCCGGCGAGGGACCGAAGTCCTTCACGAGTTGAGCGTAGTCGATGTCATCCGCGAAGGCGTCGATCACGGCGTTAAGATAAACCTTGTGACCGTCACTGGTGAGTTGCACGCGATTAGCAAGCCGGCGCTCCAGGTCCGCAATGAATTCGGTGGCGTACTCGGCGTCCCGTTTGCCCACGAGCCAGCAGGGAACGAGTTTGGTGTCGGCGTCGATGGCGACCCACACCCAGGCGTCTCCGACTACGCGCTCTTCGGCCATCTTCGCGGTGACGTGCTTTTGCTTGCATCCGACGAACGACCAGATTTCGTCGCACTCGATCCGCTGGCATTTCAGGTTGCGCATAACGCGATCCTGGTACCGATAGCAGGCCGTGCCGACATCCACCAGGAGGCGCGTCACGGTGCGTTTTTCCCTGCCAGTCATGCGGCAGACGGAGCGTATGGAATTACCTTCAACGAGGGCGGCGAGGATCTGGGCGCGTTCATCGGTGCTCAAGCGGTTCATAGGTACATTATACGCGACCGCTCGCGCATAATCAAGCATTTTGAGCTACACTCGTAAATATGGACAGACTGATACTATTCAAGGTAACGATGGGCATCGGCGGGCATGAATACGTGATCTACGAAAACGGTGAGATAGAGGGGTTCGGTGAAGGAGCGATCATCTTCAACAACTACCCCCAGCTACTGGCTTCGGAAGTCGTTCAAGCGTCTAAGAAGGGAAGATCGGCGGCTCCGTCCCATCCCGCCACCATTTTGACGCACGACCGAGAGGGCATCGCGCATCCCTCAGCGCCATAGGCCGCAAGGAGGTCCATTGCGATGACTGCCGCCTCTGGGGAAAAGTAGTAAACGTTGGCCATCACATCGGTGAGCTTGTACATCACGGCGAGCCTAGGCGCGCCGCTTGCCACAAAGATTTTACTGAACCCTTCATGGAGGGCGCTGTGTCGCCCACTCGATATGTCGTCCGCCGACAGAGTCACGCAGTACCATGCGGTCATTTCTTCCCCCACCGCGCCTGGGCCGCTCGCCGCGCCGACGCCTTCCGCTGAGCCGGGCTGAGCCGAGCGTTCAATGTCGCCGCGCCCTTGAGACCACCCCGGCGCCCCATGGCCCGCATCACCTCCGAGATAGTGGCCCGGTCCGGCTCGGGTTGTTCTTCCGTGGCTGCGATAGTTCGCTGAACAGCGGCGTGGGCGAACTGGTTGATGTCCTGGGGTTCTTTACGCGTGCGCTTGGGCATGTCCCCAGTATCGCACCCGGGCCCGCGCAGTCAAGCCTGTGGAAATTGAAATGACCCCACTACCAACAAATTGTATTCAAACATACGAGTACCTGGGACTATATTGCGAAAACTGTAAGTTGTAACTTACCGAATGTAGGTTATACTCACCGAAAGTTGGCCGCTCAGCAATGTGCGGGCCACAAGGGGAAGCGCCTGACGACACCCACCTATCCGCAGGGGGAATCCGGCTCATAGCCTTTGTTGTCACTTCGCGCAGGGCTCATATAAACCCAAATACTCTGCAAGTGCCGAATTACGGCCAAACGGAGGAACCTATGAAGACGTCTGCTTACGCGTGGCCATCGGCCGCGTTGCTCTTGTTGACCCTAGGAGGCCGGACGGCCCTGGCGGATACCGGATTCGCCTACGCCTGGATTTCCGACGGGGCTTTGGCCACAGTCTCATCCGTATATTCACTCAACCCGGGCGGCGGCGCCGTCACGGCGTCGCGCGCCAGCGCGGGTGTATACACGGTGGTCTTTCCCAACTCCGAAATCGGCCCTGAGTGGTCGGTGCAGGCTACGGCTTATGGCGCCAATGCGAATTACTGCAACGTGGCAAGCTGGGGCGGCAGTGGAGTTTCGGTTAATTGCTACAACGCCAGCGGCGCCGCGGCAGACTCCCCGTTCACCGTACTGGCCGTGTCGACTACGAACGATAAAGACATCGCCTTCGCGTGGGCCAACCAATCCACGACTGCGAGTTATACTCCCAGCACCTCATACTCCTATAACCCCAGTGGCGCAATTAGCGTCACCCGTTCCAGCCCCGGGTCATACGCAGTAACTTTCAACGGGCTGAACGGGAGCGGCGGCACCGTCCAGGTCGACGCCTATAACAGCAATGCAACCTGCTATTCCGGCGGGTGGGGCGGCTCATTCCAGGCTAGTGTGAACTGCGTGGATACGTCCGGGAATTTCGTGGATTCTCAATTTGTAATCTTCATCGTTCCAGCCAGTGTAAGTCCGACAGGGATCGCATTCGCCTGGGCCGATGGACCTTCGTCAGCCACTTACACGCCCAGTACGTCGTACTCCTACAATCCCACCGGCGGCGGCGTGAACATTACCCGCTCATCCACGGGGCAATACACCGTAACTTTCTCCGGGCTGAATGCGGCCCTGTTGTCGGGAGGCGATGTTCGTGCCACCTCCTATGGTTCCACCGCGCGCTGCAAGGTAACGGAGTGGGGATCGGGCCCGGGCAACACCCTGCAAGTGGGTGTTGGCTGCTACAACCTGACCGGCGGGGCGGTAGATGCCGAATATGAGGTACTGGCCCTCCCGGCGATGGGTTACGCGTACGCTTATATCTACGATGGCACAACCGCGTCGGTGTCCTCAAGCTTTTCCGTGAACCCTGGAGGCGCGCCGGTTACGGCCGTTCATAACGGCACGGGAAGCTATACCGTAACTTTCCCGAATTCCGGCATCGGCTCCGGGTGGGCCGCGCAGGCCATGGCTTATGGCGCGACAGCGGATTATTGCGCCACTGGAGGCTGGGGCAACAACGCGGTGACCGTCCTGTGCTATACCACCGCCGGCGCTGCCGCTGACTCGGAGTTTACGGTCTCGGCGGTCTCAACCACCAACGGCCAGAATATCGCTTTCGCCTGGGCCAATGAGCCGACCAGCACATCCACCTACACGCCAGACACTTTTTATTCGTACAACCCGGCGGGAACCATCGCCGTTACTCGGTTTTCGACCGGTAACTACGAAGTAGTCTTCAACGGCCTGAGCGGGGCCGGAGGCACGGTTCAGGTGACCGCCTATGCGGCCGGAGGTATCAATTGCTATTCCGATGGCTGGAGCGGGGCCAATTTCACAGCTTCGGTCGATTGCCAGAATGCCGGCGGAACGGCGACGGATTCCGACTTTGTCATCGCCGTGATTCCCATCGGGACCACTCCTCCCCAAGTCGCCTATGCCTGGGCCGATCAGCCGACTGTGGCCAACTACACGCCGGATACCACTTACTCGTACAATCCGGGTGGTGCGGTCAGTGTGAACCGCTCCGGGGCGGGCCAGTACGCCATGACCTTCAGCGGGCTGAATGCCGCACAGGTGACCGGGGGCGACGTGCGGGTCACGGCATACGCAACAACCACCCGCTGCAAGGTTACCAGCTGGACTAGCGCGACAATCAACATGGTGGCGTACGTGGCTTGTTATGACCCGTCGGGCACCTTGACCGACGCAGAGTACCAGGTTCTGGTGTTCGCTCCGGCGCTCGGCTCGCCCGGGGCCGTCACGCTCAGCGGCGGGTCTCCGCAGAGTACACCCGCGACTACCGCCTTTGCCACGGCCCTCAGCGCCAAGGTGACCGATGGGAACGGAAATCCGATTTCGAACGTCACGGTGACCTTCGCCGCGCCCAGTTCGGGCGCCAGCGGAACGTTTCCGGGTTCCTCGCTGACGGCCACCGCCGCCACCGATGCTTCGGGCGTGGCTACCGCACCCACCTTTACGGCGAACAGCACCGTGGGCGGACCTTATAACGTAACTGCCTCGGTTCTGGGAGTGAGCGGCACGGCCAAATTCGCCCTCACCAACACGGCTCTTACCGCCGTTACTCTCACCACCTCGCCCGGCGGGCTGCTGGTGAGCCTGGATGGCGGTCCGTTTGTCGCGGCTCCTTACACCGTCAATCTGGTTCCATCGTCGACCCACACCATCGCCACCGAGACGCCGCAGGCCGGCGCCGCCGGGGTGCAGTACGTCTGGCAGAACTGGTCGGATAGCGGAGCGATCTCGCACAACATCTCGGTTCCCGGTTCGGCCTGGACGTTCACCGCGACCTTCCAGACGCAGTATGAACTGACCATCTCGGCGCTACCTCCGGCAGGAGGAGTGGTGACTCCGGCGAGCGGTCTGTTCTACAACGCCGCCAGCGTAGTACCCGTTGCCGCCACGGCCGCATCGGGGTATATCTTCAACGGATGGACGGGGCCGGTGGCCAGCCCATCCAGCGCGTCCACGACGGTGACCATGAGTGCGCCCGAGACGGTTACGGCGAACTTTAACGGGCCCACCAGCATCACCATCCAGACCAGTCCGGCGGGTCTGCAATTCAGCGTGGATGGCGGCGCGGCGCAAACCGCTCCCAAGACGCTGAGCCTCTCCGAGACCACCCACACCATCGCGGTGGTCACTCCGCAGAGCGGCACGCCGGGCACGCAGTATGTTTTCACTGGCTGGAGCGACGGCGGCGCGGCATCCCATTCCATCACCGTGACCGGGTCGGCCGCCACTTACACGGCATCTTTCCAGACGCAGTATCAACTGACCATCTCGGGATCGCCGGTTGCGGGCGGTTCGGTGACCCCCACCAGCGGCGCATTCTACAATGCCGGTACGGTGGTGCCGGTTACCGCCATTGCTAACTCGGGATATTCGTTCAGCTCGTGGTCGGGTTCCGTAGCCAGCTCGTCCAGCGCATCGACCACCGTGACCATGAGCTCTCCCGAAACCGTAACCGCTAACTTCTCTTCGCTTACCGGCATCACCATTCAGACCAATCCTCCGGGCCTCCAGGTCAGTGTGGATGGCGTAACTTATACTGCGCCGCAAACGCTGAACCTGGCCGCGGGGCCGCACACCATCGCGGTGGTCACCACGCAAGGCGGCGGGGGAACGCAAGACGTCTTCAGCGGCTGGAGCGATGGCGGAGCGGCCTCCCACTCCATCAGCGTAACCGGCAGCCCGGCCACTTACACGGCGACCTTTACGGTGCAGTATCTGCTGACCACCGGGGTTTCTCCGGCCGGCTCAGGCAGCGTGGCGGCCAATCCCGCTTCGGCAGGTTATTACACTGCGGGAGCCAGCGTTCAGTTGACCGCCTCGGCGAGCGCCGGTTATCAATTCAGCAACTGGAGCGGGGATGTGAGCGGCAGCGCCAATCCGCAGTCCATCACCATGAATGCGCCCCACTCGGTGACGGCGAACTTCATCACGGTGGTTTCGAGCTGCTCGTTCGTCCTCGGTCCGTCCTCGGCGAGCCTGCCGGCCACCGGGACTTCCACCGTGGAAACCTGCCCCAACGGCTCCGGCCAGCCCAATTGCGGCGTTCTGCCGGAAACCGCGCGGACCTTCACGGTGACGCCCAGCGCCACCTGCGGGGCGTGGACGGCTACCTCGTCCGACCCGGGAATTCTGCAGGTGACCAGCGGGGCCACCGGCAGCGGCACGGGCGCGGTCGGCTATACCCTGTTGACTAACACCCACACAACGCCGCAGACTTACACCATCTTAGTGGCGGGCGGCGGCACCTCCGCGACTTACACGATCAGCGAGGCGGGTTCCGGAGACAGCGAGGTCTACCGCCAGGTGTACGCGCTGTATGAGCAGCTGCTCGGCCGCGACCCCGACTCAGGCGGCTTCGCCTTCTGGACCGGGACTGGCGGCGCCGGCCTGGGCCAGATGGCCGACGCCTTCCTGACCAGCCCCGAAGCCTTCAACAGCGACTTCGTGGTGATGGCCACTTACCAGGCGGCTACCGGTGCGCCGCCCACGTTCGCCCAATATTCCAGCACTGTGGTGGGCATTCGGGAGGGCACCCTGACCGTGACCGAGCTGTTTAATTCGCTGACTCCCGCCGGTTACTCGGCAACCACTCTGTACCAGAACCTGTTGAACCGGCTGCCGAGCGCCACGGAAATCAACGATGCCGATTCGGCCGGTTTGGCCACGTGGTTCCAGACGCTGATCGGGTACCCGAACAGCACCACGCCGGTCAATACACCCAACAACGAGTTCCAAAGCACCGGCATTTACAACACCGGACTATCGGCGGACCACACCAACGCGCTGTATACGCGGATGCTGTACTTCGTGATCCTGGGCCGCGACCCCGACGTGAGCGGCTTTAACTTCTGGGTAGGGGTGGCCAACAGCGGCGGTCCGGGCGTGCTGTTCTCCGGCAGCGCCGGCGTCAGCACGCGGATCCAGATTCTGGGACCGGGAACGGCCGGCCAAGGCTTCATCGGCAGTCCGGAGTTCCAGAACCTCTTCGCCAACTGACGGTCTTTCGAAGACCGCTCGATCCATCATCGCGGCTCTGTCACTTCCCGCAGTGGCAGAGCCGCAAACTTTTTGAGCCGACTTACCCGTGGCGGATCACGAGGACATCACCATCCTTCACGATGTACTCTTTGCCCTCCAGCCGCAGTAGCCCCTTTTCCCGCACTCCCGGATAGCCCCCCAGATCCACCAGCGACTTCCAGTTGACTACCTCGGCGCGGATGAACTTCTTCTCGAAGTCCGAATGGATGGCGCCGGCGGCCTTCACCGCGTTGCTGTGCATCGGGATGGTCCAGGCGCGGCATTCGTCCTCGCCGGCGGTCAGGAAGCTCATCAGACCCAGCAGCGAGTAAGTGGCCGCAATCAGCCGCTCCAGGCCACTTTCGGCCAGACCGTAACTGGCCAGGTAATCCTGCTGTTCCTCGCGCGGCAGCTCGGCCAGCTCGGCCTCGATCTTGCCGCACACTGCCGCCACGGCGGTATGCCGCCGGCCGCTGAGAGGGCCGTCGCGATACTCCTGCTCGCGCTGGTGCAGCTTGCCGGCCTCCTCTTCGCCCAGGTTGAGCACGTAGAGCACCGGCTTCAGCGAGAGGAACTGGAAACCGCGGATGCGCTTCTCGTCGTCGCCTTCGATCTCCAGTTGCCGCAGCGGGCGATTGTCTTCGAGGGTGGCCTTGCACTTCTCCAGCAGCTCGAATTCGCGGTCCAGCTCCGGGTTCTTGATCTTCTTGCGGTCTTTATCCAGCCGCTCCAGGCGCTTCTCCACCACCACCAGGTCGCTCAGGATCAGCTCGGTCTCCACGTCTTCCAGGTCGCGCACGGGGTCTACCGAGCCTTTTTCGTGCGGGATGGTGTCGTCCTGGAACAGGCGGAGCACGTGGGCGAAGGCATCCACCACGCGCAGGCTGGCCAGGTAGCTGGGGTCGCGCAGGTTCTCTTTGGAGATCGAGGGCATGTCCACGTACTCCACGCTGGCGTGCACGGTTTTGGGTGGTTCGAAGAGGCGCGCCAGAGCCTCCAGCCGCGTATCCGGCACCTTGGCCACGCCGGTGCGCGCGGCGGTCGAGCCGATGCGGGTCTCCTGGTGGACTCCCGTCAGGATCGTGAACAAGGAAGTTTTGCCTACCATGGGCAGGCCGATGATTGCGGTTCTCATAGTTTCGTATCTATATAACTGATGGTCGCACTATTCGCCGCGGCGGCGGGACGGGCCAAGGCAGGCGGGGCGGCCGGCAGATGCGGGCGCGCCGGGCGGCGTGGACGGCAGACCCGGATGGGGCGGCGGGACCGGTCTGAGCGGCAGGGTTGCGGAGAGGAACCGCAGGAGTGGCAGTCATGGACGAGGCGCAGGGGTTGCGTCCGGTGTTACGCTCGGAAGTTCTAAACATGCGTGACACCATTGGTAAAGTCGTCGTGGTCTTCGGAGGGGCGGGCGGCATCGGCGGGGCGGTCGGCGCGCGCCTGCACTCCCAGGGCGCGCGAGTGGTCATCGCCGACCTGAATGCGGCCCAAGCCGAAGCGGAGGCCGGGCTCCTGGCCGCCGAGGGAGGAGAGGCCCTCGGCGTGGCGTGCGACATCACCCGTCCCGAGTTGTGCGAGCGCGCGGCGCAGGCGGCGGTAGACCGGTTCGGAAGGCTGGATGGGGTGGTGAACTGTGCGGGAATCAGCGAGCCGCACGATTCCCTCACGCTGCCGTCGGCCGACTGGGCCCGCATGGTGGATGTGCAGCTCAACGGCACCTTCTACGTGGCGCAGGCCTGCGCGCGGCAGATGGGGGATGCGGGCGGCGCGATGGTGTTCATCACCAGCACCAATGCCGAGGCTGCCTTCCCCCGCCGCGCGGCCTACTGCGCGGCCAAGGCCGGCGTGGCCATGCTCACCAAGGTGCTGGCCATTGAGTGGGCCCAGCGGCGCATCCGGGTCAACGCCGTGGGGCCGGCGTATGTGGCCACCGGCATGACCGAGCGGAACATCGCCGCGGGCAATATCGACGAAGACCGGGTGAAGGCCCGCATCCCGCTGGGCCGGCTCGCGCAGCCCGCCGACGTGGCCGATGCCGTGGCCTTCCTGCTGAGCGAGCAGGCCAGCTTCATCACCGGCCACTCGCTGTACGTGGATGGCGGCTGGCTGGCCTACGGATACTTCTGACGGCCGCGGCTGCTAGAGCAGCCGGAAGTTGACTTCAATCAGCGCCGCGACAGTGACGGGCTGGCCGTTCTTCATGCCGGGCTTGAACTTCCACCTCTTCACCGCTTCGATGGCCTTCTCGTCGAGGCCCAGGCCCAGGCTGCGCTGCACCCGGATGTTGGTGGCGCGGCCGTCGGGAGTGATCTCGACGTACAGCACCACGATGCCCTGGTACTTGGCCTTGCGGGCCTCTTCGGAGTATTCCGGCTCGACCTTGGACAGCAGGACCGGGGCCGACACCCCGCCGCCCACGCGGAAGGCTCCGCCGCCCACACCGCCGCCCGAGCCGGGACCATAGCCGCCCCCATCGCCCGACCCCACGCCGCCGCCCTTGCCGGTGCCGATGCCGCCGCCCGAGCCGGGACCGTTCGATGGGGGACCGAGCCTGCCCAGCGGATCGCCGTATTGCGCCATGTTGACCTGCGGCAGGTTGACATCCGGCGGCGCAATGATGGAAGGCTCCATGGTGAGCTTGGCGTTCTGATTGTTCAGCACCGCCACCGGCGGGGTGAACTGGCGGAGAGAGGCTTTGGGAAGGCGTCCCTTACTGGCGGGCAGCGGAGAGCGGTCGCCGCCACCGCCGCCGCCTCCCATCTTTTCGCGGGCGGGAGCGGCCTTCGGCTGGAACGCCGCCAGGTCCGGCGGCAGGACCAGGTTGATGACCGATCGGGCCGCCTGCTGCACCGGTTTGCTCATCCCCATCCACGCCACCAGCACCACGACCGCGGATTGCAAGGCGACCGAGAGCACCCAGGACTTTTTCTGGCGGCCGTATTGGCCCCAGATGTCGCGCACCAGAACCGGTTTCGAGGTGACGTCCAGTGGGGCCGTTTCCGGCCGCAGCAGATCGCACAGGTTGCTCCACAACGAGCGATACCAGGGACCATCGATGGATGCCGGCAGGAGCAGGCGCTCCAGGGGGTCGGCCGCCGGAATCACGGTCCAATGCATTTCCGCGGCGCGGTCCTTGGCGAGGGAACGGTCGCTCCAGTCGCGCACGGCGCCGCGGAAATTCGCGAGCGACGCGACAAAGCTGGCAATTTTCGCCTGGCAGGCCGTGCATCCTTCGACATGCTGGCGTTCTTCGGGGCCGACGTCACCAATGAGATACATAGAGACTCCTTGATCGGATAAGTGCTTGCTCATTTTGTTCCCTCCAGCCGGGCGCGTACCGATTGCAGCGCCCGAAAGAGGTGTGCCTTCACCGTGCCTTCTTTCATCCCCGTGACTTCGGCGATTTCCAGAAGGTCCATATCTTCCACGAACCGCAGCAGAAATACCGTACGCTGGCGCGGCGGCAGATCGGCGGCGGCGCTCCAGATGGCCTCCACCTGCTCGCGAATCAGCGCCTGCGCTTCCGGAGATTGCTGGCGGTCCGGAATCAGGCGGCCCAATTCCGCCACATCCGCATCGGAGTGCAGCGTGCGCCGCCAGAACTTCAGGCGGCTGTTGGACTGGTGATCGCGCAGCAGGTTGGCGGCGATTTGCATGAACCAAGTCCCGATGCTGGAGGCGCCGCGGAACTGCCCGCGCGCCTGGTAGGCGCGGATAAAACAATCCTGCGTGAGGTTCTCGGCGGTCTCCCGGTTGCGTAGGGATGCCAGCAGGAACCGGAAGATCCGCGGCCGGTGCAGCTTGACCAAGGCGTCGAAATCCTGGAACTCTTCTGCCGCTGTTTCGCCTACTGACGTTTCGCCTGCCACCGCCGCTTGTCCGGACGACCGACCGCGTTTCATTCGTATGTGTAGACCGTTTTTGGCAGGCCGAGGTTTACAGGGCGGGCCCAGAAGTTGCGGCGCTGAGGGGCATTCCGGAGTGCCGCGCCGACCCAGCGTGCGGATTTGACAACTTCCGGCCTGGCGCGGTACAAGAACTCATGGAAAACCCCTCCCGGCGCGCGTTTCTGTTCACCGCCAGCGCAGGAGCCATCGCCAGCCGGTTGGCCTTCGCCGAATCGGCATCCGATCTCAGCCTGCTCACGTTGAAGGAGGCCGCGGCGGGCATACGGGCGAAGAAATTCACGCCCGTCGATCTGACGCAGGCGTGCCTCGATTCGATCAAGACGTGGAACCCCAAGATCGACGCCTGGATCACGGTGATGCGGGAGAAGGCGCTGGCGCAGGCCAAAGAGCTGGCCGCCGAACAGGCCGCCGGGCGGCTGCGCAGCCCCTTGCACGGCATTCCCATCGGCCTCAAAGACAGCATCGATACGGCCGGAACGCGCACCACGGCGGCGAGCGCGGTTTACGAGTACCGCTTTCCTTCCGAGGACGCGGAAGTGGTGCGGCGGCTGAAGGCGGCCGGCGCGGTGCTGATCGGCAAGTGCAACATGCATGAGTTCGACGCGGGCGATTCGTCCACCGTGAGCTACTGGGGGCCGGTGCGCAACCCGTGGAACCTGGAACGCATTGCGGGCGGCGCTTCGGGCGGATCGGCAGCCGCGGTGGCGATGGCCAATTGCTTTGCGGCGCTGGGCACGGATACGGGCGGGGGCATCCGCATTCCGGCGTCCGATTGCGGCATCACGGGCCTGAAGCCCACTTACGGCCGGGTGAGCCTGCGGGGCATCGTGCCGCTGTCGTGGTCGCTCGATCATTGCGGTCCCATGGCGCGTACGGTGGAGGATGCGGCGCTGGTGTTGCAGCAGATCGCGGGCTACGACCACCTGGATATCGACAGCCTCGATAAGCCGGTGCCGGATTACGTGGCGGGTATGGCTGCGCCGGTGGCGCAATTTCGGATCGGCATCGCGGCGCAGTTTTTCGATCACCTGGATGACGATGTGGCGCACGCCGTGGAGGAGGCGCTGGGGGTACTGAATAAGCTGACCAAGGGATCCACGGAAGTGGGGCTGCCATCTCTGCTGCACGCCGGGGTAACCGCGGAGATCGCCGCGTATCACGAGAACCTGCGCGGAGTGAATGGCGGCGGCTACGAGGCCGCTACGGCGCGGGTGTTTCCGGCCGGGCAAGACGGAGGGCGGGCGGTGGATTACATTCGCGGATGGCGCGACCTGACGATGGTGCGGCGCACCGTGGATGAGGAGGTCTTCCAGAAGCAGAAAGTAGATGTGCTGGTGGCGCCGGTGGTGCGGCATATTCCCGGGCTGGTGGAGGACGACTTGAACCCCGGCGGAGGAGGCGGGCGCGGCGGGGCAGGAGGCGCGGGCGGTGCTGGGGGTGGCGGCCGAGGCGGCGGAGGGGCCGGCGGGCGCGGCGGTGCCGAGGCGGGCGGCCGCGCGCGGGTGGTGCTCGACGCGCAAGAGAATACCCGGCCGTTCAACGGCTACGGATTGCCGGTGATCGCGATTCCCTGCGGATTTTCGAAAGAGGGCTTGCCGATCGGTCTGCAGATTGCCGGGCCGCTGTTTTCCGAATCCAGCGTGCTGGCGCTGGCACATGCCTATCAGCAGGAGACCGACTGGCACAAGCGGCGGCCGGGCCTACAGCCGGATACGCGGGTGCCGTTGCTCTCGAAGGCTGCGGCCGATCAGACGGGCGGGTAAGCGAAAGGGGAACCGAGATGCAGAATGCAAGCGATCCCGTCTTCTGGACTCTGCGGCAGGCATCCGAGAGCCTGCGCGCCCGCAAGATTTCGGCGGTGGAACTCACGCAGGCGTGTCTGGAACGGATCCACACCTTCAACCCGAAGACCAACGCCTGGATCACGGTGATGCAGGA
This sequence comes from Bryobacteraceae bacterium, assembly GCA_035505095.1. GTDB lineage: Bacteria > Acidobacteriota > Terriglobia > Bryobacterales > Bryobacteraceae > JOPF133. The sequence continues at coordinate 21,892 of DATJRE010000153.1, read as the reverse complement.
GCAGGCGCTGGAGCAGGCCAAGGCGCTCGACCGGGAGCAGGCGGCCGGCCGCAGGCGCGGTCCGCTGCACGGAATTCCCATCGGCCTCAAGGACAACATCGATGCGGCCGGCGTGCGGACCACGGCGGGCAGCAAGACGCTGGCGGGCAACGTGGCGGCTACGGATGCCGAGACGACCCGGCGGCTGCGGGCGGCGGGCGCGGTGCTGATCGGCAAGTGCAACATGCACATCTTCGCCTCGGGCGCCACGTCGGCGGTGAGCTACTTTGGGCCGGTGCGCAATCCGTGGAACCTGGAGATGATCTCGGGCGGCTCGTCGGGCGGTTCCGCGGCGGCGGTGGCTATGGACAACTGCTATGCCGCGCTGGGCACGGATACGGGCGGCTCGATCCGGACGCCATCGGCGATGTGCGGGGTCACGGGCTTCAAGGCTACCTACGGCCGGGTGAGCATTCGCGGCATCGTGCCGCTGACGTGGTCGCTGGATCATTGCGGCCCGATTGCGCGGACGGTGGAAGATGTCGCCGCGGTGTTGCAGGTGATCGCGGGCTATGACCGGCTGGATCTGCAATCGGTGGATTACCCCGTGCCGGATTTCGCAGCGGGCATTGGAGCACCGGTGGAGCAATTCCGGCTGGGCATTGCGCCGCAGTTCTACGACACCCTGGAGCCCGATGTGGCGAGCGCCATGGAAGCGGCCATCGGGGTGCTCAGCAAGATGACCAAGGGGACCAGGGAGATTGAGATGCCGTCGATCCTGGGCACTGGCGCGAACAGCCAGGGCGGCGTTTACCGCGAAGACCTGGGAAGCGGCTTTGTGCACGCCGAAACGGAGACGGCCGATTCTGGTTTGGTCGGCGGGGCGGCGGCAACAGCGGGGCGCGGCGGAGCGCGGGCGGTGGATTACATCCGCGAGTGGCGCGCGCTTCGGCTGTTGCGCCGCATGGTGGACGACGAAGTTTTCCGGAAGCAGGAAATCGACCTGATTGTGACGCCCACGATCCGCGAGGTGGCCTGGAGCATTGAAGAGGAGCTGACGCGGGGGGCCAACGCGCGGGCGCGCAATCCCAAGCCCGGGAACACCCGCTCGCTGGACGATTACGGATTGCCGAGCATCACGGTGCCGTGCGGCCTTTCGAAGACCGGGCTGCCGGTCGGCCTGCAGATCAGCGGGGCCAACTGGCGGGAGGTGGACGTGCTGGCACTGGCGCATGCTTACCAGGGCGCCACCGACTGGCACCTGCGGCGTCCACCGTTGACCGCCGATGCGAAGGTGCCGGTGCTGTCGAAGGCAGCGGCGGCGCAGACCGGCGAGGCGGTGACGCGTTAGCGTCCAATCCCACTTAGCGCTTGCTGACGCGCGCGGCTCGGAAACTGGTGCCCCGGCACGACACTAGCGCGGTGGGCGGGTTTCGAAGGGCTGCGCCTGGCGGAGGCGGTCCACCAGGTCGTCGGGGATATGCAGGTTGCCCTTGGCGCCGGTGCCCAGGTGCACGCCGGGTTTGACGTCGCCGTGGAAATCCGAACCTCCGGTTACCAGCAATCCGTAGTGGCGCGCGAGGGACAGGTATAACTCGGTTTCGCGCGGGCCGTGATCGCTGTGGTAGGCCTCGATGGCATTGAGACCCATGTCGCAGAGGGAGGGCAGCATCTCTTCCACGTCGCCCTTCACCCGGATGGGGTGCGCCAGCGAGGCGATGCCGCCGGCCTGGCGGATGCGATCCACGCCTTCGTCGAAGCGCGGCTCGCGGCGGTACACGTAGCCCTTGGCGGACTCATCCAGGTAATCGTCGAAGGCCGCCCGCAGGTTCGGGACGTACCCCTTCTCGACCATGATCTGGGCGAAGTGCGGGCGCCCGGTCATGCCCCTCCCGCGGGCCTCGGCTTCTTCGAGGGTGATGTCGAAACCGAGCTCGCGCAGCCGCGCTACCAGGCGGATGTTGCGCTCGCGGCGGGCCACCTGCAGGTCGCGCACCCATTCGCGAAAGCCGGCCAAGCCGTCTTCGGCCAGGAAATAACCCAGCAGGTGTACCGAGCGGCCCTGCAGCTTGGTGGAGAGCTCGATGCCGCAAACCAGTTCGACGCCGGCCGCGTGGGCCAGGGGGACGGCCTGTTCGTAACCGCGAAAGGTGTCGTGGTCAGTGATCCCCAGGACGCTCACGCCAGCGGCGACCGCTTCGGCAATCAGTTGCGCGGGCGAACAGGTCCCGTCGGATTCGTTAGTGTGCGAGTGCAGATCGATCAAAGGAAACTAGACCCAAGTGTTCCAGTGTAGCCCAGATTTTCGCGGCGCTTTCCTCGGGGGTTTCGGTGGACGAGTTCACGGTCACCTCGGGCGCGAGGGGCGGCTCATAGGGATCCGATACGCCCGTGAACTGCGCCAGCTCTCCGGCCAGCGCTTTCTTGTAGAGGCCCTTGACGTCGCGGCCGGCCAGCACCTCGATGGGGCACTCCACATAGACCTCGACGAAATTGGCGATGCGCCCGCGCAGTTCCTCGCGCACCGCGCGGTACGGCGAAATGGCGGCGGCGATGGCGATCACGCCATTGCGCGAGAGCAGCTCGCAGACGAAACCGATGCGGCGGATGTTTTCGTCGCGGTCCTCTTTGCCGAAGCCGAGGCCCTTCGAAAGATGGGTGCGCACGACGTCGCCATCGAGCACCTCGACTTTGGCGCCCAGGGAGCGCAGGCGCTCTTCCAGGAGGTGCGAGATGGTGCTTTTGCCGGCGCCCGACATGCCGGTGAACCAGAGGGTGAATCCTTTATGCACGCCGGACCGTTCCATCGAGGGCGAAGTGGATGCCGCATTCCTTTTTGCCATCCTGTTCCCACCACCAGCGGCCGGCGCGCTGGGGCTCGCCCGGTAGAATCGGCCGGGTGCAGGGAGCGCAGCCGATGCTGGCGTAACCCTGGGCGTAAAGGGGATGCAGGGGCACGTCGTGGTCGTGCACGTATTGGTCAACCTGTGCCTCGGTCCAGTCGGCCAGGGGGCTGATCTTCATGCGGCCGTCGACGGCCTCGACTTTGGGGACATCGGTGCGGGTCTCGGCCTGCTCGCGGCGCAGGCCGGTGGCCCAGGCGCGCAGTTCCTTGAGCTTGCGTTCGAGCGGCCGGACCTTGCGGATTTCGCAGCACATCTCGCGGCGCTCCACGCTATCGAGGAAGAGATTGGGGCCGTACTGCAAGGTCATCCGTTCGACTTCCTGGCGGTCGGGAAAGACCAGCTCCAGGGCGACGCCGTAGCGCTCGCGCAAGGTATCCATCATGTGGTAGGTCTCTTCGGGAAGGCGCCCGGTATCGAGCGTGAAGACGCGTGGATGGGGCGTGAGCCGGGACACCAGATCCACCACCACCATGCTTTCCTTTTGAAAACTGGTCGCGATTGCGAAGGAGTCCCCGAAGGTCTCAACCGCCCAACTCAGGATTTCGGAAGCCGGCGAAGCCTCCACCTGGGATAGATCCATCAATCTATATCAAGTTTAGGGAGAAGACCCGGAGGATGTCAAACGGCGGTTTAATCTGCCATCATCCGCGGCGGTTCCTCCCCGTTCCGCCGCCAGCCACACGCCGCACGCCGGCAGACGGGGGAATTGGCCGCTGATGAACGCGGATGAACGCTGATGGATTCCTCCTGCTTCGACGGTAGCACTGCTGCACGGGGGCCATTGCGCGCGGTCGGCTACAACTCGCACAAAACAGGCTGAATTCGGGTTGGCGAAGTGGGCGACCGGTATTTCGCTGCGCCGCCGGATTCGCCGATAATGAGAGTACGAGGGGACGATCAGAGTGAGCAAAATCGAAAAAACGGATGCGGAATGGCGGCAAGAACTGACTCCGGAGGAGTATGCGGTCGCCCGCAAGAAGGGCACCGAGCGGGCCTTCACGGGGAAGTATTGGGACAACCACGAAGCGGGCACGTACCGGTGCGTGTGCTGCGGGGCGCCCCTGTTCCGGAGCGATGAGAAGTTCGATTCCGGCTGCGGGTGGCCCAGTTTCTATGCACCGGCGGAGGAGGAGAACGTGCGCGAGCAGTCCGACCACAGCTTCTTCATGGAGCGCACGGAGGTGCTGTGCAGCCAATGCGATGCGCACCTGGGCCACGTGTTTCCGGACGGCCCCCAGCCGACCAACCAGCGGTACTGCATCAACTCGGCATCGCTGCGCTTCGAGCCGAAGAAGGAGCAGTAATACGGGGCGGTGGGCGGGCGGCCGCGTGACAGACGGGCTGGCAATCCGCCCACGATGCTTCATCCGATGGCGCCATGATCCTCGCTGCGCAGGCCTACTTCAGCCAGCCGTGGATGCGTAGCCAATCGGCCAGGCGGGCGGGCCAGGAGGAGAGGGCCTCGTCAGTCTGGGCCAGGCCGACGCCATGCGGGCCGCGTTCGTAGATATGGAGTTCGGCGGGGACGCCGGCTTTGCGCAGAGCAGAATAGAACAGGATGCTGTTTTCGACCGGGACGGTGGTGTCGGTGGTGGTGTGGAAGAGGAAGGTGGGCGGAGTCTGCGGCGTCACCTGCAATTCGTTGGAGAGGTTTTCGACCAGCTTGGGGTCGGGATTGTCGCCGAGCAGCATGTGCTCGGAGCCGCGATGGGCGAACTGGCCGAAGGTGATGACGGGATAGCAGAGGATCAGGAAATCGGGGCGGCTGGAAGCGCGGTCGATGGGGTCGGCGGCGGAGGGGTTGCCGGCATCGAAGTGGGTTCCGGCGGTGGAGGCGAGGTGGCCGCCGGCGGAGAAGCCCATGATGCCGATGCGGTCGGGCTTGACGTGGTATTCGGCGGCGCGGGTGCGGACGGTGCGAATGGCGCGCTGGGCATCGCCCAACTCGATGGGGTGATGGTATTTGGGGCCGAGCCGGTATTTGAGGACGAAGGCGTTGACGTCCAGCGAGTTCAGCCACAGGGCGATCTGGGTGCCTTCCTTATCGGTGGCGAGGTGCGTGTAGCCGCCGCCGGGGCAGACGACGACGGCAGTGCCGGTGGAGCGGGCGGCGGACACGAGATAGGGGGTGAGGGTGGGCTGGTCCTCGTCCTGGTTGCCGAGCGCGCCAGGGGCCGCGCCGGTCCACAGGGGGAAGGGCTTGGGGCCGTTGGCGGGCGGCTGGGCCGGGAGAAGCGAGACCAGCAGGGGCAAGACGAAGAGAGCGCGGACCATGCGAACTACGGTAGCACCATGCCGGCCGCGGGCGGGGTGGTTCGTAGGAAGATGGAGGAATGCCCCTTTCCGACGCCGATTTGAAACTGCTGGCGCAGTATGATACGCCGACCATCTCCAATGTCATCGAGCTATTCGCGGTACGGCCGCGCAACGCCGGGTACATGGATGGACGCATCCGGGCCTGTTTCCCGGAGATGCCGCCGATTGTAGGGTACGCCTCGACGGCCACCATGCGCACCGCGTATGCCCGGGCGGAGGGCGACGTATACGGGTCGCTGGACGAGCAGTTGGCGCGCTTTGCGGAGCTGCCGGGGCCGGCCATCGTGGTGTTTCAGGACCTGGACGATCCAGCCGTGGGGGCGACTTTCGGCGAGGTGATGTGCACCAGCTACCAGAGCTTCGGGGCGGTGGGCATCATTACCAGCGGGCCGGCGCGCGACCTGGACCAGGTGCGGCGGCGCGGGTTTGCGGCTTTCAGCAACGGGGTGGTCGCGTCGCACAGCTACAGCCATACGACGTCCATTCACCAGCCGGTGCGGGTGGGAGGGCTGGAGGTGCGGGCGGGCGATCTGCTGCATGCCGACGCCAACGGGGTATGCGGGATTCCGCTGGGAATCGCTGCGGAAGTGGCGCAGGTGGCGGAGGAGTTTGTGGCGGCGGAAGCCTGCGTGATGCAGTTTGCCGATAGCGGCAGCCGCGACCTGGCGGGCTATTCGGCGGCGCGGCGGGAGATGATGCGGCGGATCGAGGAATTGAGCCGGCGGGTCCGGACGCGGGCCGCAGGGGTGTGAGTGTTCCGCCGTTCCGAGTGGGTACTGATTGCGTACCTGATCTACACCGCGGCGGTGGCGGTGGTGAGGCCGGTGAGCCCGGCGGTGCGTACGGTGACGCTGGCGTGCAACGCGGGGGTGCTGGCCTGTTACGCGCTGGTCGGGTATGCCGGCCGGCTGCGGAAGAGCCTGCTGCTGAGCGTGGCGCGCGACTGGTTTCCGCTGATCCTGCTGCTGCTGGCGTACCGCGAGATGGGCTGGTTTGCGCTGCCGCACCAGGGCCACGCGCTGGAGCAGAGCTGGGTGGTGTGGGACCGGATGGTGCTGCGCGGGGGCGGGCGCGCGGCGATTGAGAGCCTGGGGCCGGTGCTGCCGTCGCTCCTGGAGGTCTGCTATTCGCTGGTATATGCGCTGGGTCCTTTCGCTGTAGTCATGCTGTACGTATACCGGCGGCGAGGGCGGGTGGACACGTTTCTGGTGATGCTGGCGGTGGGGGTGCTGCTGTGTTATGCGCAGTTTCCGCTGTGGCCTTCGGAACCGCCGCGGACGGTGTTTCCGGGGCAGGACTTTCCCTCGTACGACACGGTATTCCGGCGGTTCAACTGGTGGCTGCTGGGAGGGTACGGCATGCACACCAGCGTCTTTCCGAGCGCGCACGTGGCGGGGGCCTTTTCGGCGGCGATCGGCATGCGGCGGGCGCTGCCGGAGCGGCCGTGGGTGTGGCGCTTGCTGCTGGTTATGGCGGTGCTGATCGCCACGGCGACGGTGTACGGGCGCTACCACTACCTGGCGGACGCTACGGCTGGACTGGCGATGGCGCTGGTAGCTGCCGGGGTGACGCGGTGGCTGGCTACTTATCGGTTGAGGAAGAAGAAGGCGTAGCGGCGGGCGGTTTGACCTCGGATTTGGAGGACTCGGACTTGCTTTCCGTTTTGCCTTCTTTGCTTTCTTTGCTCTCGGACTTGCCGTTGCCGCCATGGGAGGACGACTTCCCGTTGCGGCCGTAATCGGTCACGTACCAGCCGGAGCCTTTGAGCTGGAAGGAGGAATGGGAGATCAGGCGTTCCACCTCACCGCCGCATTCGTCATGCACCGCCAGAGGCTCGTCTGCGAATTTCTGGAGCACCTCGAAGGTTTTGCCACATTGGTGGCAACGATATTCGTAAAGCGGCATAACTAACTATGGGATCTCACCGGAGGTTCCGGGGATGCAATTGTTATTGTATCAGGCGGGCAGGTACGCGGGGGGAAGGCTGGACGCGGAGACGCGGGGTTCGGCGAGCGGCGGCGGGACGGCCGAAGAATTGGACGCGGAGACGCGGAGACGCGGAGGGAAAACGCGGAGGTTCGGGAAGGGGTGGGAGGGAGAAGAGAAGAATTGGACTGCGAGGCCCGGAAAGAACACCGGGGAAGAAACGGATTGTCCTCTCCGCGTTTTTCTCGGCGTCTCCGCGACTCCGCGTCGGGTTTCTCGGGCGATCGGGCAGGCAGGGAAAGTTCCGGAGAGCGGGCCCGACGACCGCCCTCCGGAGCTAATGACAAGGGAGAAGGAAATTCCTCTACACCTGTCATAGTATGAGACGCATCCGGCTCTATTCCGGTTATAGCCAGTACTGCCATTGATTGGCTGCTAGTACGTACACTGATAACAAACCATTTGTAACGCTGTGAGCCACCATACAGTCGGCCAGGTTGCGGGTGTGGACGATCCACCAGTTGTAAAGAATGCCGGCGGCGAGGCCGACCTCCCAGTAGGGGCCGTGCTCGGAACCGAACAGGGCGGCGGCCAGCCAGAAGGAGAGGGGGGTGTAGGCGCCGAGAGGGACCTTGAGGAAATGGCTGTCGATCAGCCAGCGCATCAGCCAGCCGCGCCAGAACAGCTCCTCCAGGATGGGCACCAGGAGGGTGGAGCCGAGGGCGCGGATGGCTAGGAACGGAAGGCTGGCGTGCAGCCCATCTGGGAGGGAACTCGCGGTGGAACCGAAGATAGGGTTCTCGAAAAGCCAGAAGTGCCGGTAGCCGAACAGGCGATCGGGGGCGACCCAGATGAGGAATACGGCGACCCCCAGCGCGGCGGAGGCGAGCAGGCGGGACGGGCGGACGGACAGAACCGGGCGCGAGAGGAGCAGAAGCAGAGCGGCGGAAACGGCGCAGCGGATGGGGTAGAAGACCTGCAGCGGCAAGTGCGCGGCGCGCTCGACCGCCATCAGGCCGACGTAGACCAGAAACGGAGCGGTATAAGCGGCCGTCGGATGGGCTGGTTGAGCGGGCATTTGGGTGGAGGTCAGCGAGGTCGTCGGTTGACGGGCACGGGAGGACGCGCGTCGATGACCGGGACGAGGCTGTTGCGGTCCTCCGGGGGTGGCTCGCGCACGGTGCGGGAGGCCAGTTCGCGGTTGAGGGTGGCGACGAACTGCTGGATCTGGGCCTGCATTTCGCCCATCTTCTGGCGCATGTTGAGAATGATTTCGACTCCGGCGAGGTTGACGCCCAGATCGCGGGTGAGGTGCAGGATGACTTCCAGGCGCTCGATATCGTCGTCGGTATAGAGGCGCGTGTTGCCTTCACTGCGCGAAGGGGTAAGCAGGCCCTCGCGCTCGTAGAGGCGGAGGGTCTGGGGGTGGATGTCGTATTGCTCCGCGACGGAGGAGATCATGTAGGCCGCTTTGGATTTGGATTTGGGCATGACGGCATGGCTCCTGGGTCAGACTTTGGACCAGATTCCGGCGCGCGGGTCCTCGGTCTGGAGGTGGCTGAGTTCGCGGAGGATTTCGCGCGTGCGCTCATCGCGGGGGTCGGGGGCTTCGATGGAGACTTCGACAATCTGGTCGCCGCGTTGATTGGTTCGCTGGTTGAGGACTCCTTTTTCGCGGAGGCGGAAGCGCTGGCCGCTGTGGGTGCCCTGGGGGATTTTGAGCAAGGTGCGGCCATCGATGGTGGGGACCTCGATTTTGGCGCCGAGGGCGGCTTCCCAGACCGCCACCGGGACGGTGATTTCGATGTTATCGCCTTCGCGGCGGAAGAAGGGGTGATCGGCGACTTTGGTGGTGATGTAGAGATCGCCGGGAGGGCCTCCCATGGAGCCGGCGTTGCCCTTACCGGGGACGCGCAGGCGGGAGCCGTTGCGGGCTCCGGGGGGGATGCGGACATCCACGGTTTCGGTGCGGGGGACGCGGCCATCGCCGCCGCAGGTGGGGCAGGCATTGCGGAGCTTGCCGGTGCCGCCGCAGCGGGGACAGGTGAGGTTGAACTTCATGGCGCCGGCCATCTGACTGACGTTGCCGGTGCCTTTGCATTGGGGGCAGGTGACGGTACCCTGGCCACTGGTGCCGGTGCCGTGGCAGGTTTCACAGACCTCGTAGCGGGTGATATTGAGGCGGGCCTGGGTACCGCGGATGGCCTGCCAGAAGTCGATATCCATGACGTACTCGAGGTCGGAGCCGGCTTCGGGTTCAGGCTCGGCCGCTGGGGCGGAGCGTCCGCCGAAGAACTGGGAAAAAATATCGCGGAAGCCGCCGCCGGTTTCGGAACGGCGTTTGGAGCCGGAAGCGCCCGAAGCGCCCGGCGCGCCGGAGCCGCCGAAATCGGAGAAATCGGAGAAATCGAAGCCACTGAAATCCATGTTGGGCTGCGGGCGAGCGCTTCCGGCACCGGAGCCGAACGGACCGCCGCCGGCACCGCCGCCCGGGAAGCCGTTTTCGGAGTAGAAACCGTACTGGTCGTACATCTGGCGCTTTTTGGGATCGCTGAGGATGTCGTAGGCTTCCTGGACGTTTTTGAAGCGCTCTTCGGCGGACTTATCGCCGGGGTTGAGATCGGGGTGGTATTTGCGCGCCAGCTTACGGTAGGACTTGCGGATCTCATCCGCGCCGGCTTTGCGATCCAGACCGAGAGTCTCGTAGTAATCGTGCTTGGGGGCCATTGGATTCCAAAATAGCGGGGGCCAGCCGCTCCTTTACAGGTGTCGCATGCCGAGCGGGCGGTGCGGCCCGGCGGCGGCCCGGTTGCGGGAGCGGCTGGAACCCCGGAGTACTTATTTTTTGTCGTCCACGTCGACAAACTCGGCGTCGACTACATTGTCCTTGCCATCCTTGTCCTGCTTGCCCTTGTCCTGGCCGCCGGCGGGGCCGGAGCCATCGCCGGACGGGGGAGGAGGCGCACCGCCGGGCTGATTGGCCGCCGACTTGTACATGGCTTCGGCCAGTTTGTGGCTGGCGTTGGTGAGGCGATCGACAGCCGCGGTGATTTTCTCGGCATCGTTGTCGGCCATGGCTTTCTTGGTGTCGGCGATGGCCGATTCGATTTCCTTGGCTTCGGAGTCGCTGATCTTGCTGCGATGGTCTTTGAGGGTCTTTTCGACGTTGTAGACCATGGCGTCGGCACGGTTGCGGGCCTCGATGGTGTCGCGCTGTTTGCGGTCGTCGGCGGAATGCGCTTCGGCGTCTTTGGCCATCTTTTCGACCTCGTCCTTGGACAGGCCGGAGGAGGAGGTGATGGTGATTTTCTGTTCGTTATTGGTGGCGCGGTCCTTGGCGGTCACATTGAGGATACCGTTGGCATCGATATCGAAAGTGACCTCGATTTGGGGGATGCCGCGCGGGGCGGGCGGGATATTGGCGAGCTGGAAAACGCCCAGCAGGCGGTTATCGCGGGCCATGGAGCGTTCGCCCTGGTAGACCTTAATCTCCACCGAGGACTGATTATCGGAGGCGGTGGAGAAGACGTCGGTCTTGCGGGTGGGGATGGTGGTGTTGCGGTCGATCAGCTTGGTGAAGACGCCGCCCATGGTTTCGATGCCGAGGGACAGAGGGGTGACGTCGAGCAGGAGGACATCCTTGACTTCGCCGCCTAGGACACCGCCCTGGACGCCAGCGCCGACGGCCACGACTTCATCGGGGTTGACGCCCTTGTGGGGCTCCCGGTTAAAGAGGTCGCGGACCATCTGCTGGATGCGGGGCATGCGGGTCTGGCCGCCGACGAGGACGACCTCGTCGATGTTGGCGGGGGTGACGGAGGCATCCGCCATAGCCTGCTTGCAGGGGCCGACGGAGCGCTGCAGGATATCCTCGACCATCTGCTCAAAGCGGGCGCGAGTCAGTTTCATCTGGAGGTGCTTGGGCCCGGAAGCGTCGGCGGTGATGAAGGGCAGGTTGATTTCGCTTTCGAGGAGAGTCGAGAGCTCCATTTTGGCCTTTTCGGCGGCCTCTTTGAGGCGCTGGAGGGCCATCTGGTCGCGGGAAAGGTCGATGCCGTTCTCGCGTTTGAATTCGCTGACGATCCAGTCGATGATGCGCTGGTCGATGTTATCGCCGCCGAGGTGGGTATCGCCGTTGGTGGACTTGACTTCGACGACGCCGTCGCCGACTTCGAGAACCGAGATATCGAAGGTGCCGCCGCCGAAATCGTAGACCGCGATGGTCTCATTCTTCTTTTTGTCGAGGCCGTAGGCGAGGGCGGCGGCGGTGGGCTCGTTGATGATGCGCATGACCTCGAGGCCGGCGATCTTACCGGCATCCTTAGTGGCCTGACGCTGGGCATCGTTGAAATAAGCGGGGACGGTGATGACGGCCTGGGTGACCTTCTCGCCGAGGTAGGACTCGGCGGCCTCTTTGAGCTTGGTGAGGATCATGGCCGAGATTTCGGGCGGGGAATACAGTTTGCCCGAGATTTGGACACGGACATCGCCATTATCGCCGCGGACGACTTTGTAGGGCACCATTTTCATTTCTTCGCTGACTTCGTCGTAGCGGCGGCCCATGAAACGTTTGATGGAGAAGATGGTGTTCTCCGGGTTGGTGATGGCCTGGCGTTTGGCGACCTGACCGACCAGGCGTTCGCCGCTTTTGGTGAACGCCACGACGGAGGGGGTAGTGCGCGCACCCTCCTGGTTGGCGATGACGGTAGGCTGGCCAGCCTCCATGACGGCGACTACCGAGTTGGTGGTGCCGAGGTCAATGCCGATAATCTTTCCCATGCGATTTGAAAAGCCTCCTGAACTTTATGTAAATACGATGGCTTTGGGCCGGGTGCGGCCGGCCTTCTTTTAGTCCAACACTATTATCAAAGTTTAGTGCGTTGTTGTCAAGTTCGGATTAGCGCGATTCCAGTGGGCGGAGGGCGGAATGGGGGCGTCGGGCTGGCCCGACCGGTGGTTAAGCCCTTTGGGTTGAAGCGGTTACGGGGGCTGGGGTTGCGGGGGAAGGCCTGGGATTCACCGCAGAGCCGCGGAGGTCGCGGAGAGAGCGCGGAGACGGAAGAGGAAGAGAGAGAGAGTGAGGGACCGGGGTCGCAAGGGGGCGAGCGGGTGAGCGGGGGTGGGTGGGAGAGGAAAAGAGAGAGGGAGGGAGTCGGAAGTGGGAAGGGGCCCGGTTGGGCGGGACAGAGGAGTAGCGGTCTTGGAGAGTGGCGTGATAGTTCGGGTCGTCGGTGTGGGGAAGAGGACGGATTCACCGCGGAAACGCGGAGACGAGGGAGAAGCGAAGGAAAGCAGGAAGAGAAAGGCGCAGCGGCAGAGTTCGGAGTGTGCGGGAGGGAACCAGGGAAATGTACGATTGAAAACTTGCATGACGGGTGGTTTGTCACGGTTAAGAGAAATGACTTATCGTGGTCAGTTTGAGTACGCTTACGGGGGTAAGTGAGGGGGGATTGTATACGGTTGGGAGAGTAAGAGGATTGAGAATGCGGAGGACGGATGCTAAGCTTCCGTCAGTAGGTAAAGAGCCGAAATTATGCGACTGGTGAAATGGATTACGGCTTTGTGGATGATGGCGGCGGGAGTGCCGGCCGGCGCCAGCACCATGATCGTGAGTAATTTCGGGCCGGGGAATAGTTACAACACGAACACGAGCGATTTTTGGGTTACGCCCAGCTTACCGGAGGTGGGGGATCCGATTGAATTTATCGATCCTTCCAATATGTATTACACCCTGATCCAGATTCAGGTGGGGGACGGCCTGCTGTCGGGGTCTACGACGGGCGGGGGCGTGTACAACGCGGTGAACGTGGGGTTCTGGGAAAGCTCGACGAGTAACTTGAGTAGCGCGGTCGAGATTGAGTCTTGGAACCTGCTTACTCCGGCGATGCAGCAGAGTGACCTGTTCACGCTGACTTCGGATACCAACCCGGTGATTAAGCCCGATGACTATTACTTCGTTACCGTGAATGTGCTTCCCGATCCGACTCCGGCGACCGCCCAGGCGTTGTGGGCATGGCAATGGAATACGGTGACGCCGGCCGAGAACGAGACCGTCGAGAGCGACGACGATGGCTATGAGGGGCTGCCCCCGATTTTCGCGATCAGCGCCGATCCAGACGATCCAGAGCCGGCGAGCGTGGTGCTGATGGCGGCGGGAATCGGGGGGTTGTTGGGGCTGGCCTGGCGGCGTTCGCGGCGGGCTGGCCGGGCACGAGGCTAGCCTAGTGTCTGGCTGGGGCATCCCCCTCGGGTGATTTCGGCTAGCGTCACGGCATCACTCAGTTTGCGCAAGGCCTTCGCCAACTTCTGATCTTGGCGTGAATTGGTCTCCTCCTCCCACGCTGATCCCCTCGCAGACAATCTTGGAGACGAGGTCGGCAAATCTCTACCGGCCTACTAATCTCCTGAGGCTTGTCCGGTTTTGGGAGTAAACCACCAGCCCATATTGGAGAGGTAGGTGCGGATCTGGTTGCGGTAGGTTTTGATGGTGGCGAGGGCCAGCATTAAGACAATGATGGCGATGGCGGCGACCACGGTCTGGGGGACATCGAGAGAACTCTTCAGGAACCAGAGGCCGCGGCCGTAGACCAGCTCAATGTGCACCCAATAGACTAACAGGGAGGTGGTGCCAAACTGCCGCACCCAACTCCAGCCTTCGCGTGCGCCGTAGCGGGTCCACAGGAAAGCAAAGGCGATCATCAGCAGCAGGACTCCCAGCTTGGTGAGCACCTGGGCCGGGCTGTTCAGCCAGAACTCGGATTTGGCATACAGCGAATAGGGGAGGTTGCCGAAATATTGACAGCCCAGGATGGCCGCGCCACCCATGAGGGCGGCCCACTGCATGGCCCGCTCGGTGCCATCCGCGGGCAGAGTGCGGATGATGCTCCCGGCGCTCATGCCGAAGGCGAGGTAGGCGCTCCAGGGAAAGAAGCTGAAGAAGCGGTAGTCGGGGACGACGTACGCGCGAATCATCCACGGGACATGCGACCAATCCATCTGGGAGACCAGAGGAGCGGCAAGAGCTATCGCCAGGCCGAGGATGGCGCAGAGGCGGATGCGCTCGGAAGTGCGGAAGAGGGCCATCACGGACATGACGGCGATGGAAAATCCCATGCAGTTCAGGATGTCCACGCGGAGGAGGTCCTGCCAAGGCGCGGGGAAGCCGAAAATCCAGAGCTGGATACGGAACGCGAAGGCCAGGAAAAAGAGGTAGCCGGAGCGGCGGAATGCCGCCCAGACGCGGAGGGGAGGGGGGAGGCCTTTGCGCTCGGTGCTGTCCATGAGGAAGGACAGGGTGACGCCGGTGAGGAAGAGGAAAATGGCGGGGGGCATGCCTCCGAGGAACTGCGAAAAAGTGTACGCTGCGCCGGGATGCAACCCGGGCTTGAGGAACGAATCGAAGACGTGCCCCTGGAGCATGATGACGGCGGCAATGCCGCGCAACCAATCGAGATATTGCAATCGATAGGAACTGGTCTTAGTCTTCATCACTTATCTATCGTGGCCGGGACGGTTTCGTACGGCGTCCCTGGGGATCTGAAGTTTCACGTCGGATTCGGGAACATTCATGAGCTTCATATTGGTATAAGTCGCGACTTCATAGTCGCCACCGGTTTCATAGACCTTCTGTTGCACGGCAATGCCCGTTTCGTCGGAAATCCAGAGTTCGAATTTGGGGTACTGTTTGGCGAGATCCTTATCTTTGGGGAGCAGCACGAGGCGCGTGGTTTTCTGCCCGGCGATGGTTTCGGAGCCTCCGAGGGAGACGGTGTAGGCGCTTTTTAATTCGGAGGAGCTGGTGCCGAAGCCGAGCAGGAGGAACTGCTGGGCCATCGACTTGTATTCCCTGCTCAGGTCGTACTCATCGACGCTGTTGATTTTGGGGTAGTAGACGTCGGCGTGTTTGCCGGAGAGGGAGACGATTTTCGCGTCCGGTAGTTTGAAGTCCACGAGCATATCCAATTCCTGGGGCTTGGCGCGGCGGACGGCGATGGTGCCGGTATCGACGGTGTCTTCATTGATGGCGTCGAGGTGGGAGACTTTGGCGATATCGGCTTTAAATCCGCGAAAGGTGGTGGCGGCCTTGTCGATGCGGGCGAAGATTTCGGGAAGGGTGTCGGCGGAGGCGGGAGGCGCGAGGGCCGCCAGGGCGGCAAAGGCGGCGCAGAGAGACCAACGCAGGAAAAGGGAACGGGACCAAAGCACGGCATGACTCCTTGAGACGTTCCGAGTTAGCAAGCTTCCGTGGCCGCAGGGATGCTGGAGCGCGCCCGCCGTTCAAGGCCGGGCGAACGCCATATAGCCCTGCAGTTCACCCTCCGAATTCAGAATGGGTTCGACGCGCGTCACTCGCAGGCGGTGATTGCTGGCCTGGGCCTGCACGTCTTTGGTTAACTGGGCCACGCGCTGATTTTCGGGGACGCGAGCGAGCCGCTCCGGATCCACGAAAAACGCGACGCCGCCATTCTCCGATGGCACCATCACGATGCTGGAAGCGCGGGGCTGGTCGCGAAACCAGTCGCGGGGAGTAAGGAAAATGAAGGCCAGGATGATGCCGACCATCACGTCGTACTGCCAGCTTCCCCGTTGAAAATCCCAGAGGATGAAGCGCTTCAGCATCTTACATGGTTATCTTAACAGGTGGCAGGGGGTGGTGTGGTGGGCGGTGTCCTAAAATTTGGACACTATCGTGTGGTGGGCCGTGCCGCTGGCGGCGCTCGAGGCTAGCCGGCTCAACGCGGCTCCTTGGCAAATTGCGCTTAGCGCTAACCTTCGCGAGGCGGCAACCTTCTCCGGAATCGCATGGCTGCTCGCAGGCGGTGCGCAATGCCGGCGGTGCGTTCAGGCGCTCGCGGCATGGCCTTACGGGCGCGCCAGAGGTAGTCCGAGAGAATCGCGGCGTCGGCGCAGGCATCAAGACCGCGCCGAGGAGGCTGCTCCAGGGGAGCTCCATGCGGAAGTGGGCGGGGAAGCCGAGGTTGGTGAACTCCGGGGCCACCTGCGGCAGACGCACTTGCGCATCCTCAACGTTTCGGGGCGTTGGGCGGCCAACTGGGGGGTTCCACGCCGAACTGCCTGGCGTACTCGGCGTTTAATCGCTGCCAGCCAGCCAACTTCACAGCCTCACCACCAGCGATTCGGCCAATGGGAGTTCCGCTGAGAAGGCGATCCAAGACATCGAAAGAAATGTGCCATCCGGCAGCACCCATTGAGATGAAGCGGCGATCAATTTTGTGCCACAGCGTCAGACGCGTGCCGCCCCCGGAGGCTTCGAGTTCCCAGCGGGTATCGTTGTACTCAAGCAGCCTGGGAGCGTCGGCTCGCTTCACAAGTGTTTCGAGCGGTGCGGGCGCTCCCAACCAGGTGAGTTTCACGGTTCCAACCGTACCCAGGCTGGCATCGGCTTCAAAAGGAGCCCACTCACGCAGATGTGCCGGGTCGGTAAGCGCCTGCCAGACTTTTTCCGGCGAGTGACGCAGTTCTCTGACGAGAATGAGCGTCCACTTCTCTCCGTCCTTTTGAATCTGCGCCCCGTTGGCCGGACCCGGTGTGTACTGATCGCGATCGGTCATCTTCATCGGCTTGTCTTCCTTCGTTGGAGTTGATTGATTCCTGTCGACCTATCGGTCGAGGAGAACCGGCGGAACCTGAGGCAAGCGCACGACGGCGGGTCATCAACTCGTGGCCCTGCACACGATGGCGGGGAGGCTGCCTTGGGGCGCGCCGACGAGCGCGGGGATTTTCGCGACACCTGGTGCGTACTGCCGGCGATTGCTCATCGATCTTCTCCTGTCTTCCTTTTCGCCGGGGCTAATCGCTCCAGGCGGTCGCGGTGGCGTTCGAGAGCATCCAGAGGAGCGGACCAGAGCCGGCGCAACGGAGGGCGATCGAAGCGAGCTCTCGATCCCCTCAACCGACTGTTGTGACGAGACCAGGAGGCTCAAAATGGCGCGGCGGTTCAGTTCGGCAATGGTTGCGAACACGGATTCCACTCTCCTGGTATACCGACAGGCCATATGCTTGTCAAGGTATATAAGGCCGGACAAGGATTTCAGCCGGTGCGCGGGGTGCCGGTTGCAGGCGGTCTTGGGATCCAAGCGCTGGCCACCGCGGACACGGCAAAGGAAGACTCCTGGAGTATGCTCGCGTCATGTCTGCCACCCGCCCGTCACAGGCCACCGACAATATGGTGCCTTCGGGTGGCGAACACTTGAATGCGGTTGCGGCTGGCGCTCTGCAGGTTTAGTGCCTTGCAGGGGAAAATTGGTGGGTAAGCTGGCGCACCAATCGCCCCGAAGCGCGGGCCCGAGTAAACGTTGAAGGCCCGCAGCCGAGTTACAATCCGGCGTGTACCTGGGTGGCGCTGAACGCGGCGCCGGTGCCGTGGCAGATATCGCAGCTTTCGCCGAATTGCGAACTGGTGTTGGAGACGGCATGCGCGAAAGCTGACTGGTTCAGATGGCAGGCCGTGCAGGCCGAGGTGGTGGCCGGCGCGGGGTTGAGAAGCCCCTCCGGGTCGGTCACCGGGTTTTTGCCGATCGGCAGCACCGCCTCGGAACCATTTACGTGGCACACGTAACATTCGGCGGTATCCTGGACCACGCCGGTCGGCCCCATGGCCGGGAAACGGACGCCGGTGTTGGGAATGGAAGCCGGCACGGAAGCGAAAGCGGCGCCGAAATCACTGGGGCTCCCGCCGAATCCCACAATGACGTAGTCCTGGTTGAACTCAGCCTCCAGATTCTCGCCGGTGTGGATCTTATGTACCATCATGGCGAAGTTGATGCCTTGGGGTGCTGCCGCCTTTTCCGCCGGGTTGGTGGCGGTGGCGCGAGTGGCCGCGTCGGTATCACTCGGGTTATGGCAAAAGACACAATACGCGGTATCGTTGCGCAGCGCCCCGTGCAATTGCAGTGAGACGTGGCATTGGTTGCAATTAGCCAGCGACACTACGGTGCGACGCGGCTGCACCGTGGAGCCATCCACCGAAAAGTACACCACCTGGTTCGGAGCGCCGGTTTCGACGGTCATTTGGGAGGTGGTGCCGGGCAGAACGGTTTCCGAGCGCCTGGCTTCTACACCCATCGCATAACTCCCCGAGGCCTTGGCGGGAATGGCGTGCTGGAAAGTATAGGTGCAGTTGCCGCTCGAATCGCAGGTCGCCGCCGTCGCGCTTTCGCTGACATAGCCCGGCGTCGTAACGTCACTTCCGAAGCTGGTATATCCGTAGTCGGAAGTCGGGCCGGCCATGGTGAAGCTGAGGTTGGCCAGGCTGGACAGGGCCAGCGGGTTGCCGTTCAAATCCTTCACCGTGAAGGCAACTTGCGGCTTGTCGCCGGCCAGCGTACTGGTCACTCCCGTAATCGCAACTACCACGCTGGCGATGTCGGGATCGGGATTCAGCGGATAAGTCAGTGCGGTGTCGGTGGGCACCAGGTGCGCCCCCATAATGGAGGCGTCGAAGGGGAGCTCGCCTTTCGGGATGTGGCAATCGGCGCATTCACTGTCGTCGATTTGCGGGCCGCCCGGGTGATTGAGGCCGGTGGCGAAGTTCACATTGTTATGGCAGGAACCGCAGGCCGCGCGGGTGGGCTCGGTAAGCCAGGCATTGGTTTGCGCCGCGCCATTCTTCGGATTGTGGCAGGTCTGGCACCGGCGCACATCGGCGGGATAGACCACCGTCGAGAAATCGTTGACCGAGTTTCCGAAACCGATAATCTGGTAGGGCGTGCCCGCCTGCACGCTGGGCAGCGAGCTGCCCATGTGGATATCGTGAATGAAGACCTTAAAATCCAGCGAATTCCCGGTGTTCGGGTCGGAGGTCTGGGGCTGGTGGCAAATGATGCAGAGCTGCACGTCGCGGCGCGAACCGCCGTGGGCCGCAAGGCCCGCCGAACCGGTGACGCTGGTCATGCCGTTGGGCAGCCCATGGCAGGCATCGCAGTCGGCGGTGCGGACAATGTCGCGCGGCGCGGGCGTGCCACCGGCCGGGACGAAATCGTAGGTAGCGTCGGCATAGTTGGTGCCCAGGTCCCACTCGGTGAGGTTTCGGGAACCGTAGATGCCGATGCGATTGGTGGCGGTGGGGTCAAAGCCCGGCGGCGCCTTGGTGCCATAGGTGTAGACGTATTCGCCGGTGCTCACCGTGGCCGTGGCGCCGCCCGAATCGGCGGCAGCCTGCGTGGCGGTTGCCCCACCTGAAGCGGCCGTCACCGTCCGGACAATGTAAGAAGTGTACTGTTCCTGACCCTTCGGGATATAGGCCGCCAGGAAACTGAGCGAGACGGGACCCGGCGTCACTACACCGGTCTGGTCGAGCGGCGCCCCGGTAGGGTCGGTCAGCTTGTAATCGACGCTGATGGTGCCGTCGGAAGCGATCTTCGCGGACACAATCGTGATGGTCAGCCCGGGTTGCACATAGACCACCACGGAAGGGTCGGCGTAATAGGCTTTTTCGGAAGGCGTGTACGGGGATTTCTTTTGGGCACTGAGAAAGAGGAGAGAACCCGCTAACAGCGGCGCCAAGGCAAGAGTGACACTCCTGACCCTGAAAACTCCAGCAGCGAAGCGCATAAATTGTCCCAATCGAGACGGAGCCGATGGCTCGATACCGCTGAGTATAGTCGGTTCAATCGCCTGCGTAAACCCCAAGGGACCCGAGTATGAGCTACTCGATGATCCCCGATAGCACTGTCACGGAGACGCCGCATTCTGCATCATCACCCCCGAGGAGGCAGACTGCGGAGCTAAGGGCTGGCCACTGACGGCGGAGGGGATCGAACTCGACAGAGATCTCCGAAATTGCTTACGATTTTAGAGTGCCCCCTGAAATCAAGTCGGAGGCTGAGCTGGCGGCTGGCCTGCTGAGCGGCGACGAAGCGGCTTTTACAGCGTTCGTCGAGGCCTTCCATGGAAAGCTGGCGCAGTACAGCTTCTTAATGTGCGGACAGCGCGAAGATGCCGAAGAAGTCGCCCAGGAGACCCTGGTGAAGGTGTTTGAGAGCATCGACCAGCTTCGCGATCCCAGCCGGCTGAAGGCGTGGGTGTTCCGCATCGCCAAAAACGAATGCTTCATGAAGCGGCGGAAGAGCGTGTTTGCCCCTAAAGTGGAATTATCGCTGGATGATCTGAAGCCTGGGAAATCGGGCGACGGGGACCCTTTCGGAATCGAGATCGCTGACTGGACCGCGCTGCCCGACGACCTCCTGCTGAATGCCGAATTGCAGGACGCGGTGACCCGCGCGATCCGGCAGTTACCGGAGATTTACCGCAGCGTGGTCCTGTTGCGCGACGTGGAAGAGTTGACCACCGAGGAAACCGCCGAAATTCTGGAAATCAGCGCGGATACCGTGAAGACCCGTTTGCACCGCGGGCGGCTGGCCTTACGCCAGTCGCTCGATCAATATCTTCGTTCCCGCCAGCCAGGAGGAATCCGGGCATGAATGACCACGACTGCGGCCGCGTCTTCGCGCTGCTTTCCGAGTATCTGGACCGGCAACTGGAGCCTGAAACGTGTGCAGAGCTGGAAGACCACCTGCGCGGCTGCCCGGAATGCATCGAATTCGTCCACAGCCTGCGGCAAAGCGTGCAGCTCTGCCGTCAATTTGGAAACTGCCAGCCGCTGCCGGCGATCGATCCGGAGGCCATGACCAATCTGCGGGAAGCTTACCGCAAGATGCTGGCGCGAAGACAAAGTTCGCGAGCCAACTCCTCACCGAGCTGACGGGTCGGCCGGCGCGCACCTCAG
Source organism: Bryobacteraceae bacterium (assembly GCA_035505095.1). Lineage (GTDB taxonomy): Bacteria > Acidobacteriota > Terriglobia > Bryobacterales > Bryobacteraceae > JOPF133. The sequence goes on along the minus strand of DATJRE010000153.1, from coordinate 1,018 downwards.
CCCGACAACGCCGCCACGTGCGCCGCCGCTGCGGAGGCCAATCCCGAAAGCGTGTAGCCCCCTTCCAGCACCGAGACCACCCGCCCCTGGGCGTGACGGCTGGCGATAGCCATCACCTCGCGGGTCAGGTCCGTGAAATCGCCGTCGGTCAGAGTGAAGCGGCCGAGCAGATCGCCTTCGCGGGAATCGAAGCCTGCCGAGACCAGCAGCAGGTCGGGGCGAAAACGGTCCGCAGCCGGGACCAGGGCCTCCTGGAACAGGGGCAGAATTTCAGTGCGGCCCGAGCCGGCGGGCAGTGGGAAATTCATGGTTGTGCCCACGCCGGGACCCGCGCCGGTTTCGTCCGCGCGGCCGGTGCCGGGGTACAGCGGCCACTGGTGGGTGCTGAAAAAGAACACCGTGGGGTCGTCGTAGAAAATGTCCTGCGTGCCGTTGGCGTGGTGCACGTCCCAATCCACGATCATCACGCGCTCCAGTCCATGCTGCCGCTGCGCGTAGCGGGCCGCCAGGGCTACGTTGTTGAATATGCAGAAGCCCATGCCGCGGCGGCGCGTGGCGTGGTGTCCGGGCGGCCGGACCGCGCAGAAGGCGTTGCGGGCGCGGCCGGCCATCACGGCGTCCACCGCGTTCAGCACCCCGCCAGCGGCCTCGCTCGCCACCTCCCAGGATTTCGCCGTGACGTCGGTGTCGCCGGTGCTGAGCGAGGGATAGCCGGCTTCAATATCCTGGCGGGCGGTGCGCAGGTATTCGGGCGAATGGCATAACTCCAGCTCGGCCGTGGTAATCACGCGCCGGTCCAGGGGCAAAAGCCGGTCCAGCAGCCCGGCCTGCTGCAAGCCGGCGATCACGGCGTCGAAGCGCTCCGGCCGTTCGGGATGTTGGCGGCCGGCCAGGTGGTTGCGAAAAATCGGGTCGGCGACGAGGGCGGTTTTCAGGTCCATCAGATTCCTCTCCGGTTGCCATAGAGATCTACGTGCAGCCTGGGGCTGAAGCGGTATCCCTCTTCCTTGCACGCCTC
>DATJRE010000152.1:0-14036 GCA_035505095.1 Bryobacteraceae bacterium | reverse complement strand
TATAAGCCGACTAACTCGCCGGTGCCGGCCTCGGTCCACAGTTTCTTGCCTTTGCGCGCCTTGTTGTTCTCCACCACCGCGCCGGCGGCCGCCAGAATGGTCTTGGTGGAGCGGTAATTCTGTTCCAGCCGGATGGTGCGCGCCTTGGGAAAATCGTGCTCGAAATCCAGAATGTTGCGAATATCCGCCCCGCGCCAGCTATAAATCGATTGATCTTCATCACCCACCACGCATAGGTTGTTGTGGGATTCGCTAAGAAGCCGCATCAACTCATATTGCGAGCGGTTGGTGTCCTGGTATTCATCCACCAATACATAATGGAGGCGCCGGTTCCATGCCTCGCGGGTGGCCTGGTCGGTCTGCAGCAGACGGACGGCTTCCAGAAGTAAATCGTCAAAATCCAACGCGTTGGCGTTGCGCAGCGCCTTTTCGTAATCCTGGTAAAGAGCCGCCAGGGCTTCGGACTCTTTATTGACGGCTTTCTTATACAAATCCTCGGGCGTTTCTTTACGGTTTTTGGAGGCGCTGATGCGCGAGAGAGCCGCGCGATACTGCATGAATTCTTTTTCGTCGAGGCCCAGGCCGCGGTAGCCCGATTTGATAATTCCGAGCTGATCTTCGTCGTCGTAAATGCTGAAGCGGCGGGTGAAACCGGGCCGCACGCGGGCCAGCGCATCGCCATCGCGGCGCAGCAGGCGTACGCAGAACGAATGGAAGGTGGCAACCGTGGGCGATGATTCCAAAGGCACGCCTTCGAGCAGCGCCGCCACGCGCTCGCGCATTTCGCCGGCCGCCTTATTGGTGAAAGTTACCGCCAAAATGGCGGACGGGGGCACATGCCGCTGGGTAATAATATAGGCGATGCGGTGCGTAATTACTCGGGTTTTACCGCTGCCTGCGCCCGCTAAAATAAGCAACGGACCCTCCGTATGGGTAACCGCTTCCCGCTGCTGGGCGTTCAGGCCTTTCAGGAAATCCATTGAGTGGGAACAGTATCTACTGTAACGCAAATCGCACCCTTTCTGCTGGAATCGCGGTAAGTCCAGGTTCGCCGCCCGCTTACGCCCGCGGCCCCACGGGGCTGCGATAGAATCGACTGCATGCCTTCACCCGACCTGGTGCGCCTCTGGGAAGAGCACACAGCCCACGAATTTGCCACGCGCGATACCGAAGCTACGCTCGCCACCATGGTGGAAGACGCTTATGTCAACCACATTCCCACCATGACCGGCGGCTACGGAAAGGCCGCCCTGCGCGATTTCTATTCGCGGCATTTCATTCCCAGCATGCCGCCCGATACCTCGCTGACGCCGGTTTCCCGCACGGTGGGCGAGGACCAGCTTGTGGATGAAATGATCTTTTCCTTCACCCACACCCAGGAAATGCCGTGGATGCTTCCGGGCATTGCGCCCACCGGCCGGAGGGTGGAAGTGCCGCTGGTGGCCATCGTGCATTTCAGGGGCGGCAAATTGGCGCACGAACATATTTACTGGGACCAGGCGTCGGTGCTGAAGCAGATCGGGCTGCTGACCGACCCGTCGCTGCCCGTCCACGGCGCCGAAACAGCCCGCAAGGTGTTGCAGCCGGATCGCTAACGCCGGCGCCGGGGTTACAATCGCAGCATGACGCGCCTGCTCCTGGTGACCCTGTGCGGTTCGCTGCTGATGGCTGCTGACGTGAAAATCGACCACGCCACGGTGGCGGGAAGCGACTTGAAGAAGATGCAGGCCGCGCTGGCGGCCATCGGGCTGCCCAGCGTGTACGGTGGTGCGCATACCAACCACACCACCGAGATGGCGCTGATCAGTTTCCCGGACGGCTCTTACCTGGAGCTGATGGCCATCCAGAAAGGCGCCGACCCGAAGCTGGTCGGGGAGCACGTGTGGTCGCGGTTCCTTACGGGCGATGCCGGGCCGTGCGCTTGGGCGGTGCGCGAGCCGGATTTGCCCGCCGAGGTACGGCGCCTGGAAGCCGCCGGCATCCGGGTTTCGCCGCCCGTGAAGAGCGGCCGCCAGCGGCCCGATGGGGTGCGCCTGGAGTGGCAGACCTCCGACGTGGGCACGGGCGTGCGGGGCACGTTTTTCCCGTTCCTGATCCAGGATTTCACCCCCCGTGACCAACGCGCGTTTCCGCAGGGCAAGCCCAGCGACCGCGATTTTCGCGGGGTCGCCAAAGTGGTGATCGCGGTGAAGAATCTGGAGGATGCCATCCAGCGCTACCGGCAGGCCTACGGCGGTCCGGCGCCGCTGAAGCAGGTGGATGCGGATTTCGGCGCGCACCTGGCGTTGATAAACGGCGCGCCGGTGGTGCTGGCGCAACCGCTGACCGCCGACTCCTGGCTGACCGGGCGGTTGGACCGTTTTGGCGAAGGGCCGTGCGCCTTCCTGCTCTCGGCCGGCCACGCCGAGAAGCTGCACACGGTGGCCCAAGCCCGCTGGTTCGGCGCGGAGGTGGATTGGTTCGATCCCGCCGTGCTGGGCTGGCGCCTGGGATTCCAACGCGTGCCTTGAAACGGCGCCAAGGTGCCGGCGCTTCAGCTCACCAGGGTGACCTTGGTGTAGACCACCTGGAAGCCCATGCGCTCGTAGTTGCGCTGGGAGGCGCTTCCGGGCGCGGTGGAGGCGGTGGCCAGGTCGCACCCCAGGGCCATTGCTTCGTTTAGCCGGGCGGCGATCAGCTCGCGATGCAGGCCGCGGCGGCGATAAGGCTCGATGGTGGTATCCGCGAACAGAATCGCCAGGCCGTCGCGCACGGCCGCCGCGGCGCCACCGGCGGGGTGGCCGTTCTCCCCGGTCGCCAGGTAGCAGAGCGCTTCGGGCATGGCGAAGATGGCGCGGCCCACGTCCATTTCGGCGGTGGTCAGCTCCACCTGTTCGAAGAAGCCGCGGCCCACGGTGTGGGACCACAGGTCGGCCTCGCCGGCGATGGCCCGGCGCACCCGCGGGGTGAATACCATACTGCCGCCGGCCAGGGGTTTCACCAGGACATTGTTGAATTCGGTGGCATGGTAACCACGCCCTGCCAGCGCTTCGATCAGCGTCGGATCGGCCAGCGGGCACAGGTCCAGCGAAACGCGCGCGCCGCGGCGCGCCAGGAAATTCTCAATGGCGTCCAACTCGGCGGCGCGCACCGGCCCATGCAGGCCGATGCCCACGGCTTGGGTGAGCGGAGAAGCGGCGCCGGAGAAGATCGCCCAGCCGCCGGCTATCTCCAGCACGGCGCGATCCCCGCCCGAGCAGCCGCGCGCGTTGGCCGCTTCGGCGGCCTCCAGGCGGCGGGCCAAAGCCAGATCGGCGAAAATCATCCACCCTCCTGAGACAGTATGGCGTACGGAGGCATCATATAAGTATGGCGGTCGAAATTCTAAATCTATCCGTGCGCGGTATGACGTGCGACCATTGCGTCCGCGCCGTCGAGCGCAAACTGGCTTCTACACCGGGAGTCACCAAAGTCACTGTGGACCTGGATTCCGCGAAGGCGAACGTTGAGTACGATGACGACTTGGTGAGGCCGGAGGTCCTCGCGGATGCGGTGCGCGACTTGGGCTATGAAGTGGCGGCATGATCCCCACGGAAACCCAGCGCATTGATCTGCCGGTTTCGGGAATGAGCTGTGCGGCGTGCGCCCGCACGATTGAGCGGACGCTTGCGCGCACCAGCGGGGTGGCACGGGCTCATGTGAACTTCGCTACCTCCACGGCAACCGTGGAGTTCGATACCGGACGGGCGCGGGTGAGCGACTTTGTCAGCGCCATCGAGGACTTGGGTTACGGCGTGCCTGCCGATTCCGGACGCGGTGTATCCGTGGAAGCCGATGCTGAAGATCCGCGGCAGCGGCGGCGCCTGGCGGTGGCCCTGGCCGGCGCGGCGCCTTTAGTGGTGCTGGGAATGGCCCACGGCCCGGCCTGGATACAGCTTCTGCTGGCGATGCCCGTGGTGGGTTATGCGGGTGCGCCGTTCTACACGGGCGCGTGGAGCGGGTTGCGCCACCGCGACGCCAACATGAATACGCTGATCGCGCTGGGAACCGGGGCGGCCTTTCTGTACTCGATGTGCGAGACTCTGCGCGGGCGGGCGGATGTGTACTTCGAAGCCGCGGCGGTGATCATTGCGCTGATCCTGGTGGGCCGCACGCTCGAAGGCCGCGCCCGCCGGAAGGCTTCGGCAGCCATCCGCAAGCTGATGGACTTGCAGCCTCCGGTGGCCCTGGTGGTGCGCGACGGGGCGGAGGTAGAGACACCCGTGGAGCAGGTGCTGCCCGGCGATCTGCTGGCGGTGCGGCCAGGCGGAAGGATCGCCGTGGATGGCGCGGTGCGCGAAGGCCAGTCGGCAGTGGACGAATCCATGCTCACCGGCGAGAGCATGCCGGTGGAGAAAGGCGCAGGCGACCGCGTCTTCGCCGGAACCATCAACCGCTCCGGCAGTCTGCGCTATGAGGCGCAAAAGGTGGGGCGCGGCACGGTATTACAGCAGATGGTGGAACTGGTGCGCCAGGCGCAGGGATCGCGCGCGCCGGTGGCCCGCCTGGCGGACGTGGTGAGCGGCTACTTCACCATGAGCGTCCTGGGCGTGGCGGTGGTGACGTTTGCCGGGTGGTTTTTCGTGGCGCCGTTCGGCACAGCCATGGTGAATGCCGTGGCGGTGCTGATTATCGCCTGCCCGTGCGCCCTGGGGCTGGCTACCCCGGTGGCCATCATGGTGGGGACTGGGCGCGGCGCCGAGCGCGGAATCCTGATCAAGAGCGGCGAAGCGCTGGAGCGGGCGCAGCAGGTGAATACGGTGTTGTTCGATAAGACCGGCACCATCACCACGGGCAAGCCACGGGTGGTAGCGGTGAGGCCGGTGGACGGCTCAAGCGAGAGCGAGGTATTGCGGCTGGCTGCCTCCGCCGAGCGCGATTCCGAGCATCCGCTGGGGCAGGCGATTGTGGAAGCGGCGCGCGCGCAGGGAATCGGGCTGGCCGGCGCCGTCAGCGGGTTCACCGCACTGGCTGGATACGGCGTGCGGGCGCAGGTGGGCGGGCGCGAGGTGACCGTGGGGCGGCCCGGAATCACCGTGGCCGTGGATGGCCAGGTGGCTGGGTCGATTGAGATCGCCGACACCATCAAGCCCGAAGCCGCCGCCGCCGTGGGCCGCTTGCGCCGCATGGGCCTGGAAGTGTGGATGGTGACCGGCGACCGCCAGGAGACGGCGGCGAAGATTGCCCGTGAGGCGGGGATTGAACATCTCCGCGCGGAAGTGCTGCCGGACGAGAAAGTGACTGCAATCAAAAAGCTGCAGTCCGCCGGCAGGAAAGTGCTGATGGCCGGAGACGGCATCAACGATGCCCCCGCGCTGGCCCAGGCGGATGTTGGGTTGGCCATGGGATCGGGCACCGCGGTGGCCATGGAGGCGGGCGATATCACGCTCATGCGCGACGACCTGAACGGCGTGGCGGATGCCATTGCGCTCTCGCGCAGCACCATGCGGATCATCCGCGAGAACCTGTTCTGGGCGTTTGCGTATAATGCGCTGGGAATTCCGGTGGCGGCGCTGGGGCTGCTGAATCCCATGGTGGCTTCGGCGGCCATGGCGCTTTCCAGCGTTACAGTGGTCACCAATAGCCTGCGGGTGGGAAGAAAGCTGGCGGCGCCGCAGCGGGCGTGACTCGTTTTGGCCCCTTGCCAGGCGGGCGCGGGAGCGATTATTGTGAAGGTTGGGACAGTTGAGAGGTTGTTAGCTACAGGACTTTTGCAGGAGTGAAGTTTTTCGCACATCCCTCAAAACTGCGGCTCTCTAGAGGGTGCGCTCCTGTGCGAACATTCGGGAGAATGGAAACGATTATCCCCGGGCGCGGCGGCGGACCACGCGTGCGTGATGCCCTTTTGCTCATGTTCGGTCCATTCGCAGGCGGCGAATTGCCACGCAGCCTGCCCAGCGAAACGTCGAACCGATTCCTCCCGGCCCCATCATTTCCATGACACCACTGCGGGACAGAGTTTCACGGATGCCGGAAGCGCTGATGTTGGGCGTGTCGCTGCTCATCGTTTGCGCGGTCGCCATCCTTTCCGATCGCAGCGCCGATGCCGCTCGCGTGGCCGGCGAACAGCGGAACGTGGCGGAGACGATTATCAAGGTAGATGCCACGCTGCTCTCGTCGCTGAATGAAGCCGAGGCCGGGCAGCGCGGTTTTCTGCTCACCGGCCGCGAGTCGTACCTGGCTCCTTATAACGACGCGGATGCCGCTATCCCGCAGATGCTGGAGCGCCTGCGGACCGCTACGGCATCCCAGCCGGAAATGGCCCGCCCGCTCCAAAAGTTGGAGCCGCTGGTGGCGGACAAGCTCGCGGCACTCAAAACCACGGTGGCCTTGCGGCGGGCCAACCGACTGGATGAAGCCCTGGCGGCGGTGGATACCGGCCGCGGCAAAGCGGACATGGACGCGATCCGCGCCATCGGCGGCGAGATCGAAGAGACCGCCGTGACCCGTCGCCAGCACTTCGAAATGGTGGCTGAGAGCGCGGCCTCGACCCTGCGCCGCGCGAGTGTCGGCGGCAGCGTCCTGTTGGCCATTTTTCTGGTGCTCTCCACGGTGACTATCTTTCGCGGCATGGCGCGGCGGGATGAGCTGTTCGCCAAAGCCTACGCCGGCGAAAAACTGCTGGCCACCACGCTCTCCAGCATTGCCGATGGCGTGATTGCCACGGATGCCCAGGCCCGCATCACCTTCATCAACGCCGTGGCGCAGAAGCTCACCGGTTGGAGCGAGGCGGAAGCCACCGGCGTGCCCATCAGCCGCGTGTTCGAGATTGTCAACGAGACCACCCGCGCGAAGGTGGACAATCCGCTGGAGAAGGCCCTGGCGCAGGGCGTGGCGACGGGCCTGGCCAACCACACCAACCTGATCTCCAAACAAGGCCGGGATGTTCCCATCGACGACAGCGCCGCGCCGCTCAAAGACGAACTCGGCCGTATCATCGGAGCGGTAATCGTCTTCCGGGATATCTCCGAGCGGCGAAAGGCGGAGCAGCAACTGCGCAATGCCAACCAGGAGCTCCAGCAATTCATCGACGCCGCCGCGCACGACCTTCGTTCGCCCATGAATTCGGTGAATGCCGTGGCCCAACTGCTGGCCGACCGGTATCAGCGCGATTTGGGGCCGCAAGGGCGGGAGCTGGTGAGCTATATCTGCGCGGGTATCGACCGCGTGAAGAAGCTGCTCGACGACCTGCTGGCCTTTGCGCGCGCCAGCCACTTCGATGACACCATCGCGAGGCCCGTCAGCCTGGACCGGCCGCTGCAACTGGCGCTTGAAAACCTTAAGGCCGAAATGGAACGTACCGGCGCCACCGTCACTTCCGACCCCCTGCCCATGGCCGGCTTGCATGAAGCCCACGCGCTGCAGCTTTTTCAGAACCTGCTTGGCAACGCGCTGAAGTATCACAGCCAGGATCCGCCGCGCATTCACGTCCACCCCGAGCAGAAGGACGGGGAGTGGTTGATCGGCATCACCGATAACGGCATTGGGATTGAGCCGGAGTACGTGGATCAGATCTTCAAACCCTTCAAGCGGCTGCACGGCGACGATTTTCCCGGCTCGGGCATCGGGCTGGCGACCTGCCAGAAAATCGTCAACGGGTACGGAGGGCGGATCTGGGCGGAGTCGGTTCCCGGCAAAGGGTCCACCTTCTTCTTCACCTTGCCTTCCACGCCGGCGCGCGCGAATTCGCAAACTTCGGAAGTTTCCGCGGCCACCCGGGGAGGGTGAGCGGCGATGATGGAGATCTCCGGTACCAGCAGAATTTTGGCAGGCGCGATTCTGATCACCGTGCCTTCGATCGAGTTCGGCGGCACCTTCCTTCTGAAGATGCTGCGCGCGTCCGACCCGGCCTACGTGAGCAATCCGCTGCGCCACGACCTGTTTCGTGCCGGGCATGCGCACGCCGGGGTGCTGGTGATTCTTTCGCTGGTCTGCCAGTTGCTGGCGGATGCCGCCGCGCTGCCGGCGGGGCTGCTCTGGATTGCGCGGCTGGGCGCGCCCTGCGCGGCCATCCTGATGCCCCTGGGCTTCTTTCTTTCGGTGGCCTCGCCCGAGGCCGCCAGACCCAACCGGCTGATCGCACTGGTGTATGCCGGCGCGGCGATTCTGGCGTTGGGCATGGTGGTTCTGGGCATCGGGCTGATCCGCGCCGCGCTGTAATCCGGTCATTTCCCGGCCAGGCAAGCGGGCCGGTCATGCGATCGGATTCGCCGCCTACCCGGCGGCCCCGGCGGGGCTTTCGGCCAGCGGCAGGATCTCGGAAGTGAGGGTGTTCAGGCTGTTGACGATGCGATCGGTCTCTACATTGACCAGGGCGTAACGCGGTACGCTGGCATCGCCGGCTTCGACGAGGGCCTGGTGGTCCTCGCGCAAGTCCGGCAGAGGGGCCGCCACGGAAGGACCGCCGGGATGACCGCGGCTATCGCGGAGCGCGGCGGCCAGATAATACAGCGTTTTCTCAGCGTCGCTTGAGAACTTCCGGAACGGGCCGCGGCTGGGAACCGGATGGCTGGTGGCCAGACCGGCTTCCAGCGACATGGCCGCGTGGATGAAGCGGTGCGAATCGGCCAGCACCCGATCGAACTGTGCCACGCGTTCGTCCTCACTGCCCGGCTCGGCGCGCAGGCGGGCAACCGAAGCCTCCAGGCGGGAGCGTGCGATCCGCGCCGCGAGGCGGGCTTGGTCGAGCGCCGCGCCGGACGAATCTTCGGCACGCAGGTAAGCGTCGCTGACGGCCCGGAAGTAGACGCGATAAGCATCCAACATGGCGGCCAGGGCTTCCGGCGCCTGGGTACGCTCCCAGGTGGGCCACAGGCGGTAGGCCAGCAGGGCGATGGCGCCGCCCGCCAGGGTATCGAGCGCACGAGCCACCACCACCTCAGAGGGCGACACGCCAATCACGGCGAACAGAAACACCACCAGGGCCGACACGGCGCCCGCCAGAATGCCGTAATTGGCCGGTCCAAAGGTGCGCATGACAAAGGCGAAGAACGCCAGAAAGACGATTTCGAGCGCCGGCGCTGGATGGAACCAGTGCACCAGCGCGGTAGCCGCCACCAGGCCGAGGAGGGTTCCGAGCACGCGCTGCAATCCGCGGCTGAAGGTGGTGGTGAAGTCCGGCTTGAGCACCAGCGCGATGGTCATGGGCACCCAATAGGGACGGCCCCAGCCCGATTGGCGCGCCACGAACTCGCCGATGCCAACGCACACCGCCAGCCGCAGGGCGTGCCGGAAGGCCGGCGATTCCAGGCGCAGGTTGGCGGCCAGGGTGGAGAAAGTACCGGCGAATTGCAGCTTCCAGGGGCGCGCGGATTCAAAGCGCTGAAACTCCGCGCGGCCGCGGCCGGTGGTCTGGTGCGCCAGGCTCAGGACGGTTCGCAATTGCCCGGCCAGGGCATCCATTTGCGAGCGGGCGTCGGCGATCATGGCCGCCACTGGCTGGGCGAAGGCATCGTGCGCGCGGCGCAAATCACGGCTGAATCCCGCCATCTGGGGCGCGAGTTCGGCCAGCGGATTGTACGCCTCCGGCCGGCCCAGCGATTCGCCCACGTACCGCAACGCCTGCGAGGCCAGGGCGGCGAAGCGACCCAAAACGGCGGTCACCGGTTCTGTTTCGGGCTCGCGGGCGATGCGCGTGCGCAGGCGGGCCAGCGCCAGCAGCGAGAGGCGGATGCGCTCAGCCTGGCTAAGCAGCGCCAGGTAGCGTTCGGCATCCACCGAATCGCGCGCCTCCAGCCCCGCCAGCGCCTGCTGGGCTTCGGTGCTTTCGCGGCTGGCCGGAGGAGCTTCGGCGATGGGCGAATCGGCCGCCGCCGCGCGCGCCAACTCCCGGTAGAGGGCCGACAGGGCGCGGCTTTCGGGCCCATAGCGCCGCAGAGGCCAGGCCGCCAGAACCAGCGCCGTCTGAAATAGCCCGCCGCCCAGCGCCAGTAATCCGGAGGTGAGCGCCTGTTCGGAATGCAGAGGCTTGGCCAGAAAGACGATGAGGGTGACCAGGGTGATGGTTCCGATATCCGCTTCGGCGGTGCCCAGCGAGACCATCATGCCCGCCGCAAAGGCGCCCGCGGCGAGCATCGGCGGCAGCACCCAGGTGCCTCCGGAGAGGCCGCCCACCACCACGGCCAGGGAGCAGCACAGGCTGGCGATGAGCATGCGCCGCGCGCGGAAGGCGTAGGGATCGGTGCCATCGCCAACCGCCACGTTGAGCGCGCCGAGGCCCGCGATCATGCCGGCGGCGGTATTCCCGGCCATCGCCCCGGCCACCACCGGCAGCACGATTCCGATGGTGTGCCGCAGCCCCATCCAGGGGCGCACCTTCCCGGCTTCGAAGCGGGTAACGGCGCGCCAGAGGGAGGCGCGGGGAACCGCGGCGGCAGACGGCATCTAGTTTTCAGGATAAGCTGGCGGGGCGGCTCGCATGCCGGGCGGCGCCTGTCCGTCCCCTCGTACCTGCCGCGCCCCTATCGGGCCACCGCGCCGGATCTGCTTCCCATCCGGGCGGCGGTATTCCAGCCGAGGCCGGCATAGGGCAGCGGCCCGAAGCGGCGGTTACTTCCCGCGCGTATCCAGTTCGCGCAGCGCGAAGGCGTACGCGCCCACGGCCACGGCCTCGCTGGTGCCGAGGCGGGTGAGGCCCACGGCCGTGCGGCGCATGGGATCGTAGCTGATCCGCCGCCCTGAGCCGGGCACCTCAACCGAGCGCACTTCCCCCCGCAGAAAATCCTGGCGTTGGTGGGCGTCTTCGAAGTTGAAGGCCACCGGCGCCAGCCGCCGCATGGGCGGAGTGTAGCCATCGTAGGTGGCGTTTATGGCGGCGGTGAGGCGTGGCAGAAACAGTGGATGCGCCCCGGCGATGCCGCCGCCGATCACCGCCAGCCCGTCGATCAAAGTGAGCGCCTGCGCCAACACGTCTCCCGCCACGTCGCCCAGCCGGCCGAAGGCTTCCAGGGCCGCTTCGGCATTGCCGGGCGCCGCCCCCATGGCGATTTCGGCCAGGCTGCGCGGCTCTGGCGCATCGCTCTCGGCAATCCCGCACAGCTCGGCGTACACCCGCCGCACGCCGCGGATGGAAGCGCCTTCTTCGGCATTCACCGAAGGATTCAGCCGGTTGCGCAGCAGCCAGGCTTCGCCGCCGGCGGAGTTATCGCCGATCCACAACTCGCCGTTGCGCACGATGCCGCCGCCCAGCCCGGTGCCCAGGGTGAGTCCGAACAGGTTGTGGTAGCGCTTGGGATTGCCGGCCGCTTCCAGCATCCCGTTCACGTAGGGCAGGAAGCCCGCGATGGCCTCGCCGTACACGAACAGGTCGCCATCGTTGTTGATGAAGACCGGGATGCCGAAGCGCTCTTCGAGGATCGGCCCCAGCGGCACCGGATCGCGGAAGGCCTCGAAGTTCTTCAGGCCGGCGATGATGCCCTGCGGATAATCGGCCGGCCCGGGGAACGCAAAACTGATCGCCGCGGGCGGCTGGGGCAGAAGCTGCCGCAGGTCTTCGAAACCGGCAATGATATTGGCCAGGCAGCGGTCGCGGTCGTCGGCGTCGGTAGGCCGCGAGGAGGGACCGGCCAGCAATTCGGTTCCGCGAATGGCCGAAAACTTCAGCCCGGTGCGGCCGGCATCGAGGGTCATCACAATGCGTGGGTCCTGCGCGATTTTGGCGGGCATGGGCTAAGCCTCCGCGGCCGTGCTGGCGGCGGCTGCGCTGGCGAAACCCAACCAGGCGATGTATGCCAGAGCGGCAATGGGCACCAGGAAGCCGGTGCGGACCGAGCCGGTGGCATCGGAGACAAATCCCATTAGCGGAGGCAGGAAAGCGCCGCCCACGATGGCCATCACCAGCAGGCCGGAAAGCGCGTTGGCGTCCTCCGGCATGCGGTCCACGGTGATGGAGAAGATCAGCGGGAACACGTTGGCGAAGCCGAGTCCGACCAGCGCGAACGCGGCCGTGGCGATGATTTTGGAGGGCACGAAGAGGCCCAGCAAGCCCACGATGGAGAGCACCGAGGTGATGCGCAGGAAGGTTCTGGGGGCCATCCAGCGCAGCACCACGCCGCCCGAAAAACGCCCCACCGTGAGCGCGGCGAAGAACAGCCCGGTGCCCAGCAGGCCGAGTTTTTCGATATCCACCCCAAAGCGCTCCTTCAGATACAGCGGGATGTTGGCGCTGACGCACACCTCCGCGCCGACATACAGGAAGATAGCCAGCACCATGGTCAACACGAAGCCGCTGCGCAGCAGGCCGAGGCACGACCCCAGGGTGGCCGAGCGCCGGTCCGGCTTGGCCACGCCGACGCGCAGCGTGGCCGCCGCGACCAGGGCGATGGCAATGGCCACGCTGAACACCGGAAAGATCACACCCCAGCTCAGCCCGAACCAGCGCAGGGCCACCACCGGAATCACCGGTCCCGAAAGCGACCCGATGGCTTTCACGAACTGCCCCATGGAGAGGTTGCTGGAATAAGTGCCTTCCGGCGAGACATCGCGCATCAGCGGATTGCCGGCAACCTGCAGAATGGTGGCCCCGGCGCCCAGCAGCAGCATGGTGAGCAGGAACACCGGAAACGTGGAGAAGCCGAAAATCGCGGGAATGAGCACGCCCGCCAGCATGATGGCAAGCCCCAGCATGAGGACGAATTTCTTGCCCTTTTTGTCCTGGTACACGCCCATCGGTACGGAGAGGACGCCGAACATGATGAAGCCCATAAAGGCGATCAGCAGGGCGGCGAAATTATCCAGGCTGAACTGCTTTTTGGCGAGGCTCACGAACGGCCCTGCGGCGTCGGCGAAACCCATCGCCAGAAACGCCAGGAAGACCGGTACGGCCTGAGAGGAACGGTTGGTCACTAGTGGTCCTTGTCTGCTTTTTCTGCGACGTTGAAGCCCTCCACTATAACGCGCGGACGCTCGCCGCGTGTATCGGCATTCTCCAGCCCGGTGCGGATGGTGCGCCGCTCGCCCGGCATCAGCGCGATGTAGTTGTCGCTGGAGATCACCGGCAAAATGCGGTCGCCGCTCTTTTCGCGCACCACCTTCACCCGCACCATCAGGGCCGGCTGCCTGGACGTGTTCTTCAGTTCGGTGGTCAGCAGCCATCGCGATCCTTGCCGCTCGGTCTTCACGCTGGCGGTGACTTCCACTTTCGGCAGGCTGCGGATGGCCTTGAAGTTGTACTCCTCGGTGCCGCGCAGGTAGAAATTGTCGGACACCGTCTGCCCGCCGCGCGTCAACCGCAGGCGGATGAAGTGCACCGGCGTCAGGCCCGCGGGGTATTCCAGCTTGATGGGCGCCTGCACGCTGTCTTCGGTGGAATCGAGCGTGGCGGTCTTCTCCCACTGCCGGGACCCGTCCATGTTCAGGATCTCCGCCTGCGCCGTGAGGCCGGTGGCATGGCCGCCGCTGTAGTTGACCACTTCCACATTATCGGTCACCGGATTCCACTGGATGTGCAGCGGCTCCGACCCCTTCTTGCTGCCGAAATAGCCGCCGCTCTGGTCGAAGTAATAGTCGTAAGTCTGCCACACGAACGACGGCCAGCAGGGATGGCTCATCCACAACAGCACGCCCATGCGGTTCTTGCCCTGGGCCTCGAACATGGCGCGGTAGCCATCGTAATCGATGAACTGCGACAGCTCCACGAACTCGGCCGCGCTTTTGGCGCCGCCGTAGGTATTCTCAATCATGTCGCGCCAGGTGGAGGCGCCCTGCGCGCCGGTGATGGTGAAATCGTGCATGCCCCACACGTCGCCCTGCGGCCAGCGGTCGGCCTCCGGCATCATCTGCTTCAGGCTGTCCAGGGTGACCACGTTGGGCATGCCCAGCTCGCTGTGCAGCTTGGTGGTGGCGCGGTTCTGGAAGTAGTACTTGGGGAATTGCGTGCGGTACGGCCCGCCGCCCGAAACCGGCCCTTGCGCCGAATTGGGAATGTAATACAGGCCCGGATGGAGCGATGCCGTGAGGCTCTTCAGCCCGGACTCGATGGGTTCCGGCGGGTTGCCCTCATTGCGGCCCACGTAAAGTCC